>NZ_JAALLT010000001.1:677573-1016360 GCF_011059145.1 Halalkalibaculum roseum | reverse complement strand
TCCCACTACGTCAATGAACATGTCCGATTTTCTGCTCAAATCTTAGAGCCAAAAAACGGGTTGAATGCAATCATGAAATTGTGTTCAACCCGTGTCGAAATCGGATTCCCAATATAGGGTACTTTAGGTATTCATGTCAATGTTTTTTTGCTAAAAATTTCCGGAAAATTTGTTGACTCCCGGCCCCCTCTGCCAAACCTCGGCCCACTCTGTTTAAAGGCTAATCGTGGAGGCTGTACTCCGACGGATCTTCTTCAAAATCTTTGAATAATCTGACCCCAAAATAGAAAAGCGGTGTGTCGAACAGTGCGAAGAAAAATTTAAAGAGATAAGAATTGATAATTAGAATGACCAAAGCCCCAATGGTTGTTACATCTTCACCAAGGTTTCCGGCCATATATAAGATGGAGAGAATGGCAGTGGAATCCACGAGCTGACTGACTGTTGTCGAAGCATTGTTCCGCAGCCACAAATGCTTCCCCTTGGTTAAGTTCTTCCAGAAATGAAAGAGTCGGACGTCAACAGTTTGGGCCGTGAGGTATGCGATCATACTGGCAATAGTATTGCCTATCATGAACTCATACACTCCTTCAAACAAATTCAAGCCGCCGCTTACTCCGGCCGTGTTGGGCAGCCAGTGATTGATGCTCATCAAAAAGAGCATAAAAGCGTTCATCCAGAAACCGACCCAGACCACCAGCTGTGCTTTCTTGCGGCCGTAAAGCTCAGAGATCAGATCCGTGGCCAGAAATGTAAATGGATAAGCTATGACTCCAACCGGCACGCTCATGGTATAGACGCCGGCATCCTGAACCATATCGGGTGTCAGCTTTTCAAGCCAACCGGGCAACTCCATCGAAAAGATAGTGACAAATTTTGTGGTGCCGATTACATTACCCAGTACAAGTGAGGTCATAAATATTCCTGCCAGAGACAGGAACAAGGCGTCGCGTTTATAAGTCGCAATGGGTTTGGAATTATCGGAACTCATAATAGAAACCTGGTACTCATTTGCCGTCTTTGCCGAAAGCCGCATCTAAGAGAATGCTATTATAACAGCATTCTCTGTAAGAAACTAGTAAAGCAAAATCAGACGGCTTCCGTTTCAATCAATCCTGAAGAACCGTCTGTCCAGAATGAACTACATGGAATGGCTTCTGAAGATCGGATAGGAATAGAACGTTTACTCGAGACTAGATGCTACTCTATGACAGATTTAAGGCTCTTGGTAATATTCTCCTGCAGATGTTGCCATCGTTTGGAATCTTCTGATAGTGGGAAGCGCTGGTTAACCTCTAGTTCAATACCCCAGTAGTCATCCTGACCAAGTTCTTTTCTGATGCTTGTCGAAAAGCCATCCATCGTTCCCGGATAGGGATGATTCATCCGATACTTGAGGTCAGGCATAAGCCGTTCAAGTTGCCTCCTCCATGCCCAGCAAAACTCTTTCTCCTGGTCACGCTTTGGGTCATAGAGCAGACCAATATCAACTTCTCTCTCAACTCCGTTCATCTGAGGCGTAAAGGTATGAACGGACAGATGCAGAATGGCGTCGCCTTTCGATATCAGGTCGCCCATGAAATCTTTAATCTTTTGTCGGTAAGGAAGGTAGTACTCTTCAACGATCGATCGTCTGGTCTCCTTATCCACTCCATCCATATACTCTGAAAAAGCAGAGGGGTTACCTAATGACCTGTTCAGGTCAACCAGCAAACGTGAAAACTCATGAGCATAGGCTTCACTTTTTACATTCCTGCTGATGGTACGGGTAAGTTCCAATGCCCCGATATCGTAACCGCGGTGTGTTTCCAGAACCTCAGTGTTTCGTTCAAATAGATGACGGTATTGCTGGGGCACCTTGTTGTCAGAGTGTTCGCATGTAACTACTAGTTTTCTATCCATCAATTTCGAATAACTTTCCTTCTTGCAGACAATTGCATAATTGTTCATAGACGCCTCGAGCATCGTCACGGGTAAATTCAGATGGCAGCGCCCTGCTGATCCTGCCGGATAAGGTTCCTAACGTGATCATTCTGTCCAGGCAGTTAAGAACCCGGTCGTTCTGTACCTCATCGGCCGAATACAATTCCTCAAATATATGCCGCCACAATGAGCCGACATCTGCTTTTCCTTTTGTAGGCATATCAAAAAGCGATAGATAACTTTTGTCATCTATGACGGTGTTCTCGGCGTCTTGTATCACATTCATAAAAATGTGATACAGGGTTTCTTCATTCCAAGATTTCTGTTCATCGAGGGAGCACCATCGCTCTTCTACCAATGCTTTTAGCAGATCAGTAATGATCCGCACGACAGCCAAATCTGCCAGGGTACATTCCTGGATATCAAGCACCCTGATTTCAATACTTCCTCGATCGAAACGTGCTATGGCCCCGCGTGAATTCAACCATTCATCCTGCAAGATATTTTCGGGATCATGCGGTGCAATATCGCGATACATTCTCTGGAATATGTGACGATCATATTCCTCCCTGCTGAAAACTGCTTCCGGTATAACCAGACCCGTAACCGATGGGATACGGTTCGAGTTGCTGCGGTATACTTCAAGTCTATAATCAGAAAACGGCTGGCGCTTTAAACCGGCAACCGGAGAACTGGCAGCGAGTCCCGGCAGAATAGGCAATACAATTCGAATGGCCGCATGCAGTTTTTCGAATTCTTCATCGTTTGCAAAAGGCAGGTTGATATGTGTGCTCTGAAGGTTAGCCCAACCGTGACCCCGACAGTCAAAAATTCTATTATATGCCTCATATATCGGATTGTATTCATGAGGCCAGAGTCTCGTTTCCGTATCGGGGTCCATCCAGGGATGCATGGCACCCGGCATCAGACAAGCATTGTAAGGTTCAAGCCTTCGGTTGATTTCCAGGACCTCCTTTTGAAATAGCCGGTGAAGTCCTTCTAAGGTTTTTGCCGGACCGTTGGTTTTTAATTCAACGACGTGGAGCACCAGCTCATTGGACCATGCAATTTCTCCGCGATCTATTTCATTGACTTGCGCAGCGGCATAGTCCCAGAACAGCTTATCTGTAATAGGCCTAATATTGAATGTATCACGATCAACGATCATGTATTCAAGTTCAATGCCATACGCTTCAAAAAGATGTAGCCTGCTCAAATGTTCTAATTGTGTTTCGATTGCTTTGTGGAATTAAGGATCAAGTTAACATTTTGATACCCGGCACTCTCATCACCCATTCAATTATAAAGTGATGCGATTCTTCGTCCCGGATCAATTACGGTTAGGGGATTTTTTCACTTCTATTCGCCTAAGAAATTCCTTCATGATCTTATTGTAGAGGGCATCTTTCAATATGACATCTTCAAAGCCGGAATCGATACTGGGGTTATCATTTATCTCAATTACATAAACCTTTCCACCCACCTGCTTGAGATCCACTCCGTACAAACCGTTTCCGATTAGATTGGCAGCATGTAAAGCTGTTTTCAAAACCGCCTCGGGAGCTTCATTCACAGGAAGTGATTCTGCTTTACCGGAATAGGTTTTCCCGTCTTTAGATCTTTCATAGATCTGCCAATGCTTCCGGGCCATATAATATTTGCACACAAATAGCGGTTCCCCATTTAATATTCCAACGCGCCAATCGTAATCGGTAGGCAGAAATTCCTGGGCAATCAACAGATCGGAAGTATTAAAAAGTTTAACCAGCATCTCTTTTAGCTGCTGACGATTTTCTGCCTTTACAACTCCCTGGGAAAAGGAACTGTCAGGCTGTTTCAAAATACAGGGGAGACCAATTTCGGGTTCTATCCTACCGCTGTTATCCTCGCTCACAATCAAGGTCTTCGGGGCAGCGATGCCGTTTCGATTAAGCAGTTCAGCCAGATACACCTTATTGGTACATTTAAGTATGGATTCCGGATCGTCCATCACCACCAGACCTTCTGCAGCGGCACGTCTGGCAAATCTATATGTATGATGGCTTACACTCGTTGTCTCGCGAATGAAAAGTGCGTCAAATTCGGCAAGCCTCCCGTAATCCTCTTTCCCAATGACCTCAACATAAAAGTCCAGGTTCTCTGCTGCCCGGATGAATTTTTGAATGGCTTTCTCGTCGGATGGTGGAAAGCTTTCTTTCTCACTTCTTAGTATAGCTAGGTCAAAACGGGTATCATCCTTTTTTACTCCAGGCAATCTGCGACCCTCAAAGTATTTGCGAGCCACTTCAATAACAAAAGGTTTGTGGTCTTGCGGGATTTCATTGGCCGAAATGGGCGAAATGGCATGAAGATTCCAGTGGTCATTTAAACGAACAAATTGTGCCCGGAGCAATGGAGCCTGGAATTGCATAAACAACTGCCTGGATAGCTTGTCATAACGTCCCGCTAAATTTTTACCGAAATAGATGCTGAGTGTAAAATCATCAGAAACAATATGCTTCAGTGCTTTCTGTATTTCCTTGTCAAGCTCTTCAGAAACGAAGCGGACCATGGTTTGAGATTTGATATCCTCGATAGCCATGATTCCGGGAAGGGGTCGATGCCCTCTCGCTTCTGCCAGCAGAGAAACATAATACCCGTTACTTTGATATTTATAGGAGCGACATAAATTGAAAACCCGTGCCCGTCTCATTTTACTGTAGAGTCCATCCGATAAGTAAGACCTTGCCGACACCACTTCCACACCGGGCAATTCCAGCGACCAGTTGGCCGGATTATTTACCACTACGATATTCTTCATTATGATGAAGTTCTATTCTTCTGATTCAGGTGTGATAATTATAAGATTAGCATCGTAGGTAACAATTCCCAGCAAGATGGCATTAATCAGGCGGTCTATCCCAGTTTCATAGAGAGGACCTTCACCCAGCGGATTGGTGTGCAGCGGATCGGCAACTGAGATGGTGCGTCTGCTTTTATCATAACCGTTGAGCACCACAAAGTGACCTGAGGGTTCTCCACGCAGATCATCATAATCCATATTTTCTCCATGCTCTCTCATGCTGCCATAGAGAAAGGTAGAACTGAGACCGGTTAAAATCGGGATGCGCTTATTCAAATACCTGCGGATCAATGCAGGCTTCAAGACCTCGTATTTTAATTTCCCGCCCTGGTCTAAAAAAGTAGTATAAGCAGTCGTTGCCGTCAGCAGTTTTGGGTTCTGTTTGTGTTGGGACTGCAGCTCAAGTTTATTTTTGATAAAAAACTGTTCATGACCGAACCATGTCGGATCAAACATATTCAGGTTATAGGTATAGATTGTTGCCCGGTAACCACGGCTCAGTGCATGATTGGCAAGCAGACAACCAAGCGTACCTCCCTCCTCCAGGGTTTCTACCTCGTCGATAACCTGCTGCAGGGAAATGTCATCCCCATAGTAGGAATAGATAGTATGTAAACTGGTTGGCCCGCAGGTACTGTCGTCGGGCTGAGGCAGTATGTTTAGTGGGATGGCGGCTTTCATAATATTCTGTGAAAAGAGATGGATAACTGATTTAGGTTAGGTGTGCATCATTCAATATTACGGAGTTTTTTATTCTCCACAATGAATTATTTTTTCAATCCGCTAAAATCAAGGTAAGGTCATTCACCTTGTTCGCGCATCTCGCGCTGCCGCATCGGCATGCTATCTATTAGACCAAACACTTCCTTATTCGTTAGTAAATTACCTGTTCTAAGCTTTACAGTACCGTCTTTTCCAATTAGGATGACAGTGTATTGCCCCGGTGTTACCTCATACTTTTTGTATATGTCTTCCGTACTCTTATCATCAATTTGCTGACCGTCAATATTTGATGCATCATCACTGAATAAATGAACAATTTTGAGATCCCGATCGAGCACTCCCTCCCTATTACTGTTCAGTTCTTCTAACTGTTTTTGGTAATCGTCATTTTCCTGTGAGGGGGCAAAAACGAGCAACAGCCGATTTTCCCATCGATAGTCAGACAATTGAAATTCACTCTCATTCTGGGCCAGCATCATGTACGGAAACAGTAAAGAAATTAATGTCGCATTTAAAAGAATTTTGGCAAGCATGAATATCATTGATTTATTACCATGAAATACTATAAACATCAATTCTAAAGCTTCAGTTCTCTATGTCCTTAGTTTTGCTGGCACCTGACAGGAATATGCAACCCTGGAAAGAAGCCCTGCTAAATATTGACCCAAATCTCGACGTTGAAATATGGCCCGGAGTTTCAAACTCTGAAAAGGTCCAATATGTAGTAGCCTGGAACCAGCCCAAACAGGTACTCAACTCCTATCCCAATCTAAAGGCAGTCTCTTCCCTGGGAGCCGGGGCCGACCATTTATTGAAAGACGATTCCTTGCCTGAAGACATACCAATTTGCCGTGTAGTTTCACCTTCATTGGTTAGCCAGATGAAAGAATATGTTTTAAACGCTGTTTTGAACTACCAGAGGAATACCCACATGTATGCCATGCAAAAAGTTAAAGGCATTTGGGAGCCCCATCCCAACAAGTCACCGGAAGAATTTACCATAGGCATCATGGGATTGGGAGAACTCGGACGTCCCACGGCAACCTACCTCGCTCAGCTTGAATACCGGGTTTCGGGATGGTCTAAATCAGTTAAAAATATTGAAAACGTGGAGACCTATTCCGGGAAGGAAGAACTGGAGTCCTTTTTGACCGGTTGTTGTTTGCTTATTTGCATGCTTCCATTGACCGAAGAAACCGAAGGCATTCTGGATCTTGATACCTTCAAAAAACTAAAGAGGCCCGGGTACCTGATTAATGTTGCCAGAGGTGAGCACCTGGTAGAAGAAGATTTGATTTATGCTCTCGATAAGGAGTGGATGGAAGGAGCCCTGCTGGATGTATTTTCAAAAGAACCACTACCCGAAAGCCATGCCTTCTGGAATCGCGAAAAAATTATGATCACTCCCCATGTTTCCAGTTTGACTCCTCCCGAAGAAGTGGCGCCCCAGATAGTGGACAATTATAAAAGGGCTCTGTCAGGCATGGACCTCAAGCACAAGGTGGACCGAGAAAAAGGATATTAGGCTTGATCCGGTATCAATAATTCTACTCACGACCAGATTTTCCATTCTTGATACCAATGGTCAAAGTTGAAGATTATGAAAAAATAAGTTACGCCACCTCAATGGAATGGGTCCAGTTAAAGCGGTCTTCAAGTTTACCACGCTGTATACCATAAATGGTATCGTACAGTTTCTGGCCTACCGGACCTCTTCCATCCTCGTGGATGGTTATCAGCTCGCCGTGATGTCGAATCTCTTTGACAGGAGAAATCACTGCAGCCGTTCCCGCGCCGAAGACTTCCTGCAACTTGCCGGAACGGGCTGCTTCCATAACCTCAGTCATACCGATTTTTCGCTCCTCCACATCCATGTCCCAACTTCGGGCAAGTTTCAATACGGAGTCGCGTGTTACCCCGGGCAAAATGGTTCCGCCCAAGGGTGGCGTGATCAGCACATCATCAATCAGGAAGAATATATTCATAGTGCCTACCTCTTCCACATATTCATGATCAAAAGCATCGAGCCACAATACCTGACTGAAGCCCATTTGCTGGGCTTTACGAGCCGGATAAAAACTGGCGGCATAGTTACCTGCAGTTTTGGCTTCACCGAATCCCCCTTCAACGGCACGAACATAATTCTGAGAAGTAATTAATCTAACAGGTGCGTCGTAATACGAGCCAACCGGTGAGAGTATAATGTAGAAACGATAAGTATCGGAAACTTTTGCAGCAACCTGCGTATCCCAGGCACATGCAAATGGCCGAATGTAAAGTGAATTACCGTCTTTCTCAGGGACCCATTTGTGGTCGAGCTTAACCAGCTTGCGGATGCCTTCTAAAAAAGTTTCTCGATCTATTTTTGGGATACATAGTCTTTCGCAAGAGTTGGCCATGCGCTCATAGTTCTTCTCAGGGCGAAAGAGGTTGACAGTCTTGCCGTCAATATAATAAGCCTTTGTGCCCTCAAAAACCGATTGCCCGTAGTGCAGCGTAGACAAGGCGGGAGTAATTTGTATGGGACCGTATGGTTTAATAACCGGTTGCTTCCATTCGCCATTCTTGTACTCCATCTCCAGCATGTGATCGGTAAAAACCTTGCCGAATCCCGGATTATCCAAATCAACTTCAGGCAAACGACTTTGTTCTGCTTTTTGAACAGCAATATCGGTCAATGTATCCATGGGTCTCTAAATTTTGTTTAAGAACGGGCTGTTAAGTTAGAAGCTTTTTTATTAAATAGCTGACTAATTTGGATTAACTTTTATTAATTAGCCTTATTTATTGAAGGGTAAAGCTACAAAAACATTACTAATTTTACTTATTATTCAATGCGATCCAATCATACTTCATTTGTGAAACTTTTCAAAAATTCATTTTACCTTTTTGTTTTCATTTCGATTGCTGCAACTTCTTCATCTTACTCCCAGTCGCCCCCCGTTATACTGGACATGCAGAAACGCGCTGAAGTTCAAAATACCTGGCTTAACTATCGTCTGGATAACGTAGTGCCGGAACTGATGCGTCGGGAAAACATTGATATGTGGATCATCATTGCGCGGGAGTATAATGAAGACCCCGTCATTAAAACGATGTTGCCCGCCACCTGGCAGTCGGCTCGCAGACGAACCGTACTGGTATTTTACGATAACGGTGAAACCGTAGAACGTTTGGCTGTTGCCCGTTATGATATCGGGGAGTTTTTCAAAACAGCATGGAATAAGGAGGAACAGCCCGATCAATGGGCTCGGCTTTCGGAAGTTATATCGGAACGGGATCCGGATAAAATAGCCCTCAACTATTCAAAGACCTTCGCACTGGCTGACGGTATCTCTCATACCGAATACAATGCATTCCGGGCAGCATTACCTCCCAACTTACGAAATCGTGTTGTGTCAGGTGAAAATCTGGCGATAGGCTGGCTTGAAACCAGGGTGGAACCTGAGATGCAGGTTTATCCGCTTATTTGTCAAATTGCCCATGACGTTATAGCGGAAGGATTTTCAGAAGCGGTTATTCAGCCGGGCGTAACCACCACCGATGATGTGGAGTGGTGGTACCGGGAGCGTATTCGCGAGTTAAAGTTAAGCGCCTGGTTCCATCCCAGTGTCTCCGTTCAGCGTGAAGATGAACCGGAAGCCGGCTTCCTTCAGAATTTCTCCAAGCGTCCCTCTTCTAATATAATTCGACCGGGAGACCTGCTGCATGTAGATTTCGGTATTACGTACCTGGGTCTCAATACCGACACCCAACAGCATGCCTATGTGCTAAAACGTAATGAGGACGATGCTCCCGAAGGATTGCATCAGGCGCTTGCAACCGGCAACCGGCTTCAGGACATTCTTACCAATAACTTTAGAGCCGGTCGCAGTGGCAACGAGATACTCAAGGCTGCCAGGGAACAAGCTATCGAGGAGGGTATCAGGCCAAGTATTTATACCCACCCCATCGGGTATCATGGCCATGCCGCGGGACCTACTATTGGACTTTGGGACCAGCAGGAAGGCGTCCCCGGAAAAGGAGATTACCCGCTTTATTCAAATACCGCCCATTCCATTGAACTCAATGCCACAGTTAACATTCCGGAATGGGATAAAGACATTAGAATTATGCTGGAAGAGGATGCTTTTTTTGATGGAGAAGAGGTTCATTATATTGACGGCCGCCAGACGAAACTTTGGCTTATACCCAGACAATAATAGATCATCCCGGAGCTTTGCTGTAAATAAATTTATGACTGAACTGCAGAATTTATTCCACGAGCTGGAAAAAACGCCTAATGGTGCATTCTTCAACCCCTGGTTTGAACAGGATAAAAAACATGACCGGAGTGCAGACGCTCCAAAAATTCGTAGAAGGCAGCTTCAGGCCTATCTTGCAGAAAGGTTGGATTCTGCCAAATATCTGTTTATAGCGGAGGCCCTCGGGTACCAGGGCGGACATTTCACCGGAATTGCCATGACCTCGGAGCGTATACTGCTGGGGCATCATAAGTCCGTTCACGGTATTCCCGCCGACGGGGCCTTCAAAACCATTGCGCCCGAAAGAACCAGCAAACGGGAGGTCAATGAGAAAGGAATGTCGGAGCCCACGGCGACGATCATGTGGAAAGCGCTTTATAATCTAGGTATAGATCCCTATGAAACGGTCTTGTGGAATGCCCTCTCCTGGCACCCATATGATCCCGAGGATGGCTTATTAAGTAACAGAACCCCTACTGACTCCGAACTTGAGGCCGGCTTTGCCTCGCTTCAGGCTTTTCTGGATCTATATCCTGATAGAAAAATCATTGCAGTGGGAAGAAAATGCGAACAAGTACTGGATGAATTCGGAAGCAGTTATATCCCTGTGCGGCACCCTGCCAATGGCGGCGCTCCCAAATTCCGTAGACAGCTCAAAGAGTTAATGGAACACGGGTAAAAGGGATTCGGCAGATTTAGGCTGAATAATTATTTCCATCATAATCTTCCGTGAAAATTCGCCTGACCTGTGTTTTCCGTGTTCCATCACCCGGTGCTTTGCATAGCCGCGGCGATTCCGTTAATACTGAGGAAGAGGGCATCCCTAAGCTCCTCATTGTCCTTATCCTTCCTCCACCTCTTCAACAGCTCTACCTGCATCATATTCAGTGGATAGGTAAATGGATTACGAAAGCGAATGGATTTGAGGATCACCGGGCTGTTCTCCAGGATTTCTGACTGACCGGAGATCTTTAGAATGGCATCCCTGGCTTTATTGAAATCGCCTGTAATTTGCTCCTCAAACTTATCATTCTCCGAGATATCATACACTTCTGCAGTCTGCAGGTGCGTCCGGGCCATTTCCCGCTGTGCGTTATCCAGAATGGTTTTAAAGAATATCCAATCATCATACCATTCCTGTAACTTCTCCATGGTCTGCTCCTCATTCTCTACCAACTCCTTGAGCACATTACCGATGCCGAACCACCCCGGCACATTATAACGAACCTGGGTCCATGCAAACACCCATGGGATGGCTCTCAGGTTCTCAAAATCAGCGGCATCAGCACCGCTCCTGGAAACCGGGCGTGAGGCAATGGGCAGACGGCTGATATGCTCAATAGGCGTAATGGTGGTGTACCAAGGCCAGAACTCCTCATCATCAATCAAAGTACGGTATGCGTTCATAGAGTCATTTGCCATATCATCCATAAACTTAACAAGCTGCTCTTTCTCAGCCCTACCCTTTTCCTCAGAAACGGTAACCCTAATCATGGCATTGACAATCTGCTCAAGATGCCTGCGGGTGATGGCAGAAAGTGAATACCTGAAAGAGATCACTTCCCCCTGCTCAGTAAAACGAATCCTGCCGTTATTGCTGATGGGTGGAAGTGCAAGGATAGCCTGATTGGAGCGTCCACCCCCTCGTCCAACAGTACCCCCTCGCCCATGAAACAGGCGGAAGTCAATTTCATATTCGCGGCATACCGCTCCCAATTTCTGCTGCGCTTTTTCCAGTGCCCAGTTGGCCATCCAGTAACCACCGTCTTTATTGCTGTCGGAATAGCCCAGCATGATCTCCTGAAAACTGTCTCTTGCTTCAATCTGACGAGCGTAGAGATCATTTTCAAAAATTTGCTTCATCAATTCATTACAAACTTCAAGATCTTCAATCGTCTCAAACAGGGGAACTACATTGATGCTGCTCTTCACTACACCATCGGTCAAACTCCAAAGGCCGGCTTCCTTGGCTAGAATCAACACTTCAAGCATATCGCTGACACCGTGCGTCATACTGATGATATAACTGCCAAAACTGTTGGCATCGAGCTCTAGCAGGTCACCGATAAGTCGAAACACTCCCATGATTTTAGCAGATTCCTCCGAGATATTGGAGCGTATGGGGCACAAAGGTCTTGGATTGGAAAGCTCTTTAGTCAACAACTGAACCTTCTCCTCTTCCGGGAGATCTGCATAATTTTCGCTTACCTCGGCAAGATCCAGCAGTTCAGCAATTGTCTCTTCGTGCAAACGGCTGTGCTGTCGAATATCCAGAGCCGCCATATGAAAGCCGAAGGTTTTGGCGCGAATGATGAGATCATTCACCTTGCCTTCGTGGGCTACCTTCTCAAGTCCATTTTCTTCCAGGCTGACCTTAATCAGTTCAAGATCTTTCTGAAAATCCTCAGCAGTATAATCACCCGATTTCTGAATCACCCGGTTATTGTCACCCTCTTCAATAGCCTCAAGCTGCATCCGCAGTTTCTGCATTATATGGCTTATCTTCCTCCGGTAAGGTTCCTGGCTATAAAGCCGGTTATACCGCACGGAAAGCGGAACAATTCGTTCATCCTTTTGAATCGATTCTTCCAACTCTTCAGAGATCTCAAACTGGTTTTGAGAGATACTTAGGTACCGGCGTAACTCATCCAGTTCGTCCAGGTACAGCCCGAGTATACTTTGGCGCTGTTCCATGATCGTATTCCAGGTAACCTCCTCGGTAACGTTTGGATTACCGTCGCGGTCACTTCCGATCCATGACCTGTAGCGTAATACGATAGGCAACTCCGGAGATTTCCCGTAATAGGTTTCAAATGCGTGCCTTAGGTCTTCATATAAAACCGGTATTGTTTCCCATATCGAATTCATGAAATAGAACATCCCGTTCTCCACCTCATCTTCAACAGTAACCTTCTCGGTTCTAACCTCATCGGTGGCCAACAATAGATTGATCTCATTCAATATTTCCACCACCATGTTATCGCGCTCTTCCGGAGTAAAAGATTCATCCTCCAGTTGACTGATCATGGAAGTGATGTGCTGTTGTTTTACCAAAACGCTGTGCCTGCGTGCTTCGGTTGGATGGGCTGTGATAGTCGGTTGAATATCGAGTTTCCCAATTATCTCCAAGGCTTCCTCGTAATCATAGCCTGCTTCTTTTAGGCCAAATATCGCTTCGGCAATGCTTTCAGAGCGCGGGTTCTCAGGACTCGTATCAAAGGCACGCTGGCGGTTTATACGGGTGATTTCATGCTGTTCCAGTGAGTTTACCAGATGAAAAAAGGCGGTATTATATTTTAGAAACTTAATAATTTCGGCTGTATCATATTCCCGAATTTTCTTCTGCAGTTCCTGAAAGCTGCTCTCTGACTCTTCATCGAATGCATCAGCAGCCAATTCAGGAAGTGAAGCCATTTCACGGAACAGATCTTCATTTTCTTTTTCCGTAATTACATTTTCAAGAAACTGTGAAAGGGATTTTATTTTACTTCCAAGATTTTCACTGATACCGCTCTTGTTTTCAAAATAAGCTATTACTTCTTCCTTCATTTGGTCGTACTTTAGTAATTAAATTATGCTATCTAATCGTGAACCGATAATCATGCATGTTTCATTGAGGAGGTAACCAATGGAAATGCCTGCTTGAATTAAACCATTAAAGATTTAAAACAAAAATGCCCCAAGTCATTCATTTCCAAAACCTTATAATCTACCCGATGCCATGAAAAAACGTTGTGACTGGTGCGAGAATACCTTTGACGAATATGTAGAATATCATGACAAGGAGTGGGGAGTAACTGTTCATGATGATAAGATTCAATTTGAATTTTTAATTCTCGAGGGTGCACAAGCCGGATTAAGCTGGAGCACCATCCTCAAAAGAAGAGAAGGCTACCGTGAAGCCTTTGCCAATTTTGATGTCGAGAAGGTTGCCCGTTTTGACGAAGCAAAGATACAAGAGCTGCTGAACAATCCAGCCATTATAAGAAATAAATTGAAAGTGCGGTCTGCGGTGACGAATGCCCAAAATTTTATAGAATTGAAAGACCGGTACGGTAGCTTTGATGACTACATCTGGTCATTTGTAGATGGAGAACCCGTGGTCAATCATTGGACAAGTATGTCAGACGTACCTGCAACCACAGAGATTT
Organism: Halalkalibaculum roseum; assembly: GCF_011059145.1. Taxonomy (NCBI): domain Bacteria; kingdom Pseudomonadati; phylum Balneolota; class Balneolia; order Balneolales; family Balneolaceae; genus Halalkalibaculum; species Halalkalibaculum roseum. The sequence goes on along the minus strand of NZ_JAALLT010000001.1, from coordinate 1,002,477 downwards.
CCGATAAATTGGCGAAAGATCTAAAAAAGAGAGGGTTTAAATTTGTGGGAAGCACCATCATGTATGCACACATGCAGGCTGTGGGCATGGTCAATGACCATCTGGTCTCTTGTTTCAGACATAAAGAGATAATTAACATGCACTAAATGCATTCTAATGCCGTTTAATAACATATATGATTAAATAAATGATATTATCTTAATACAACTAGCATTAAAGTATAATTTTTCTATATTCCTCGTAAGAGTTAGATCGTACACTATCATCTAAGCGAAAAAATCCTTTTAGCTATGCGCTCCATGTTTACATTAGAAGAAGTTGGTACAATGTTGAATATGACTGTGGATCAGGTAGAAAAAGAAATTGACGGAGGTCATTTGGGGTATACTTTTGAAGAAGGTGAGAAAAAGGTTACGCTCTATGATCTTGAAAAATATATGGGTGCTGATCAGACCCGGAAAATTACCCGTGAATTTCTCCAGAGTCAGGAATAATTAACCGACATTATACCGTGCCGTAGCATATCACGTACCCACTACGTAATTTGTGTGCAATCAATAAATTTTTATGTGTAAAACCGATGGCAAGTCATGTCATTATTCTGCTCATCTCTATTTCCGGCCTGCTAACGTCATGCACTACTTCAGGGCAAACCGGTGAAATTGAAATCGCCCAAAAACGATGGAAGGCTGCCAATATTGAAACGTACAGTGCGGATATCGAACGTATCTGTTTTTGCCCTCCACCCTCCAAGTATACCATCGTCGTTGACTCTGACTCATTGACCAAAGTAATCAATAGTGAAACCGGTGAGGAGATTGCAGAGGATTACGGTTATTCTACCGTTGATGAACTATTCCAATGGCTCTTGGAGGCTGCTTCTCGCAACCCCCAAAAATTGGAGCTCGAGTTTGATGATAAGCTTGGTTATCCCACCCTCATCGATTACAATCAATCGGATGGCATCGCTGACGAAGAAATGCTTATTCGAATATTAGATTTACGACAAAGATAATCAGGAGATTATCTGATCAGGTGAAATTGGAAAAATAAATTTTTTCTATTCCGCACTTTCAAAACCACTGTCAACAAGCTGCTGGTAACCGCCCACATTGTAGACCTTATCAAAACCATTGTTCTTCATGATTTCTGCGGCCTGCCCACTGCGGTTGCCCGTTCGGCAATACAAATAGTAGGTTTCATCTTTGGAAAGGGAATCGAGTTGGGCTTCAAAATCCCCATTCAGCAGGTTGTAGTTATAGTCCACAAGTGCCAGGTGTCCCTCTTGATATTCTTCTGCCGTTCGAACATCGATGATGACACCCCGGGTTTCCTGAATTTTCTCTTTAAAAGTTTCGGGATTAATCCTGGTTTGCGATTCGGAGTTGCCGGAACAGGCAGATAGAATAATCACACCTGCAAGCATTGTTAGTATCGTAGTCCATTTCACAGTTCTCATAGTTTTGTTCCTCATAATTTAGTTACCAGATTGTTTATTGAAACCTGCATTCAGCAGCTTTTGTAAACCGCCTATGTTATAAACATGTTCAAAGCCATTTTGCTCCATCATCCTGGCAGCCCGACCGCTTCGGCTACCGGTACGACAATAAAGATAATAGGTTTTACTTTTATCGAGTTGTTCAATTTGCTCAGAGAACTCGCTATCGGTAATATCATAATTGTGATCAGTGATATCCAGCCGCTCCCCTTTGTGCTCACTCTTTGTGCGAACATCAATTACAACTCCCGAATCCTGCTTCCATTTCTCTTTGAATGTTTCGGGATCGAGTGTCTCCCCGGAATTTTTCAGTTTTGCCCCATAATACAAAACCATTACTGCGGCAATTACTATGAGTATTATTGTGTAGAAATCCATTACTTAAATTCAATTAAAGGTTCATAAAAATGATATATGCTGCCATGACCACGAGAAAACTTGCAAAACTTTTTTTCAACTTCTCTTGTGGAATATAAACACCTACCCTGTTGCCGATAAGACTTCCAACCGCACCAATCAAAGAAAAAATGATGATCAACGACCAGTTGAGCGTCAGATCAAAAGACTTAAGTACATCGAGGTGTTTGTAGAATCCGCTGAAACTATTAAGGCTGATAATGGCCAAACTGGTACCCACCGAAAGTGAAATAGGAAGGCCGGCCAGTAGTACCAAAGCGGGGACAATCATGAAGCCACCGCCCACGCCTATAAATCCCGTAAGTGAGCCTACACCAAAACCCTGCAGGCCCAGCTGCCACTTCACCAGGTTATACTGTGAAACCGGTTTAGGCTCCCTTGCCTTCTGTCTAAACATCATAATTGCGGCGATCAGCATGATGAATGCAAAAACAATCAGCTGAAATTCTCCGGAAACATAAGCCGCCATGACCGAACCGAAATAAGTGCCCGCAATACCAGGTACGCCAAAATAAAATATACTCGGCCAGTGTACCTGCTTCTTGATTGCATAGGGAATAAAGCCTGAAAGACTGATTGCCCCGACAATTCCCAGTGACTCAGCTATAGCCACTTTTTCAGGTTCACCCACCAGGTATACCAGAACCGGAACCGTAAGAATCGACCCGCCTGAACCCAGTATTCCCAGGGTCAGTCCTACTGCAAGTGCACCGATCCAGGCCCATATCATGAGGCGCTTCTCCTGTTGTATAAATTATTTGAAATGCTAATGGAGTACCTTCTCAACTTCATCATTGATGTATTTGACCTTGAAACCGTCCCTCACCAACAGGGCTGATGCCACAGAGGCTCGAATTCCTGTTCGGCAGTGAACCAGTAACGTTTTGTCTTTGGGGAGCTCATCTTCACGATCAAGCAGGCGGGTATGAGCAATATTCAGGGCTCCTTCCAGATGACCTTTCTCAAACTCAGAAGCTTTACGCACATCGACGATGAAGTTCTCCTCATCTTTCTTTAGATGAGCCGTGTCTTCAAAATCAATAATATCAATGCTACTTAATTTACCTCCGTTATCGGCATAATGTACCAAGTCATCCGGGGTTGCATAGCCTTCTACATTATCAAGTCCGATGCGTATCAAATCTCTGACCGCTTCTTCAACTCTGCTTTCATCGATGATTAAGAAAATATTCTCGTTTTCACGGATATATGATCCCGCAGTGGTATTAAACTGCTTTTCCATAGGAGCAAGCAGTGCACCCGCTAAATGGCCACCCATAAATGCCAGTCGTTCGCGGGTATCCAATATAACGTTACTCTTAGTTGAAGCCGCGTTACGAATAGCATCTATACTCATGCGTTCAGGTTGGGGCAATTTTTTTAGTACTTTTGGCCCTTCCCTGTTATCACGTTTCATCCGCGCAAAGTATAGCGGTGGTTCCGGCTGTCCTTCCAAAATATAGTTTACGAAATGCTGCTCGCTGTCGGCTGCTTTTATGGAGTTATTAAATCGCAACTCATAGCCTACCGATGATTCAGGAACTGCTCCCAATGCCTTTCCGCAGGCACTACCGGCTCCATGTCCCGGCCAGACCTGTAAATATTCGGGCATGGATTTAAACTCTTCTACTGATTTGTACAGGGTTTTGGCAGAACTCTCCATTGAACCGACCTGACCCGCGGCAGACTCCAGCAAATCAGGGCGGCCCACATCACCGACAAAAATGAAATCTCCGGACAGCATACCCATCGGTTCGTCGGCAGCTGCGCCATCCGTTACCAGAAAACTGATATGCTCCGGGGTATGTCCGGGGGTGTGTTTTACCCTAAAGCGGATATTTCCGATTGGAAACTCGTCGCCATCGTAAAGAAAGCCGTAGTCATAACCACTTCCCTTAAGCCACTCATATTTCCAGTCCTCATCTCCTTCATCGGAAGCGTATACTTTTATCCCATGTTCGGCAAATTCACGCAATCCGGAAAGAAAGTCGGCGTGAATATGAGTTTCCGTGGCTGCGACAATGCGCAAGTTTTGACTTTGGGCAAGTTTCACATACTGGTCGATATCCCGCATAGGATCTATAATAATGGCTTCGCCTGTTGCCTGACATCCTATGAGATAGGCATACTGAGCCAGCTTTTCATCGAATATTTGCTTAAAATACATAGTTAATTATATGGTCTTTACGCAGGCAGGAGTTCCTGCTTTTTTTCAGAAATAAGCAGGATTAGATAGCTAAAAGTTCGCGTCTTTTCAATCCTTATTCTGTAAAAATTACCTGCCTTACCCGGATTACATCCGGATCTTATAAAGCCCCCTTGCAGGTTGGTTTAATGGGTTGCTAAACCTGCGCTTTGGTTTCCTGCTGAGGGCTATCACCTGTAGCTATTCCCAGTTTCTTAAGAATTTCTTCTGCCAGGCACCATTGGGTAAAAGATGACTGAAAGAGATTCAATCCTACAAATAATGTAAATAAAAACCAGTAGGGGCTTACAAAATAGCCCAGAATTAAGCTAATGGTTACGAATGTTCCGGCTATGGCGCGAATTACCCGCTCCATCGGACGCATTGGTGCACAACTTTTGTTGGAATTTGTCATAGTAATAAATGTTTATTGATTATAGTTTGATTAAACAGCTTCCTTAACATCTAGAAGGTACGCATGGACCGGGTTCTGCTGGTCATCGCCTTTATCCGTGTTATATTTTTTTACCTCATCCAGAACTTTTTTTACCGAATCGGCCTGGTGAAAGGTGAAAAATAGTTTTGAGTATACGCCGTGCGCATCATGGGCAAACCAGTTTGATATATCCGGCTGGTACTCTTCGGTCTTGAAGCCGTGAATCTCAGTTTCGCTATACACCGGCACTTTTTGCTTCGCCAGTATCATCCGCACGTCGTTTGCGTATTCTTCGATGCTCAAAATGATTAGTAGTTTCATAGGTCTTAGGTTTTGATGAAGCGGCAACTCACTATCTGCCGCCACAGTATTATTGATTATTGCTCCTCACTGCTGGTGATCTCTTGCACCTTATTCTCGGCCATGAAGTAGATCAAGGGAACCATGATTAGTGTTAAGGCAGTTGAAGCCACTGCACCACCCATCAACGAAATGGCCAATCCCTGAAAGATCGGATCAAAGAGAATCACGACCGCACCGATAACTACGGTACCTGCAGTCAATAGAATCGGCATACTTCGAACTGCTCCCGCTTCAATAACAGCCTGCTTGAGCGACTCCCCGTCATCCAATCGGATATTTATAAAGTCGATTAGCAATACCGAATTTCGCACCATAATACCTGCCAGTGCAATCATTCCGATCATGGATGTAGCCGTAAAGAAAGCACCTAATATCCAGTGGCCCAGTATGATCCCAACCAGAGAGAGCGGTATGGCAATCATCATAATGATGGGAACTTTGAAGTCCTGGAACCAGCCGATGATCAGCATATAGATAATGACCAGAACCACAGCAAATGCGATGCCCAGATCCCGGAACACTTCATAGGTTATTTGCCACTCACCGTCCCACTTCAATGTATAATCTTCCTGCATGAAGGGCTGGCCGGCAAAAATCTGATCGAGACTGTAACCCTGAGGCATGTCGATAGCATCGATTTTTTCTCCGGCATCCAAAATTGCATAGACCGGACTTTCAATCGCACCCGCGACTTCAGCAGTAACGTACATAACTCGACGCTGGTTTTTCCGGTGAATACTGGGCTCAAGGGTTTCTTCCTCTATTGAAACTAGGTCAGAAACCGGAATCATACTTCCTGAAGCTGACTGCATGTAAAGTTGCCCCAGCTGTTGGATGTCCGATCGCTCTTTCTCGGGCAATTTCAACACAATAGGTATCTCGTTGATATCGGTTTCGCTGTAAAGCCGTGAAACCGGTTTGCCACGCAGTGCCATGGTGACCGTCTGAACCACCTGCTCGGATGTAATTCCGGAGAGCATGGCTTTTTCGTTATTGACATCCAGCCTGTATTTGGTTTGTGGAGCTTCACGCATCCAATCTACATCTACCACTCCATCCATGTCAGTGAAAATACCTTTCACCTCACGCGCCACACGTTCACGCTGATCGGCATCCGGTCCGTATATCTCTGCAACCAGGGTTGACATAACAGGCGGGCCCGGTGGCACCTCTACGACTTTAATGTTGGCATTGTAACGTTCACCTACTTCGTGAACAATTGGTCTAATCCTCTTGGCAATATCATGACTCTGGTCACTACGCTTGCCTTTATCCACCAGGTTCAATTGAATGTCAGCAATATTGGCACCTTTTCTGAGGTCATAGTGCCTTACCAAACCGTTGAAATTAATGGGAGCGTTTGTACCCGAATATATCTGGTAATCGAGCAGTTCAGGCAAATCCTTGATACTGATTCCAACCTCTCTTGCAACTGCATTGGTACGCTCCAGTGTGGTTCCCTCCGGCATATCGATGATAAGCTGAACTTCATTCTTGTTATCGAAAGGAAGCATTTTCACCTCCACAAGACGGAATACAAAGAGCAGCGTGGATGCTATAAGCATTAAAGTCACTCCGCCGATAAAGAGCCAACGGTAGGTAACATTTTCAAGCAGCGGTTCCATAGTTTTGGAATACCACTTATAAATACGGGTATCCTCTAACTTATAGGCCTTCTCTTTGCCACTTTCATCTTTTTCAGGTTTCACATGTGGAAGCAGCTTGTAGGCAAGCCAGGGTGTAATCACCAGTGCAACAATCAAAGAGAATATCATTGCAAGGGAAGCGCCGATCGGCATTGGACTCATATAAGGACCCATGAGTCCGGACACAAAGGCCATTGGCAGGACCGCCGAAATTACCGTAAATGTTGCCAGTATAGTCGGGTTCCCGACCTCGTTGATAGAGGCGATGGCAGCCTGTTTAAAGGGAAGTTTCCGCATTTTAAAGTGGCGATGCATGTTTTCTGCAACAATAATCGAGTCATCTACCACGATACCCGTAACAAATACCAGCGCGAAGAGGGTTATGCGGTTCAGTGTATACCCGAACATATAGTACAGAAAGAGGGTAAGGGCAAAAGTCACCGGTACAGAAAGGAATACTACCAGTCCGCCTCTCCATCCCATTGCCAGGGCTACCACAACCGTAACAGCCAGAATTGCTGCCAGTAAGTGTTCCAGCAGAGAAAGCACTTTTGATGCCGCCGTTTCCCCGTAATTCCTGGTAGTCGTAATATTGATATCCGATGGAATAAGACTTCCATCGAGCTGATCCACTTTATCTTCAACTTTTTCAGCAATAAACATAGCATCGGCACCCGAACGCTTGGCAACCGAAATGGTGACAGCCGGATATGATTCCCCGGGATTCAACCCCTCTTGTTCTCCCTTAGCGTTCCCTACACCATAAGAGACATATTCGGCAGGCTCTTCGGGTCCGTCACTTACATCTGCTATACTTCCAAGATAGATGGGATCGCCGTCCTTGACATCAATAACCAGGTTTCTTACTTCCTCTGCATTTCTGAAGTAATCGCCGGTATCTACCAGGTATTCCGTATCATTTTTATCGAAGGACCCGGATGTCATCTCTTTATTGGCAGCCTGTATTTGTCCGGCAACCCTAAGGGGGTCAATACCGTAAGAGGCCATCTTGTTTTTATCGAGGGTAACGCTAACCTGCCGGGTTCTGCCACCGTGCAGTTCTGTCTGGGCAACGTCGTCAATCTTCTTTATTTCAAGAGCCAACTCATCGGCAACTCGCCGCAATTCGTAATCACTATAGGATTCACTCCATAGCGTCAATGTCATGATTGGTACGTCATCAATGGAGCGGGTTTTAACCAGAGGTGCTGTTGCGCCTTCCGGGAACCGGTCCATATTTTTCATAATCTCATTATAGAGCCGTACCAGACTTCTTTCCACATCCTCACCCACATAGAAGCGTGCCGAAACCATCGCCTGATCCGGCATGGAAGTGGAATAGACGTACTCTACGCCTTCAATATTCGAGAGCACTTTTTCCAGTGGAACACTAATTCTTCCCTCTACCTCTTCGGGCGATGCGCCGGGATAGCCAATGAAAATATCTGCCATCGGCACGTCAATCTGAGGTTCCTCTTCCCTTGGGGTCAGATAAGTTCCGTAAAAGCCCAGTGCCAAGAATACCAGCATCAACAGCGGGGTCAGCTTGGAGTCAATAAAGGCCTGTGCTACTTTTCCTGCAATTCCAGTTTTCATAATTCTTTTCTATAAATTTTCTGTTACTGAACGTTAACTTTCTGACCTTCGCGAATGGCGCCTTCGTAGGAGGCCACGAATGACTCTCCGGGAGCCAATCCCGAAAGAATCTCAACCGTGCCGTTATTCTTATCTCCAAGGCGTACCCATCGCAACACCGCTTCTGAATTACTGTTCAACGTATAAATACCCGTAAGCTGCCCGCGTTCAACAATCGCCGTCTCAGGGACCGTTATTTTCTGATCTCCACTCGAGAGCAGACCTACCTCCGCAAACATTCCTGACTTCAATCCTTGCATCTGAGAGAGATCCGGGATACTGATCTCAACGCTAAATTGCCGGCTGGCAGGGTTACCTGAGGGGTTAATACTCGCTACAACACCCTGAATATTCATCTTGCCAACAGCTCTAACATCAAACGTAACCGTGTCTTTTGGATTAAACAGTGATATCTGCGTTTCGGGTACCGTTACGACTACTTTCATAACAGTTTCCTTTTCAATTGAAAGCAAGGGTTGCCCGGGTCCTGCCAGATCACCTTCTGAGGCCATCTTCGAAACAACATATCCGTTGAATGGTGCCTGCAGGTCTGTGTAATCAATCATATCGCGAATTTCTGCAAGTTTAGCCTCCAGGGATTGCACCTTGGCTTTGGACATCTCGTACTGCGTAGTAATATCATCGAGTTCTTTTTGGGTAGCACTCTCCTTTTCAAACAGCGCTTTCATTCGCTCGTAATTCTTCTCTGTGTTAGCCAGTGAAGCTCTTGCTTCACTCAAACCGGCTTCCACCTGGGTCTTCTGCGCCTGCAGGTTATCGTCTTTAATGCGGACCAGCGTTTCTCCCTTACTTACATAGTCACCTTCCTCAACACTCAGCTGCACAATTTTGCCACTGACTTTGGTACTCAGGCGAACCGTATTGTCACTCTTTACTTTTCCTGAAAAACGGTAAGAGGCCGGTACGGTTTGAAGAGCTGCCTGCTGCAAATTTACTGATATGGCTTCTGAAGAGGATACTTCTGCTTCTTCAGAAGGGCCGCAGGAAACTGCTGTCACCGTTAGAGCCAACAAGACAAGCAAAGGAGTTGCTTTTAGTGATTTATAAACTGATTTAACTTTCTTCATGATGTTTTGGATATACATTTAGGTTGCTGTAATACTTTTAGATAGACACTTATAGGTTCAGGGAGTCATTTCCCGCTCGAGCAGCAGCTCTAGAGTTGCCAGACTGCTGTGATATTGATACAAGGCATCCAACCGTTGCAGGCGAGACTGAGATAGCTTGGCCTCGGCGGCAAGCAGATCTGTTGTTTTCTCCATTCCCTGCTCATACCGGTCATTTCTGATGCGGTAATCTTCAGCAGCTTGTTCGACCGATGACTCTGCAAATTCCAACTGAACCTGCGCCTGACTGATGGATCGTTTGGCCTTTTCGATATCCAGCCTGTTTTTAAAGCTTCTGCTCTCGTAGGCTATTTTAGCTTTATTCAACTGCGCCTTGCTTTCCATCACCTTACCGACATTGTTGAACCCACTAAAGAGGTTCCATTTAAGGGTGGCACCAATCATATAGCTCTCACCTTCGGTACCCAGTAGCACTTCGTCATTAAATTCATAATTCCCAAAAAGATTGATAGATGGCACGAAACTGAATTTCGAAGATCTAAGCATCTGCTCAGCAGCACTCACCTGATATTTCAATGCCCTGATTTCCGAGTTCATACCGGGCTCTACATTTTGCAGATGATCTTCCGAGAAACGGGGAGTCTGCATACTGTCGGAAGGAATAATTTTGACATCTTCCTCCATACCCAGCAGGAAATTCAGATTATCCTGAACAGTAATCAGCTGATCCTGTACCCGTGACTTACGGCTCTCCAGCTCAAGCATCCTAACTTTGGCAGCCAGGTAGTCAGCTTTACTTATCATCTGCTGTTCGAAAAAATTGCCTGCCTGCCTCTCGTTTTCACGTGCAGCTGCAAGTGACTTATCGATAGCCTCCAGTTGCTCCCTCATCAGGATCAACCTGTAATAGGTGTCTTTAACCTGAAAACGTGCGTATTCAAGTGTGCCTTTAAACTGCTCTTCCGCGGCGTTAAGTTGATTTTTTACCGCACCCCTCTTGAACAACATGTCAGCGTTCAGAAGCGGCTGGCGTACTTCAAACTTTGTTGAAAAGTTTGTAAATGCATCAGGATCATTTAACCGGGCCGGATCAAAATCTGCCGCCGTAACAGCCTCCTGTTTCAGACGAAATCCAAAGACGTTGAGAGGATCATTGGTTCTGACCCCGGTCTCCTCTATGGACAACTGCGGGAGAAAAGCCGCGTTGGTCTGGCGATACTGTGATCGGGCAATATCCATATCTGCCTCGGCCATCCTGACCTGGAAGTTGGCTTCTTCGGTTATAGCCAATACCTGCGACAGGCTCATCTTTCTTACTTCATCTTTTGCACCGTTGTTCGTCTGGGCATGCAAAGGATGAAATGAAATTACGGAGCCGAACATCATTATAATGGCTACCCGAAATAGGTTAGGTATAGTCAGTTTCATAGTAACTCGTTTTATCTATCTTAATGTGATTGGTGCCAAAAAGAAGGCACCGGAATTCATTTGCTGCGGCAGAGCCCTAGAGCATATCAATTACTTCTCTAAGATTTTCCCGTACTTCTTCCGCTATAGGCTTCAGGTCACTATTTGACACAGCTTGCATGGAGGCCACAGGATCTACGGCTGAAACTTCCACCCTTCCATCATCGTGTTCTTCTACGATCACGTTACAGGGCAGCATCACTCCGATTTTATCTTCGGCCGTCAGTGCTTTATGTGCAAAAGCCGGGTTACAGGCACCCAGTATCCGGTAGTTCTTAAAATCTACATCCAGTTTTTTCTTGAGCGTAGCCCTCACATCTATTTCCGTAAGGACTCCAAATCCCTTTTCCTTGAGATTTTCAGTAACTGCCCCAATAGCTTCGTCAAAATCCAGATCCGTAATTTTTGAATAGAAATAATCCATGTCTCTAGCTTTTCGTTTTATTTTCAATTGACATGAATATAGGAATGAATTAATCAGTTGTCAATACAAGTAAATACAAATAAGCAATATATGACATAGATATGCTCTATAATGCCCCATAAAGAGCGTTTAAGGCTTTTATATTGTTCCAATTACTATTTTACTTGTAATAACAGGTATTTCATTTAATACTTTTTTTATGTAGATTGGAAATCGTTACAAAGAATCTAATTCAATACCATGGACTTAAAAGAAGGAATACCCCTGCATAAGCAGATCAGCGATTGGCTGAAGCAGGAGATTAATAGCGGCAGCCTGGAAGTGAATGAGAAGCTGCCTTCTGAAAACGATCTGAGTGAAAAGTTTGATGTCAGCCGTGTAACAGTCAGGCGCGCCCTGCAAACCCTGGAAAACGACCAGCTTATTTATAGATGTCAGGGACTGGGTTCTTTTGTATCCGACCAAAGAACACACCAGTCTTTCTCATTTCTAAACGACTTTACAGAAGAGCTTGCGGGTTCTGGCCTTGAACCTAGCTCAAAACTCATCTCCTTTGGGCATGAAAATATCAAGGACCGAAAGGATATTCTCTCCTATCTGGATATTCGAAAAAAGGAAATTGCTGTAAAGATTGAGCGCGTACGACTGGGCAGCGGTGACCCAATTGCTTATGACGTAACCTGGATGCCGGTATTTTACGGCCAGCTGATGGAAGGCTTTGACCTGGAAAAAAACACCTTATTCTCTATCCTGGAGAATGAATACGACATACCTATAGAAAAGGGTTGTTATCGCATTGAGTCGACCATAGCCAGGAATGATCTCGCAGAATATCTGCAAATAGAAGAAAACACTCCCTTGTTACAGATCAACAGGATAACTTATACCATTGGAGACAAACCGGTATATTTCCAGAAACGTTATTACCGGAATGATAAAATGGTATTTGAGATCATGGCTAACCGGCCTGAAAATCGAAACAAGGAAGGAGAACCCCAATCCATCAGTCAGTTTACCGCACACGTCAATAAATCCTGACTCATTTATACGGGCTCTCCACCTCAGTTTTTTACAGTTTAGATTAATGATTTACTACCTGCCATTATTCCCCTCCTCCTGCATTGCCGGACGCTGCAGATAAGGGAGCCCTTCTTTAATCCAATCAGGAGCTTCTTCGCCCTTCAGGTAATGATCGTGCCACTGAAAAGCACGAGTAGCATAGTCAATCTGGTTTTCTTCTCTGGCCAGTCCATGGTTTTCACCCTCATATACCAGCATCACAAAAGGTTTCTCCATGCGGCGCATGGTGGTGTATAGCTCCACGCCCTGGTTAAAATCTACCGCGCCGTCATCCGTACCGAATTCCACCAGAAGCGGAGTCTCGGTATTTTTGATATTAAAGATGGGAGAATTATCAATAAACTTATCCCAGTCCATCCACCAGGGATCGGGAAATCTTCCCTGACTGGTTTCAAATATATTGGCATCGGTAATACCGGCATTCCAGTAAATGGAATTGTACATACTAACCATATTGGTCAGCGGTGCTCCCGCCACAGCCGAATTAAATAGATCGGTCTGGGTGATGATGAAGGATGTTTGATAGGCACCCCATGAGTGACCGGTGAGTCCCAGTTTCTCTCTGTCAACCATTCCGCTTTCCAGTACCTTTTCGACAGCCGGAACAACAGAAGCTACGGCTGACATGCCCGGATCCCTAAGTTCATAGGTGATGTCAGGTTGAAACACGAAGTAACCCTCTGAGGAAAACCTTCTGAAGTTATACGGACTGCGTCGTGTGGGGACGGTATATGAGTGCATATCCTGTGAACGACGCTCGTATATATAGGTAATCATGGGATACTGCTTATCCGGGTCATAATTTGCCGGATAGAGCAATCGACCCTGTAGTTTTTGGCCTCGTTCATTTCGAAAAGTAACAAGCTCATCGTTTGCCCAGTAATACTCTTCCTGTTGTGGATTCGTATTCGTCAGTGCAATAGGATTGTTAAAGCTTTGCTCTACATAAAAGAAATCCGGTGAATCCGTTGCGCTTTCTGCCCGATATACAAATTTGCCGGCGTCATCAGCTTTGTTCAAATAACGGATCTGCCTGTCTTCATACAAGAGGGTTTGAAGCCGATCCCTTCTATCGAGCCGGGCATAACCGCGTTTCTTGGTGAAATCCCCATATATATAGAAATAGAGGGGGGCATTTTCATCAACGAAATCATTCTCGTAATCCAGACGTACCTGCCGGTATCGTATACTGTCGGTTGCACCATTGGTCAATTTTGTAATTGAATTACCGTCGGGTGTAGCTCGATATACATCATATTCGTCATAGAGCAGTACCCAGGCATCATCCTCAGCCCATTGACCGCTACCAAAGGGACGCTGCTGCTCCCTGCCGTTCACCAGGTGATAATTTTCAAATCGTGTCTCCAGTTCTGATGTGAGGTTTACCTCTTCGCGTTCATCAATATCATAGGCTCTCCATTCATTATCCCAGAAATAAAGCAGATAGTCACCGCCTGGTGAGGTATTCACAAACTCCCGCCGTTCGAGTATTTTTTCTTTTTCACCCGATTCCACATCGATCAGGTAAATATCCCGCCACTCCTCCTCAAAAGTTGGCTCATATGGTTTTTCAACGTAACCCACGGCATGCTTTTGATCTCCTGTCAACTGAACCTGCTCAATAAGAGAATCACCTAGCTGAACAAAGGTGTTTGCATCCAGATGCCAGGCAGATAAATGATTATCTTGTTTGAGCTGATTACTCAGCACTTCCTGGCGCGGTTGAATCTGGTCATCTCGCCAGTGCCAGATCTCCACATTAGTTGAATCCAGACCTTCATATAGATCTTTTTCCTCTTCATTTTGGGTGGAGTCGCTTTTCACTTTTCCCTCTTCATCCTGCTCTTTTTCAGGTTTCTCCTTTTGCTCCCATTCCTTTATTCCCAGAAATACCGTTTCCCGGTCATCCGACCATTGGAGATCACGAAAATCGACAACCCGGTAGTCATTGGGAAACGCGTCGTATTGCGACTGGCTAAATACTCTTGGCTGCATAGTGCCCGGAAGGTTCCTGTAGGCATAAATAGTATGGGTCTCATCTTCGTAGTTTTCATCAGTAACCGACTTCAGAAATGCGAGAGCATTTTCTTCCTCACTCCAGGTCAGGTCCTTAAAATCAGCCGTGTCGCTCTGTAAAACCGTTACACTTCTGTTCCGGAGATTAAGAAGCTGTACCCCGTTACCTAATTTTTCCGATGCATCAATGGTCACGGCAAGCAGTGTCCCCTGTTCATTAAACGCATGCTCGGAAACATTACCTATCAGCTGGTTCTGACGACTACTGAGATCATGAACCAGCAGGTCATTGCCACCGCTCTTCTGTTCTTCAGGTTTGTACTTGGTCATGACTAGGTGGTTACCCGTTTCAGCAAACTCGTAACTTTGAATGTTTTCAAATGTATCCACTTCCGCAGACCGGAGATCCATCAACCCCAGCTTGTACTTTACCTTCTTTTTCTGGTCTTCCAGTTTCTCTCTTTCATCGTCAGAAACACCTATTTGAAAAGCTGCCCAACGGTTATTCTCAGAAAAGTTCGGATTAAAACCGTGCATGAATTGGTATTCACCGGTTGAGTCAGAACCAACTTTCTTGAACATCAACCAACCGTCTCCATCCACCAGCGAAATATTATAGGCAAACCAGTTACCGTCATCGGAAAAACTGGTACCTGTTATACGCTGCCACTGCCCGTAGTCTTCGGGTTCCAGCTTTTTCTTATCCTGTGCATAAAGCGACACTGTTAAACCAAAAAAGACTATTGTAACAAGCGTAAATAGGCGGTTAATCTTAAACATCCTGAAATATATTAGATTAGAAATTGCAAGATATAACAGTACAAAATATGAACCAGGAATGGAAACAGTCCCATTTGAGAAGTTTGAACTATTTTAGTTTGCCATTCTTAAGATGTTGTACCGAATAAGGCAGCCGGATGTTACAATTCAATCTGAGTACCAATTTCAACCACCCGCTCGGAGGGTATGTTAAAGTAGGAAGCAGCACGCTGTGCATTGCGTGACATGCGGGCAAATAACTTTTCCCTCCAGATAGCCATTCCGGGTTCCTTAGTAGCCAACATGGTTTCTCGTCCAAGAAAAAACGTGGTATTCTCTATATCAAAACCCTCACCTTCTACTTCACAGTGTTTCAGCAGCTTTGGTACGTCAGGATCTTCGGCAAAGCCGTAGTAAGCCAGGATACGATAGGTATTTTCTCCCAGAGCTTGCACCTCATATCGATCCTGTTTAGGCACTCTCGGTACCTCCCTGGTAATGAGAGTCAGAAAAAAGACGCGTTCATGAAGAATCTTATTATGCTCCAGGTTGTGCAGCAGGGCATGCGGGGTGCCTTCCGGGTGTGAATCCATAAAAATTGCGGTTCCGGAAACCCGTTCAGGATTCATCTCTTGAATTATTTCTACAAACTCCTCGTGAGAAATAATTTTTTCACTCAAACGGTCACTTAAAATTCTTCTACCTCTTTTCCAGGTAGTCATGACGAGAAACATAATACCAGCAATAACCAGTGGGAACCAACCCCCGGATGGAATTTTAGGTAAGTTGGCTCCCCAGAAGGAGAGGTCTACCGTGAGAAGTCCGATTCCCATCAGTGCAACTATCCACTTGCTCCAGGCCCATTTACTGTGTGCTACTACGGCAAATAGTACCGTGGTGAAGACCATATCGGTGGTAACGGCAACACCATAGGCTGAAGCCAAATCACTGGAGGTGCGAAAACCGATTACCAATCCGATACAGGATATGGCAAGAATCCAGTTGACGACAGGTAAATAAATCTGACCCATTCTTTTCGCAGAGGTGTGTAGTACCTTCAATCTTGGCAGGTATCCCAATTGCACGGCCTGCTGTGTCAGTGAAAAGGCACCGGAGATGACAGCTTGGGAAGCAATGATCGTGGCAACGGTAGCAAGTATTACCAACGGATAGAGACCCCATTCCGGCACCAGATTATAAAATGGATGGTGTACTGCTTCCGGATGACTGATGATCAGGGCGCCCTGGCCAAAATAGTTTAATAGCAGTGAGGGTAAAACCACGCAAAACCAGGTGAGACGAATGGGACGCAGACCGAAATGCCCTATATCGGCATACAAAGCTTCGCCACCGGTTACCACAAGAAATACCGAACCAAGTACCAGGAAACCTGCCCACCTGTTGCGCAAAAAGAAATCAAAACCATAACCGGGATTTATTGCTGCCAGCACGTCGGGGTGCTGAAAAACCTGGAAGCCGCCCAGTATTGCCAGCGTCAAAAACCATACGAGTGTAATTGGCCCGAACACTGCACCTACACCCGCCGTACCGTGAGACTGCACGGCAAACAAGCCGATCAGAATTAAAATGGTGATGGGAATAACATAAGGTTGAAAAACGGGTGTAGCCACTTGAAGACCTTCAATAGCACTCAGAACAGATATGGCGGGCGTTATCATGCTGTCTCCGTACAACAGCGCAGCACCGAACAACCCAATTAATACCAGCACCCATTTTCGACCGCGAAATTTTTGATTTGGGGGACTGACGAGGGCTGTCAAGGCAATAATACCTCCTTCCCCGTTATTGTCGGCTCGCAAAACCAGTACCAGGTATTTTATAGAGATCACAAGTATAAGCGACCAGAAAATCAGAGAAAGTACTCCCAGTACATTAGCAGGCGTGGCCTCCAGACCATAGGAGGCATGGAAAGATTCCCTAATAGCGTAAATCGGACTCGTTCCGATATCACCGTATACAACCCCTATGGCTGTCAGTCCAAGAACCAAAAGACGCCGCCCTGTCGGGGGTGAATCACCTTTACTTTCTTCTTGCATAATATGATCTCTGTGATTCGTTCTTATCTATAACGATCGAGAAAGAACTCTTCATGACTCTAAGCAAAATCCATAGCAATATCATCGGGGGAACACCCTGTGTTGCTGTAATGATAGTGCTTACATAGTGGAGGCGATATTTTTGGTCACCGTATTATCTTAAGGTTAAGAGCTTATAAATTTTTGTAAATTTGATTTACAAGTCTAATATTTAGTTCTCTCAAAAAACACAAACCAAATCAGGAGACGTATGAAATTCAAATACTCCCTTCGTGCGTTAGGTATGGCCCTGCTACTTTTTGCCGGCGCTTTCAATACCAACGCACAATCCCTTGAAGAATTCGAGGAAAAAGTTACCGAGTTTACCCTAGACAACGGACTTAAATTTATTGTTATCGAAAGGCCTATTGCCCCGGTAGCCAGTTTTGTGACCTATGTGGATGTCGGCGGAGCGGATGAACCTGTAGGACACACCGGTATTGCTCACATATTTGAGCATATGGCCTTTAAAGGCACCCATTATATTGGTACTAACAACTGGAAGAAAGAGAAGAAGGCTCTGGATCAACTGGACCAGACCTACCAGCAATGGCTGTCTGAGAAATACAGCGCTTCGCCCGACTCTGCAAAGATGGAGGAGCTTTGGTCACAATTTACAGACCTGCAGGAAGAAGCCGGTCAGTATGTAGTAAATAATGAGTTTTCCCAGATCATTGAACGAAACGGTGGAACAGGTCTGAATGCCGGTACCGGTGCCGATCAAACGGTTTATTTCTACAGCCTTCCTGAAAACCGAATGGAATTGTGGTTCAGCCTGGAATCCGACCGATTTAAAAATCCTGTATTCCGGGAGTTTTATAAGGAAAAAGAAGTGGTACGGGAAGAACGGAGAATGCGTACCGAGTCACAACCACTTGGACGCCTGGTTGAAGAGTTTCTTGCCGTGGCTTACACAGCCCACCCCTATGGACGTCCGGTCGTAGGATGGAATTCTGATATCACCGCTACCACTATGGAAGATGCCCGTGAATTTTACGATACCTATTACGTGCCAAGTAATATAACGATAGCCATCGCCGGGGATGTAAATCCCAAAGAAGTTCGCAAGATGGCCGAAACCTATTTCGGAGGTCTCAAAGCCGGCCCGGAACCGCCCCCTGTTTATACCCAGGAACCGGAGCAGCGCGGTGAGAGAAGATTCACCATCCAGGGACAATCACAGCCGTTTCTATTGATGGGATATCACACAGTTGCACAGGATCATCCCGATGCCAAGGCGTTGCAACTGCTTGGGTCAATCATTTCCAGCGGACGAACTTCACGTCTGTATAAAAGAATGGTTGAAGAAGAGCAGCTGGCGCTTGCCGTACAGGCATTCAACGGCTTTCCCGGAACCAAGTATAAGAGCATGTTCCTGACCTTCGCTGTACCCAATCGCGGACTTAGTGTGGATACGCTGGAAACGGTTATTCACGAGGAAATTCAGAAGGTTAAAGACGGCGACATCACCCAGATGGAACTCGACAGGGCCAGAACGAATGCCCGGGCAAGCCTGGTACGATCATTGGATTCCAATAGTGGCCTTGCTCAATCTTTTGCCTCCACAGAAGCCCAGCAGGGTGACTGGCGCAAAGTATTTACTGATCTTGACAAGCTAAATGAGGTAACCCTTGAAGATCTCCAGCGGGTAGCCAATACATATTTCACCCAAGATAATTTGACCGTTGGTGCTATCGTAACCCAAGACTCTGAGGAGGTTGCCGATGCTAACCAGTAAGAAAACTTTCAATCACAAGTCTACAGGAACCAATATCATGAAACGATTCAGCCTGATATGCATGCTCGTGCTTTTTGTTGCCTCGATTACGCAGGCGCAGAAACGCTACGACCAGTTGAAATTCCCCGAACTCAACCAATTTAACCAGCCGGATGTAGAGATCTTTACCCTCGACAACGGCATTAAATTCTTTCTGGTTGAAGACCGGGAGCTTCCGCTAATAGATGTCAGCGTAATGGTTCGCACCGGCGGCGTGCTGGTGCCAAATGAGAAGACGGGACTGTCCTCAATTACCGGTACCGTTATGCGCTCCGGAGGATCGGAAAATTATCCCTCCGATTCCCTGAATGCCCTGCTCGAAAATAAAGCGGCGAGCATGGAGACCGGTATCGGATTTACTTCCGGTGGTGCAGGCATGAACGTTCTGAAAGAGGACTTTGACGAGCTGCTGCCGGTTTTCATAGATCTGCTTACCAATCCGGCCTTTCCGGAAGACAAAATTGAGCTGGCAAAAACCCAAACCAAGAGCGGCATCTCCCGTAGAAATGACAATGCCCAGCAGATCGGATACCGTGTTTTTGATCAACTGATCTACGGCGAAAATTCTGTATACGCACGCAATACGGAATACGAAACCGTTAATAATATCAGCCGGGAAGATTTGGTCAATTTTCACAAAGAGCACTTTGTGGGACAAAACATGTCCATCGGACTTGTCGGCGACTTCGACTCCGATGCTATGAAATCCAAGCTGCAGGAAGCTTTCGCAAGTATACCTTCGGGAGCCGGCACTGAACTTGAGTTCCCGGAAGTTGACTATGAGTACACTAGTACCATCAACTTCATCAATAAATCGGATGTCAACCAGAGCTTCGTGCTTCTGGGACACCTTGGAGGTATGCGCGACAACCCTGATTATGCAGAGCTCCAGGTTATGAACCAGGTGCTCAGCGGCGGGTTTTCCGGCCGACTTTTCCAGGTGGTCCGAACCGATATGGGTCTGGCCTATAGTGTCTTCGGGCAGTATGGAATGAACACCTTTTATCCAGGAACCTTCTATGCCGGCGTGATGACCAAAAGTGCTACAACTGCCGAAGCAATCGATGCCATTATTGGAGAGATTGAGCGTCTGCAAAATGAGCCTATCACACAGGAAGAGCTACAGGATACCAAGGATCAATTCTTAAACTCTCTGGTATTTCGTTATGACAGCTTCGAGAAGGTATTAAATCAGCGCATGTCATATGACTATCGCGGCCTCTCTGAGAATGCCTTTGATGAATATGTCGAGGGCGTTAAAGCTACGACCATCGAAGATGTGCAACGAGTGGCTCGAGAGTATCTGAATCCCGACCAGATGGAAATTCTTGTTGTGGGTAATAAAGATGAGATCGGTGACCAGCTGCAAAAATATGGTGAAGTGAATGAAATCGATATCTCCATTCCCCAGCCGGGCAGCGAGCAAAAAGTGGTGGAAGGAGATGCTGAAAAAGGAGCAACTCTGCTAGATAAGATGTCTGAAGCTCTTGTAAGCCCTGGCACTGAATTGAATTCAATTACGCTGGAGGGTGAAGTCGTCCAATTCGGAGAACAGCTGCCCGGAGGCCAAATGAGCTTACAAACAACTTCAACCATTGATTATCCAGATGCAGTTGAACAAACCGTTCAAACACCGGGCGGAACCATGAAAATAACCTATGCTGATGGACAAGGAAAAATGAGTATGGGGGGACAGGAGAGACCACTGCCTCCACAAATGAATCAAAATCTTAAAGAAACCCTAAACCGCAGTTACCTGGCTATTGCCATGGCTGAGAACGATATTAATCCTCAGTATACGGGTACGGAAGAGTTCGAGGATAAAACATACGCCAAGCTCAGCGTGAATGTCGACGACAAGGATATTCTTTTCCTTGTTGATGAAGAGACAGGCTACCCGCGTCTCATGCGCTACCAACAGTTCAATCCCCAGCAAGGAGAGCAGGTACAGATTGAGGAGCGGTACTCTGATTGGAAAACAGTCGACGGCGTTGCCTATGCCTACACACAAATTTCCTTTAGCGGCGATCAAAAAGCCAGCGAAACTACATACAAGGAACACAAGGTAAATCAGTAACAGCCGGTACAAACTTAATAGAAAGGCCGATCTTAAAATCTAAGATCGGCTTTTTTTATGGGCCTAAATGAGTGTATTAATCACTTTTTTTAAGTACTATGCTAACTCAAGCTACTATTTTTCAATCACATACCCGGCAATCACTATGCGACCTGAACCGGATGAGTACGAGCAGTTTTATCAAGGATACATTGAACAGGTAGATCAGGGAGATATTCTTGAGATCCTCAAAGACCAGATGCATGAGACCTACACCCTGATTAATTCCCTCACAGCCAAGCAGGCCGGATATCGCTATGCAGAGGGTAAATGGACTGTGAAAGAAGTGATCGGACATCTGATAGATTCAGAACGTATTTTTGCCTATCGCGGATTATGCTTCGCCAGAAATGAAACCAAAGCCCTGCCCGGTTTTGATCAGGATGCTTATGTGGATGAGGGCAACTTTACAGACCGCAGCACTCAGAGTATTGGAGATGAGTACTTTTCGCTAAGAAATGCCACCATTGTTTTATTCGACAGTTTCTCCGAGGAGATCTTGTCCAGGAAAGGAATTGCAAACGATGCTACATTCTCGGTTCGATCACTCGCATACATTATCGCAGGACATGAGAGGCATCATCTGGATGTACTCAGAGATAAATATCACATTGCTTAATGGTGTTTAAACGAACCATGCATTTTAAGTATGGAGCTATTTTCAGTTAGGTGTGCTAAAAAAGATGGTATCATAAATTTAAAACAGAATAATCATGGCAACTACATTTAAATCCATTACTGCAAATCTGATGGTTAAGGATGTTGATAAAACCGTCAGCTACTACAAGGAAATTCTCGGCTTCAAACTTGAAATGTCAGTACCGCGCGATGACGGTAACTTACAGTGGGCCATGATCACACGCGATACTGTTGAGCTCATGCTGCACGAAGAAGGCAATTTTCTTGAAGAGGTACCCGAACTCAGAGGGTCAACGATGGGTGGTTCCCTGACACTGTTTATTGAAATTGAAGGCATTGATGATTTGTACAATGCCGTTAACCAGCATAAGGATATCGAATTCATTAAGGAGCCGCACACCACTTTTTACGGTATGAAAGAATTCACTCTTCGTGATCTCAACGGCTATATACTTACTTTCGCAGAACCTCAGGAACAAGACAAAGCATAGTTTTATGGCCACTGATAGTGATAAAAAGAAGATAGTACACGTACATCTTCCCAAAGACGAAATCTATACCACTACCCTCACTGCCGGCAAGCATGAGCTTGTAGCGGATGAACCCGAAAGAGTTGAAGGCGGCAAGGATGAAGGCCCGGATCCCTATGATTACCTGTTGATGGCACTGGGATCATGCACCGTTATGACTGTGAAGATGTATGCCCGTCGAAAAGAGTGGCCGCTGGAGGATATTTTTGTTGAATTAAGACACAATAAGCGTCACGACGAGGACTGTAAGAATTGTGATGATGAGAAGAGTAAAATCGATGTAATCGAAAAAGATCTGGTAGTGAAAGGCGATTTAACACAAAAGCAGGTTGACCGCTTGCTGGAAATTGCCAACAAATGTCCGGTTAACCGAACCCTCCTTGGTGACATTAAAATAATGGGCAGTATAGAACACACGTAATTTTGGCCGCAGATCTACACGAATTTTAAAGGATAAAAGATCATCAGTTAAGCTAAATACAACCAATATCCGTGTAAATCCGCGGCTAAATATTAATCTACGGCAGCAGGTTCCTGGCCTTCGGCGTAGGCATCAAGCGGTACGCAGCTACACATCAGATTACGATCTCCATAGGCGTCATCCACCCGGCTGACACTCGGCCAGAACTTGTTGAACCGAATATAATCGAGCGGAAAGATCGCCTTCTCACGTGAGTAAGGACGATCCCATTCATCAGAAGTGATCATTCGCTGGGTGTGCGGGGCATGCTTCAGCACATTATTTTCACGATCGGCTTTCCCCTGCTCCACTTCGTTGATCTCTTCACGAATAGAAATCATGGCTTCACAGAATCGATCCAGCTCCTGCTTCGACTCACTCTCGGTGGGCTCGACCATAATGGTACCCGGCACAGGCCACGACATCGTCGGAGCGTGGAAACCGTAATCCATAAGACGTTTAGCTACATCCACCGCTTCCACATCAGCCGACTGCCGGAACGGTCGCAGATCAATTATAAACTCGTGTGCGGTACGCCCGTTCTTCCCTGTATAAAGGATAGGATAGTGATCCTTAAGGCGATCTTTTAAATAATTGGCATTCAATATAGCCATCTCAGTTGCTTTTGTAAGCCCATAAGCGCCCATCATCTTTATGTAGGCATAGGATATGGCAAGTATACTGGCACTTCCCCAGGGGGCTGCGGAGATTCCATTAATCGCCTCCGAGCCACCGGTATCAATTAGTGCGTTGCCGGGAAGAAATGGCTTCAGTTTGTCATTCACACCAATGGGTCCCACGCCCGGGCCACCGCCCCCATGTGGAATACAGAATGTCTTGTGCAAGTTTAGATGGCAGACATCAGTTCCTATTTCCCCGGGACTGGTAATCCCGACCTGGGCATTCATATTGGCTCCATCCATATATACCAACCCACCATAGTTGTGGATGAGCTCACAGATCTCCTTGATATCCTCTTCAAAAACCCCGTGGGTTGAGGGATAGGTGACCATCAGTGCCGCCAGACGATCCTTGTTCTCTTCGGCTTTTTCTCGCAAGTCGTCTAGATCAACGTTTCCGTTTTCGTCACATTTGGTAACCACCACTTCCATGCCTGCCATTACTGCACTGGCAGGATTGGTTCCGTGGGCTGAATCCGGTACTATCGTTACGTTGCGATGGCCTTCTCCGTGATGTTCATGGTAAGCCCGAATCGTCATGAGACCGGCATATTCACCCTGCGCTCCGGAATTGGGTTGCAGGGATACCGCAGAGAAACCGGTAATTTCTTCCAGCTGACGCTCCAGTTCCCGGAATAACTCATGATATCCTTTCGCCTGGTTTTTCGGTGCAAAGGGATGGATCTGACCGAACTCAGGCCATGTGAGCGGTATCATCTCTGAAGTTGCGTTAAGCTTCATGGTGCAGGATCCCAGCGAAATCATGGAGTGCACCAGAGATAGATCTTTATTCTCCAATTTTTTCAGATAACGGAGCATTTCATGTTCGGAGTGATAGAGATTGAATACCGGATGCTCCATATAGGAGGACTCTCTAGTCAACTCTTCCGGGAATTCGAGTTCTAGTCCCTCCTGCCGGTTCCGGGCATAGCCGTCCATATTCTTGCCTTTGATCTCGGCAAAAATATCCAGCACCTCTTGTACATCAGTGAGGTCTTTTACTTCATCCAGCGAAATACCTATTTGTTTGTCATTGAAATAGCGGAAATTCATCTCCTTCTCAAGAGCCAGACCACGGATAGTCTCCCTGACCTCGTCACTATCAACTACAATGGTAAGGGTATCGAAAAAAGTGTCGTTCTGAATTTCGAAACCCAGCTCCTCAAGACCCATTTTCACAATTCGGGTTAATCCGTGAATGCGTTCGGCAATTCTGCGCAATCCTGCAGGACCGTGATAGACTGCATACATACCTGCGATCACTGCCAGAAGCACCTGGGCAGTACAAATGTTGGATGTCGCCTTTTCACGCCGTATGTGCTGTTCGCGGGTTTGAAGCGCCATGCGATATACCGGATTCCCCTCTTCATCCTGGGTAACACCTATTATTCGTCCGGGTATCTTGCGTTTATAATTATCGCCGGTTGCAAAGAATGCTGCATGGGGTCCTCCATAACCCATGGGAACACCAAAACGCTGCGAAGAGCCTACGACGGCATCCGCACCCATCTCTCCCGGAGGTGTGAGAATGGTTAGACTTAACAGGTCAGCGGCAACCACCACCTGGTTTCCGTGCTCATGCGCGGCTGCGATCAATCCCTCATAATCTTCAACAGAACCGTTCGTGCCCGGATATTGCAGTAGTATGCCGAATAGCTCAGGATCGGTAACATCCAATTCATTGTGATCACCGACTACAATTTTAATGCCCAGAGGTTTTGCTCTGCCTTTAACCACATCAATGGTTTGAGGGTGGCATAATTCGGATACGAAAAATTTGTCAGCCTTTTTTCTTTTCGCACCCTTTTTTGAGGAATAAAACATGCTCATGGCTTCGGCAGCAGCCGTACCTTCATCCAGCAAAGAAGCATTGGCCAGCTCCATTCCGGTCAGATCAGAAACCATGGTTTGAAAATTAATGAGTGCTTCCAATCTTCCCTGCGCGATTTCTGCCTGGTAAGGCGTATAGGCCGTATACCAGCCCGGATTTTCCAGGATATTTCGCTTAATTACGTTGGGCGTTAGTGTATCATAGTAGCCCATGCCGATGAATGACCGGTAGATTTCATTCCGGTTTGCAACTTTTCTGAACTCTTCGAGAAAACGATATTCGCTCATGGGTTCATCAAGATCCAGAGACTCTTCAAGTCGTATACCCTTAGGTACCGTTTCATCAATTAGCTGCTCAAGAGAGGAAGCGTTTACCGTTTGTAACATCTCTTCAATCTGCTCGGGATTTGAACCGATATGGCGGTGAAGAAAACGTTCTTTATCGAAATTAATGCTCATTTGAAATGTGGGAGTTTAGCTATTACAGTATATTAGGGTCATGAAGCAAGCATCAACAAAATCTGTAGTCCTATGGTTCTCAAAAAAACCATTCATTTTGCGCCGCATTTTTTGCATATCAAAGGTAAGGAAACTGTATTGAAATTAACACCATACCGGCGGTGAAATTTTTGACACTGCAGCATGCTTGATCTGACCATAGCTCCCATTGCAGAAAAACAGACTTCAGCTTCTAATCATAGTAGATAAATTCCAAAAACGGGTGACTCTTGCTCCAAAATGTATTCCATGATTTTAGGAGGGTGAGCTCAGGTTTATAACCGATATTTAAAAGTCGTTAAAGGAATTACTATTATCCTTTTTTTTAGTTAAATACATCTTTCCTGAAAGGAAGTAATTTAATATTTCCTGCGAATACGTTACAGACCACTGTTTTTGCAAATGCATATGAACCACCATCCAAAACCGATTTTTACCAATGAGATCTAATGATATAAGAGTTACCAACATGAAGAAAATCCTCTCTACCTTGCTTGCACTTTTATTTATTTGTGCTATACAGGAAAACGGGTACAGCCAAGAGGCCCGAACGGGAAAGAAAATTGTCATTGAGCCCACCAACATAGAATTGAAAATTGATCAGGAGCTGCAACTGAAAGCTACCGTTCTTAACGATAAGGATGAGCAACTGGAGGATAGAGTCATTTTCTATTCACGGGCACGCCGCTCGCTTTCTGTTACACCTCAAGGGTTGGTTAAAGCTCTAAAACCGGGCACCTTCAGCGTGGTAGCCCGTACGGTTGGACCAAGATCAGAACGCATCAGCAAGACCATCGAGATCAAGGTAGCCTATCCTCCCATCAAAGAGATTACCTTGGTGGATAAACCTCAACGCATCTATGCCAATACTAACGTTCCCCTTTCCTATCGGGTCACTGATGCCAGGGACCTTGAGAGGGGAAATGCTTCTGTCTCCCTGAGCAGCTCAAATCCTGAGGTTGCCAAAATAGATCCTTTCGGACGACTCCAGGCTCTAAGACCCGGAACCACTACGATCACCGCAAAAACGGGAAGAGTCTCTACTCAGTGGGAAGTTGAGATTCTTGAAAATCCGGTGGCTGCTGTTTCCATAGAGAATGAGGTTTCAAATATACGGACCGGTGACGTGGTTGATTTTAATGCGGTAGCTAAAACCGCCTCAGGTGAAGTGATTGAAGATATGCCCCTTACCTATTCTTTCACTTCAAAGACAGATGATGAGCTGGGTGAAGGAGCTTCAGGTCAAATTGAAGATGACGGTCGCTTCGTTGCCAATAAAGCAGGTCTTTTTACCATCTTTGCCAAAGCAGGAAATGCAATTGCTGAGAAAACAATCCGGGTTGACAACAGGAACATACAGAAAGAGCTGCAGGTCGTCGGACACGGTCTGATCAGCGATGTTCATACTTCCGATCTATGGGTGTGGGAGGGTATTGACGGACGCGATTACGCCATCACCGGCACATGGGGAGGTAACGGAGAAGCCTACTTCTGGGATGTCACCGATCCATCCAACATGGCCATCGTTGATACCGTGACAGTAGATGCAAGAACCGTAAATGATGTAAAGGTATCGGAAGACGGGCGCACCGCCGTAATCACCCGTGAAGGTGCCTCCGACCGTAAAAATGGTATTGTGATACTGGATGTAACTAACCCCCGGGACGTTAAAATTATATCGGAATATAATAATGGGCTTACAGGTGGAGTGCATAATGCATTCATCTATAAAAACCATGTATTTGCGGTCAACAACGGTAGGCGTTACGATATCATCGACATTAACGATCCCAAAAATCCTGAAACGGTCAGCCGTTTTGAACTTGATACCCCTGGCCACTCCATACATGATGTTTGGGTAGAAAACGGTATAGCCTACTCTTCCAACTGGAGTGACGGCATTGTAGCTGTAGATGTGGGAAGCACACCGATGGCGAATTCCCCGGAGAAGCACAACGTAGGTGTCGGTTCTTTTAAAAATCCGGTTAAGTTAGGCAGCTTCACCTATCCAAGCGGTTGGAACCATGCGGCCTTCCCTTTCAAGAGCAAATCCACCGACGATTTTTACGTAATTGCAGGGGATGAAGCCTTCCCCAATGGCCTGGGAATCGATAACGAGCCTACCATCCCGGCCGGCTGGATACATTTTGTAAAGTTTGAGGGCGGCTGGAACAGTCCAAAAGAAGTAGCCCGTTACGAGGTTCCCGAAGCGGGTACTCACAACATGTGGGTGAAGGGTGATACGCTTTATGTAGCCTACTACAATGCCGGACTCAGAGTGGTCGATATCTCCGGTGAGTTGATGGGCAATCTTTATGACCAGGGAAGAGAGATAGCAAAACATATCCCAACCCATCATAAAGGAAGAGTACCCAATGCACCCATGGCCTGGGGACCGCAACCATATAAAGGTTATATATTCATGTCAGACTGGAACTCCGGACTCTGGGCCTACAAGCTGGTTGAAGAACCAAGGGGCACAAACTAAATTGAAAATAAAATGATACCGGAATTTCCGGAAGTATTCTATCTACCAAGTTAAGAACGACCACCTAATATGATTTTTTCAAAAGCAGCAAAAATACTTTTCCTGGCAGCCACCGTTTTTGTGATTGGCAACAATATTGGACAAGCACAGAATTACTACCTCTATGTTGCTTTGGAATCGGAAGACGAGGTTTCTCTAATACGCTATGACGGAGAAACAAATCAAGGCACTATTAAAGAAACCATTAAAGTGGGCGTCTACCCTACCGAAAACGAAGGACCTCACGGATTGACGGTATCTCCGGATGGTGATTACTGGTTTGTGAGCATTGCACACGGCAACCCATATGGTAAGCTTTGGAAATACAACACTGAAACCAATGAACTTGTGGGACAAACCGAACTTGGCATGTTTCCGGCAAGTATGGAAATCTCTGAAAAGACGGGGCTTCTCTATGTAGTAAACTTTAACCTGCATGGGGATATGGAGCCCAGCACGGTTTCGGTTGTCGATCCGGAATCGATGACGCTTGTAGCGGATATTGAAACCGGCATCATGCCGCACGGCTCACGCATTAATAGTGACGGAAGCTACCAGTATCATGTTTCCATGATGACCGATGAACTTATACAGGTGAATACCTCAGACCTAAAAATATCCAAGCGATTACATCTTGCCGGAGATAAAGACACTCATTCATCGGGGATGTCTTCCGGGATGCAGACGAATGAGGTTCATGCTGAGCCTATCTGCAAACCAACATGGGCAGATCCGCATCCAACAGAAAATATTGTTTATGTAGCTTGCAACGGGTCCGATACTATTGTTGAAGTGAATACAAAGGAATGGAAGGTGACACGTCGTTTTCAAACCGGGAAGGCACCCTATAACCTGGAAGTAAGTCATGATGGTCGGTTACTGGTTGCAAGTTATAAAGGAGAGGGCGCGACAGGTGTATGGGACCTTAATTCGGGCAAGGAACTGGCCCGCATCCAGAACAGCCGAAGAGTATCTCACGGGGTAGCTATCTCACCCGATAACCGGTATGCCTTTATTTCCATGGAAGGAGTAGGCGGAGAACCCGGTTCTGTGGATGTGATTGATCTTGAGGAGTTGAATCGGGCTACTGTTGTTGAAACCGGTAAACAAGCCGGTGGAATTATAATGTGGAAGGTGGAAGACTAGTCAATTGTAACCTGCCTTTAGGTCACCCATTACAATATTAGCCAAGGCTAAATAATCGTTTTGGAATAGCTTATTATTTCTTATCCTTTGCATTAAATCAACAAAAAACAATGCCAATGGAATTTGCTGAAATTAAAGAGTGGTTTTTCGGACTCAATCCCATTTACCAAAGTCTAACCGGTGGGTTATTTACCTGGGGACTTACCGCACTGGGTGCCGCCCTGGTCTTTTTTACGAAAACTGTGGGAAATAAAACATTAGATGCCATGATGGGTTTTGCAGCTGGCGTGATGATTGCGGCCAGCTTTTGGTCGCTGCTGGTGCCATCTATAGATATGGCTGCTCACCAAGGCGTGATAGAATGGTTACCTGCCGTCATCGGTTTTCTGACCGGCGGCCTATTTCTACGTATCTGCGACCAATATTTACCTCACCTCCACCCCGGCTTTCCAATGGATGAGGCCGAAGGTGTTAAAACATCCTGGCGAAGAGCCACCTTGCTTGTTTTGGCAATTACCCTACACAATATTCCTGAAGGACTTGCAGTCGGTGTACTTTTTGGCGCTGCGGCTTCGGGGGTTGACCCATCGGGCACAGCCACTATCCTCGGCGCCATCAGCCTTGCTATTGGTATTGGTATACAGAATTTCCCTGAAGGTACCGCCGTATCCATGCCTCTACGACGCGAAGGTGTATCTGTAGGTAAAAGCTTTTGGTACGGGCAGCTTTCCGGCATTGTCGAGCCTATTTCAGCAGTTATCGGTGCCGCAGCCGTACTGATGGTGCAACCCATCCTGCCCTATGCGCTCTCATTTGCCGCAGGTGCCATGATCTATGTTGTGGTTGAAGAATTGATTCCGGAATCACAGGTTCACGGCAACACCGACCTGGCCACATTGGGAACCATGGTGGGCTTCAGCGTGATGATGATTTTAGACGTTGCTTTAGGTTAATTTCAAAAAAATTAGTTTATTATTATCGCTTTAGGAGTGAAGCACCCCAAAAGAGAGGGGATATTTAGGTGAAATAATAGACAATTAGTGTGAAAAAAGTACTCATTGTAGAAGATGATATGATCATCGCTATGGTCTTGGAGCGTATGATCGTCAAACTCAACTACACCGTATTAGACAAAGTAATCACCGGAGAGGAAGCTGTTAGCTCTGCTACTCAGCACAAACCCGATCTTATCCTGATGGATATACAGCTCAAAGACGGTACCGATGGCATTACAGCTATGGAGAGAATCAGAGAGAATTCGAATGTACCGGTAATTTATATCACCGGAAATTCAGATCAATATTATAAAAATAGGGCAAAAGCTACAGATTTTGTAGATTATTTGGTTAAACCAATACAGATGAGCGACCTTGAAGAGTCAATCAGCAAAGCTTTCGGGGAGAAGGCTTAACTATTTATTCTATCCGGAAATTCTTTGTAGATTTGACTTCGGCTATTAATTGCAACGGCTAAATTAAGCTACGTTTATGGGAGTAACTCGTGTTTCCTTTAAAGGAACAAACGACCAGGATTTTATAACTGATTTAAAAAACAAAGTTAACCGGTACTTCGAACAGAACGATCTTTCCAAAAAAGCCGATTACCGGATGGTCCTTAAGACCATCACACTTCTCACAATCTACTTTGGTTCTTACGGTCTGATTATCAGCGGTGCCTTTTCATGGCAAATCATGCTAGGCTTGTGCATTATTATGGGTATCGGCATGGCAGGAATCGGGTTTTCTGTTTCCCATGATGCACTTCACGGGGCTTATTCATCCAACAAACTCATTAATAAAATCCTTGGTTATTCCTTTGACTTGTTAGGTGCCAATGGATATATCTGGAAGATAACCCACAATGTCGTCCATCATACCTACACCAATATCCACGAGCATGATGAAGATCTTGAGGTAGCAGAATTCATCAGACTCTCTCCTCATGCTGAATACAAGAATATCCACAAGGCGCAACATTACCTGGCTTTTGTAGCTTATAGTTTTGCAACCCTCTTTTGGGTATTCATCAAAGATTACAGATATTTTTTCAAAGATCACCTGGGCCCCTATGAGAACAAAAGTCATCCTGTTTCGGAATGGATCACCCTTATAGTAACCAAGATCATTTATTACAGCTACATGCTGGTAATACCGTTACTGGTACTTTCAATCACGTGGTGGCAACTCCTGATTGGGTTTTTAGCAGTTCATTTAACGGCCGGTGTGATTCTGGGTGTGATTTTTCAGCTGGCTCATGTTGTGGAAGGTACCGACCACCCTACAGAAAATACCGAAGGAAACATTGAAAATGCCTGGATGATCCACCAGATGGAAACCACTTCTGATTTTGCTCACCGAAATAAATTACTGTGCTGGTACATCGGAGGGCTCAATTACCAGATTGAACATCACCTCTTCCCAAAAATTTGCAGCATCCACTATCCTGATATTGCCCCTATTGTCAGAGAGGTCGCTGAAGAACACGACGTCCCCTACCATTACCAACCGACTCTTAGTGCGGCTATCGCCTCTCATTACCGGACCTTGAAGAAATTTGGCAAATCAGCTGAGGTTTCCCTCGCCTGACAAAGGGATTTCTTGGACTAAGTAATTTTGTTGTTTAAAAAACGGAATTGGACAATTTGAAACTTTTCTCCATCAAATCTTATATTGATAAATGGAGTAATTAACTAATCATTAACAAGTCTTTCATGTCTGTTATGTTTAGTTTCAAAAAAATGGCCATTCTATCACTCACTACCGCGTTGCTATTAAGCCTTAGCTTTTCGATAAGCAGTGCCCAAACCAAGAAGAGAACCGAAGATACGGAGTGGTGTGAGCTTAATGGCAGAGTACTTAATGCTAAAACAGGTGAAGCTATCAGCGAAGCTAAAGTACAAATAGTGGATAGCGAGAAAAATGTTAAAACCGACGAGGATGGAAGATTTACTTTTGAAAAGGTATCGGAAGGTAAACACATGTTGAAAATAGAAAAAGAAGGTTACCGGAAGTGGGCTAAGATTATTAACGTGAGAGAAGGATTAAGAGTTGTACTAAGTGTTAAACCTGAAAGTGAACAATAGCTCTACATAAGGTTACCAATGAGCACCGGTATTACCCTGGGCTGTTTTATTGAATCTTCGATATACGCTCATTGTTGTAATTATAAGTTCACCTCCAATTTAAAAGTGAATAGTTATGAGTAATAAACTCAAAACACTATCCGCATCCCAGCTTGAACATCTAATTGCAGATACAGTAGGTGAATACCTAGAAGAAGATTGCACCTGCACGATATCGAATCTGGATACCCCTTATATTGACACCGAAGCAGATATTGCATTAGATGATAAAAGAGATCTTACATTTGAGGTGCGATTAACGTATACTGATTAACATGCGAATCCGTAATTAATCCTACCAGGAGGACCTTATGGAAGCAAATCTACTATACGGAGCATATGCCGGCTTTCTCGGTGCGGTAATACTGACTCTTCTCATCTATCTCCTGAAATCGCTCGGCTATTATCTGGATATCCCCTACCTGCTGGGCAGCCGTTTCATCAACATCAATAACACTTCCGGTGTCTACACACTGGGAATTGTACTTCACCTGATAATCGGTGCCGGGTGGGGCATGCTCTATGTGTTTATGATTTCCGCGATGGCAGTAACACCCAACTGGCCGATTGGCATACTATGGGGTTTTGGTCACGGAATATTTGTAGGGGTACTGATGGGTATTTTATCCGAAACTCATCCTCATATAGGAGAAGATAAAACCATTAAAAATCCCGGTATCCTTGGCACAAAATGGGGTATTTCTATTCCCTACCTGTTCCTGGCTCTGCATATTATTTACGGGGCCAGTGCCATGGCGATTTACCACCGGATGATGATTTAGGTTTCAGGGAATTCGGGTTCATGGGTTTCCGCATCAGTTGCCACTTGAGGTATGTCATCCGGTGATACCCAATTGAAATACCTGCCTGCCGTAGCTTCTTCAAGCTCTCTGATATCAAAGGATCTTCCCTGGCTACCGGAGGCAACTGTTACTATAAAGTTGACTAAGTCTCTGTGCTTCTGAATAGGATTTTGTTTCAGACTCACACGCTGTATGCGTTTTATCTGAATGATTGCGGTGGTTCTGGCAAAATCTCTGCTTCGAATTGTCAAAGCATCCTTACTTGTGCCAATTGCGGCATCCCTATACTGGGCATAGCCGAGCAAGATGGCCGGCAACAACAGTGAAATCGCATATTCTCCATAGGGTAAATAAAACCATGCCGGTATAATCACTATCATGGAAACCAAAATCATGCGGAATAGATAGCGCCTTAATGCCCTGCGCGGTGGTTTTGATTGAAAAACAGGATTAGCAAATTCAGGTACTACCTCTTGAAGGAATTCTTGAACTTTTGATTTCCTGATTAGAGGATATAGGGTCGTGGAGTTTCCCTCTTTCTCTCCATAGCCGGCACTTTCCAGGATAATAGAAGCATAACCTAAAGGCTGTCTGAGAAGACCTTCCTTTATTTGTATAGCCTGGATGCGGTTAAAAGGTATAGTGAGTTGACGCTGTTCAAACAAGCCCTGCCTAATTATTAAATCCTTATTCGAAACCCTCAGGGTGAAGCCGAAATATTTTATCAAAGTGCCTAAAAACGATAGCAGCCATGAGAGCAGGACTACCAGTACAATGCTGTAAAGCACCATATTGGTACTTAGCGAAGCCGGAATGATTCTTTCCAGGTAATATAGCATCTCCTCCTCAGAAAGCACCTGGTCAAGTTGTGAGAAGAGCGTACCTATAATGGATAAGGCGATACCGAAGCTTCCAGATGTAAAGGATGTTACCACCAGATCTCTCGCTGAGAGTTCAATTCTTTTGAGTTCGGTCTCTTCTTGCTCCCTATCCAGGGTTTCTTCTTTATGGGAGGTGCGCAGGCTGGCTTTCAGCTGTTCTGCTTTTTCAAGGGAGATGGCAGATATTTTTGCTGCCTTGGATGAACTGCCGGCCGTTTTAACTTCAACTTCTACCAAACCGAACATACGTTGTAAAATTCCCGCTTTGATATCGATGACCTGAATGCGCTCTTTCGACAGATAAATATTTTTTCTTACCAGTACTCCCTGCTCAATACGCAGCTCTCCATCCACGACACTGTATGTAAATCGGAGCCATGAGAGTACGCCTGAGACGAGCAATACCCCTAAGACTGACAGAATACCGAAGAGACTGACCATCGATTCACCGCTGGTGACAAAGAGTAGCAGCAGCAGTGAAATGAAATTACCTTTAATAATGTCGAGCACCTTGCTGACTGCGGCAACAGGATGCTGACGTTCTGCACTAAACATCTTCTTTAGCTTTTAGGGCAAGGCGTGAAATTTGGTCACGCACCTTACCGGCATTTTCTTCCGTAAGTGCGGGTATCTCGTGTGTTGTTGCCGCAGTGGAAATCGTAACATTAGACAGAGCATAATTTCGCAGTATAGGCCCCTGCCTGGTATCGACGTGTTGCACTCTGTTGACTGGTATTAGGGTTCGTTGAACAATTATTAGTCCATGTTGTAAATCAATTTCATGCTCATTGATATCATAGCTCCAGCGTTTCCAACGAAAGTGCGGAATCACAAAGGTAGCTATGAGGGTAACAGGTATGAGTATGGCTACCATTAGCAGATAGATCCATAAATCTACGACTCGTTGAGAATCGAAAAACCACATAGCAATGGGACCAATCCAGAAAAACAGGGATACCAGGAAACCGCTGATGCGCCAGGCTTTAACGGCTGTTTGAGGAAGTCTGTGTTGGGGCTTAGATTTCATGGTCGACAAGTTAACAAACAATGAGTAAGCACTAAAGTTTAAAGATGGGCCTTTTGCAACACAAAACGACAAATTATATTGCTGAAACAAAAAAAGCCGCATTTCTGCGGCTTCTTCTGCTAAAAGATGCTAAAAGTTAGCTCTTATTTTTAATGTCCTGAATTTCAAGACGAACTTCCTGTGCCAATTTTCGTAACTCCTGAAGGCCTTTACGAGCGCGAGTTCCTGCTGCTTTATTCCCTTTTTCGTAGAATTTTGCCATATCTTCTTCTACGCCTTCAATTACATTTTTGATATCATCAAATCTGCTCATTTATAATCTCACTATTTATTTAGGTTAATGTAAAGGGTAATCCCATCACTGTGTTGGTTCGAAATGATATTCGAAATTTAAGTCCCCTAAGTTACCACTTTGGCAATTAAAATCACGTAAAATTTATCATAAACTCATTTATCTCAGATTATGACTACACTGTAGTGGCTCCTTCGGTCACTTTTGGTACTCTTAACATCAACAGGAAACCTATTATAAACAACACGATTATAACACTCATACCAATCCTTTGACTTCCCGCCACAAAGGTGAGCCAACCGACCAGGAAAGGACCGATAAATGAAGTCACCTTGCCGGATAAAGCAAATAAACCGAACATTTGATTACGAAGCTCCTTTGGGGCAATTCTTCCCATATAAGTACGGCTGGCTGCCTGAACCGGGCCCACAAAAATTCCCAAAGTTAAACCGAAAACCCAGAACCAGAAGGAAGAAGCTACCAGCAATACCGCAGAAGTAGTAATAATAAGCCCGGTCAATGAAATCAAAATCGTCTGCCTGCTTCCCATGTAATCATCAATCCAGGCAAAGAGTGCTGCCCCCAAACCGGCTGTCAGGTTTAAACCAATTCCGAAGATCAGTACCTGCTTCTCGTCCATATCAAAGGTGCCTGCGGCGTAAATCCCACCAAAAGCAAATACAGTGGCAAGGGCATCGATAAAAATCATCCGTGCAATTAGAAATCGCAGAATATCTTTATAATCGCGTATGTGCTGTATAGACTCTTTGAGCTGCTTCCACCCGTTTTTAACTGCTTTATTGATTCCAATACCGGTGCGAGGTTCATCTGGTGTATTCAGGAAAAGGGGAATAGAAAAAATGAGATACCAGATTGCTACTAATAAAAATGTGGCCCGAACATGCTCTGCCGCGGCTTTATCAAGACCGAATGGCGGTTGATCTACATTGATAAACAAGAACAAGGCAACTACCAGGCAGACCAGGCCTCCTGCATAGCCCAGGCCCCAGGCCCAACCCGACCAGCGTCCCATTTTCTTACCCGAGACAAGATTTGGCAGCATGGCATTATAAAAGATGATGGCACACTCCGATCCTACGGTAGAAATAAAAATGAGAACAAGTGCCAGAAACAGGTACTCATTGGAAGGGCCAACAAACCAGAGTCCCGCTACCGCAAAAATGCACATGAGGCTGAATGCAAAGATCCAGGGTTTTCTCCTTCCCATCTGATCAGCGATAGCACCCAGAAAAGGTCCGACCAAGGCAATGAGCAGTCCCGCTGCACTGATCACATTTCCCCACTGATTGCTGCCTATAACATCGTTTTCGGCGACGGATTGAATAAAATAGGTTGCAAACACAAAGGTCTGGATGACGGCAAAAAAGGAACTGTTTGCCCAATCGTAAAGGGCCCAGGAAAACAAGGCTTTTGTAGAAGCCGACTCTTCATTTTTAGTGTTCATCTGATAATTTGATTCCCTTAATTCCTGTTAAGAAAAAACTGTCGGTACAAGTATGGTCGGAATACTTTGGAAATGCAATATGTTTAGTATATATAATACACAACCACTGAAAGTACCCTTATGATCTTCTTATGAATAAGAATAAACAAAACTATATTTATGTATATGATGAGAATCATCATCAAATTATTGTCATTGATGGTGAAACCGGTGAGAAAATTGATCAGAAGGACGATCGCGTCACATCCATCTTAAAACACTTTCAGGAGGAAGGACTTACAGCCAAATTGCGAAAGTTCGCGGTATGGTGCGCAAGGCAAGCCAATGAAGAAATTAAGCCGATTCAGAAAAAGTTGATTGATCTCGCAGAATCGGCCATTAAGGGAGAAGCAACAACCAAACAGCTACGGGAACTCTACGACGAAACGGAAGGCGCTGCCATTGCCACAGATACCGTTGGTCTCAGGCAGGGATCGGATAAAGCTCCCGCATTCCTGACTACACGAGAATGTATTAATCCCAATCCCTATGATGCCGCCCTTCAGGCTGCCCGCTTTCACCGGCTATGGGCTGAACTGAAACATAAAGGCTCCGGAGACGAAAAATTCCTGAAAGAGATTAAAGTCAATACTGCAGGCGATGTTGTTCGCGATACCGAGCAGAAACAGGTAGATTACCTCCTTGACCTAATGAATACCGACGATTAATATTTTTTACTTAACCTGTGTGATTGTCTTCCGGGATGGGGCCCAACCCATCGAAAAACCTACTCTGTGGATCCCAAAATGCATATTAGGACATTTTATTGTTTGATTTCCTTCCTTTATCTATATTGAATTATCTGTGTGAAATAATATACCCCAATGCATCAGAACAGCGGTAACGTATTAATGATATCCGATGAGGAGCATGATTTAAATCTGTTCCGATCGCAATTCGTACGTCATTACAATGTTTTTACTGCCTCTTCCATCCGCAAAGGATTCAAAACTCTGGAAGAGTATGATATCCATGTGGTGCTCATCAAGCAGAAAATGAACGACATGACGGGGCTGCAGTTCAGTGAAAGTATATCCCACTCTAAGCCCGAGGTTCTCAGTATCATTTTTGCAGAATCTGAAGACACGGAATCACTGGACATAGCGATTAAAAAGAATCTAATTTACCGCTACGTCAACTATCCCTATGATGACAAAGATTTAAAGATGGTGCTCGATGGGGCATTGAAACTCAGTGAAGCTGAGTATCACAATCGTGAACTATCCGGGGAGATCGAAAAGTTCAAAAGCAAGCAAGAGGATATCCTTAAGTTATTCAAGCGCTATGTACCGGGCGAAGTGGTATCGCAAGCACTCGACTCGAGCGATGAACAGCTTATGAGTCCCGGAGAATCGCGCGTTGTTTCGGTACTTTTTGCCGACATCCGCGGGTTTACCCAATTTGCCTCACACCTGCGTCCTTCTCAGGTGGTCAGTTTTCTCAATGACTACTGGAATGAGATTTCAGATTGCATAAAGAAAAATAAAGGTTCCATTAACAAGTATATGGGTGACGGATTGCTGGCTGTATTCGGTGCGCCGGTTTCTTATATAGATAATCATACCAATGCCGTTTCCGCTGCGCTTGACATGATAGAATCGCTGGGCAGTATCAATAAAAAATATGCCGACCTGCTGGGTACTGAAATAAAAATCGGTATCGGAATTAATACCGGTGAAGTGGTGGTGGGAAATGTAGGCACCAATGATTACATGGAATACACCGTCATTGGGAATACGGTAAACGTCGCCTCGCGCATGGAAGCCATCAGTAAGAAAATCCCCAATTCCATCATCATCAGTGAACATACCCGGGAGCTTGTAAAAGATGAGTTTGAAACTTCAGGACCCAAAGAGGCAACTATCAAGGGGAAAGGGGTGAGCATTCCCTACTTCGAGGTATTCAGGAAAAAGTCAGACAATATATATAACATCCGCTCCCGCAGAGAAAGCAGTTAGACTTTCTCCCACCGCTTAATCCGGCATTCTGAACCAGTATATACTCCCTTCATTGTTTAAGTTTTTTATGCATTCCACGGAAAGATTGTTTTAATTATTGTCCAATTCCTCACATAAATACTTACTGCTTTGAAAACACTTAAGATTGGATTTATAGGTTCCGGTTTCATTGCCCACTTCCTCGCTAAAGCCATGTTACAGGTACGCGGTGTTGAATTATCAGCCATATATAATAGGTCGAGCGCTGAAGATTTAGCCCGTTTTGCAAAAGAACATTTGCTGGGTCAACCGGTAATATGTGACAGCATTAAGGAAGTTTGTGAAAACAGTGATGCTGTCGCCATCCTCTCTCCAAACTTTACCCGTGTAGAAGTGATGGAAGAAATCGCCGATAGCGTTTCAGCCGGCGTCGAGCTTATAGGTGTGATTTGTGAGAAGCCATTGGGACGTACTATAGCAGAGGCTACCAGAATGGTTGAGCTTGCAGAGTCAGCAGAACTACTTACCGCCTACTTTGAAAACCAGCTACACGTTCCGGGTATCAACAAAGCTCTGAAACAATTGGAACCGCAAATGCAAGCCATGGGCAACATGGCACTTGCCAGGAGTACAGAAGAACACTCCGGTCCGCACAGCTCATGGTTCTGGAATCCCATAAAACAGGGCGGCGGTGCCCTTTCGGATATGGGCTGTCATAGTATCGCAGCCTCACGCCACATTTTAACGCCCCCTGATAAAGACCCCCTGTTCCTGGAGCCCATCAGCGTTCAGGCTGATACAAGTCTTCTAAAGTGGGGACAGCCAAAATATCGCAAACAGCTTAAAGAGAAATTTGGGGTAGACTACGCTGCGACGCCGGCAGAAGATTTTTGTACCGGCACCATCAACTATAAAAATCCCGAAACAGGTCAGGTGGTAAAAGCTCAGTTTACCGATTCCTGGATGTACGACAAGCAAGGCCTGCGTATTTCGGTAGAAGGTTTGGGACCAGGTTATGCTCTTGAAGTCAACACCCTTCGCTCTCCTTCCGAAATTTTTATAGGTGATGAAGCGGCCGAGGCTGTGGCAGACAGTGAAGAAGCTCTCGAAAAGTCCACTTCCAGCAAAGGTTTATTGGCCCTGCAGCCCAATGAAGCGGACCTTTATGGTTATATCGGAGAAATCGAAGATATGAGAGATGCATTTCTCGCAGGCAAAGATGCTATGCTTGACTGGAATTATGGAAAAGAGATCACCGTGTTGTGTCAGGCCTGTTACCTTTCAGCGGAGAAAGGGCAAACGCTGAAGCTAGAAAACCCAATTGTTCAGCAGGAACTCGAGGAGTACCGTTCGCTCATTGCCAGAGGCGAAGGAGCTGAAGTGTTATTGAAGTAAAAGCTTACCTTCAATCACGGAATCGAGATCGCTAATTGAGTATTCCGGATTGGCACCGGATTGGGACGCCACATAAGCTCCCGCCGCGTTTGCTAGGGGAAGCAGTTCCTCTTGATTTCTGTCTACGCTTAATCCATACAGCAGAGCAGCAAGAAATGCATCACCCGCACCTACCGCATCCATAACGGTTACAGGGTAACCCCCATGTTCAAACCACTGCCTTTTATGCAGCATTACAGCTCCATCACCGCCCCGGGTTACACAAATCGTCAGGCAACTACACCTTGCAGCAATTTCTCTGAGTGCTTTTTCTGTACTCCCTGAAATTGAATACCAGCTTTTGAGAAGCTCCAACTCGTCCATGTTCATTTTCAGGATATCGGCTCCCTTAACCAGTTCCAGAACAGTATCTTTTTCAAAATGAGGTGCCCTCAAATTCATATCCAGTACTTTGAGACAACTGAGTTCCGATAAGTTGCGCAATCCATGATTTTGCCGATGAGCCAGTGTGCCGTAAACCACCGCCCATGAGTTTTCCAATAACTCTACAATCTTTTTTTGCTGAAGGTTAATAAAATCCCATGCTACGGGTTGCATTATTACATATTCCGGATCGCCGTCTGAATTAAGTTGTACCTTGACGAACCCGGTTTCATGCTCTTTATCGACTTGAATAAAATCACTGTCCAACCCTCCTCGTTCAATGCGGTCTTTTGCTTCACTCCCCAAGCGATCTTCACCCACACGACTAACCATTCGGGCTTCCGCTCCCAGTCTATTCAGATTTAAGCAGACATTCAGTGGAGCCCCGCCCAAATAAATACCACCGGGCAACGCATCCCAGAGCACTTCTCCAACACATGTTATGACCGGATTTTTATTCATTTTTTGGCGGATTATATCAAGCTGAACAAATTTTTAGATAAATAATTGCGCTATTCTAAATCTCAGGTTGTTCCCATGCCCCTGTAATTTCGGCATCATCAGGAAGCAGTTCTTTTTCAAGTTCTTCAAGGCTCTTGTTTTTGGTCTCCGGCATGAGTCCCCACACAAACAGCAGCTGCAGTACCATCATACCCGCAAAAAATGCAAAGATAGTCCCTCCCGAAAAATTGGCCAATACGGTTGGAGTGACCAGTGTAATGATTGCAGCAAAGATCCAATGTGTTCCCGAACCGAGCGACATGCCATAATCCCGAACAGAATTTGGGAAAATTTCTGAAATAAATACCCAGATTACTGCCCCCTGTCCAATAGCATGAGATGCAATAAAGGCCGATACAAAAGCAACCACCATAACCCCTTCAGCCCCGGTATAAAAGGCCCAGGAAACACCCAGTAGTGATAAAATATACCCGAAGGAGCCGTAATACATCAGCTGCTTCCTCCCCACCTTGTCAATGAGGTACATTCCCAGGAGAGTAAACAACAGGTTCACAATACCCAGGGGTATAGATGCCCCAAGCACATCACTGGCGGCAATGCCTGCCTGCTCAAAAATACGCGGGGCATAATAGAGCACAAAATTTATCCCTGAGAGCTGGTTGAAAAATGCCAGTAAAAAAGCAAGGAGTATTGGAAAACGAAATTTCTTTGAAAAGAATGAAACCTGTGCCGTATCAGAGACAGAGTTTTTGATAGCCTCCATCATTTCACTGATGTTTTCTTTTGGACTAAGCTGGCTCAGTAATTCTCTTGCAGCTGATTCGTCTTTTTTCTTTAGGGTTAACCAACGTGGACTCTCCGGCACCCCGATAACCAGCATGGAGTAAATAGCAGCAGGCAAGGCCTCAACTCCGAGCATCCATCGCCAGGAATTGTCTCCGAAATATTCTCCAATCATGTAGTTAGACAAAAATGCCACCAGTATACCGAAAACGATGTTGAACTGGTAGGAAGCTACCAGACGCCCCCTGCTGCCGGGAGGTGTTATCTCAGAGATATAGATTGGTGCCGCCACCGAAGAGGCCCCTACTCCGAGTCCGCCTATGAATCTCGAGAAGGAGAAAATATAGGGATCGGGAGCCAATGCCGAACCGAGAGCTGACAACAGATACAAAATACCGATCCAAAATAAGGTCTTCTTCCTGCCGAATTTATCACAAGGTATGCCACCAAACAGCGCGCCGATCACCGTTCCCCAGAGTGCCATTGACATAATGAAGGTGCCGTGAAAGAGATCACTGGTTTCCCACAGCAGCTGAATGGGACGATCAGCTCCCGATATTACAATTGTGTCAAATCCAAAAAGAAATCCTGCCAGAGAAGCTACAATAGATGAAAGAAGAATGGATTTGGT
Organism: Halalkalibaculum roseum; assembly: GCF_011059145.1. Lineage (NCBI taxonomy): Bacteria > Pseudomonadati > Balneolota > Balneolia > Balneolales > Balneolaceae > Halalkalibaculum > Halalkalibaculum roseum. Next base: position 959,905 of record NZ_JAALLT010000001.1, on the reverse strand, counting down.
TTTCAGCATAATAGGTTAGGCTACTTGGAATTATCTTTTTTACCCGTTTTTGATGATGGTATACCATCTTGCTAAGTAAATATCTGCCTTATAAAAGAATATCAACAATCGCCCAATTGCCGACAAAAATCAACCATAAATAAGAATTGGTATTTTGCAATAAGTCTCATAATTTTGGGCGTTATATTTAATTACCCACCTCGAGTGAAGTATTTAAGATTGACGCGTTTAGACGACTCTCTTCTTTGAATGAAGCTCCATGGTGATCAAAACAATTACACAGTACAAATGACACAACAAGGAAAAGTAAAATGGTTCGATACTGAAAAGGGATTTGGATTTATCGCACCAGAGGACGGAGGAAAAGATATTTTCGTCCACAGAAACAATGTAGAAAATTTAGATTACAATCAAGGACTTGAAGACGACGAAGCTGTAGAGTTTGAAGTTGAAGAGACACCTAAAGGCTTAAGCGCAATTAACGTTCGAAGCCTGGATTATAAGTAATTTCGAGTTTTAAACTCGCTACTAAAAAGCCTGCTTCCTAACGAAGCAGGCTTTTTTAATTAATGCCATTTCATCCACTTCCGCCCTACTACTCGAATTCCATTTGGTCAATCCATTCGCGGATAAGTTTCACACCTTCCTCATGTACCAGTGTTCGTCCCAGTTCCGGCATTCTTATTTGGGGTTCTGTTGATTCTAATCGGTAGACAAGTATAGATGAATCCGGTTTCCCCGGTACGATATCGAACTCCAAATCACCCGATCCCCCACCGGTGGCAAGTGGACGTTTAAATATTCCCAGGTTATAGGGATTGTCATTTTCCAGATTTAGAAACAGCCTTGAGTTGTTAGCCGAACCTCCCGGATTATGACACATACCGCAATTTACATCAAGATAAGCCCGTGCGCGGTCATGAATGGTTCCTGTTGCAGTATCATCCCAAGCCGGGAGCCGGGCAAGGCTATCCGGTACCGGAATATCCTCAAGAAAACCGAGCCGGTTCCAATAGACCAGTTGATTTTCAGTCATGTCGTTATAGGTGAACGATTTGTTTAGATTACGGACTTTAGGGCCGATTAAAACGAGTCCACCATTAAAAGAGTGACAGGTTTTACAATCATTAATGGAGGGAATCTGGTACTTAACCTTTTGCTGCATACCCTCTGCATCAACCCATTCAATCTGTTTGCTATCCCCTACCTGCACTAATTCGGCTTCTGTTTGATTTTCATTCCATACATAGGTATTTGCCGTCCATCCGTGAGCAGTGAGTATCATAAGCCGAGTCTCGATGAGAATGCGTCCCATAGATTGATCTTGCTCATTGATGTTGTAAAAGAAATTCTTTACCAAAACAGTACCTATCGGAAAAATGAGACTATTCTCTGATGAATAGGCTATGGATGAATCCGGTGGTATATAAATAAAGCGCTTTTTTCTGGCATAATCGGAAAATAAGGGCGTGTTTAGGTCATACGGAATTAACCTGTCTACCGGTTCGAGTTCACTGATGTCACCCCGGAACAAACTATATTCCGAAAGCTGTTGATGGGGATTATCTACAGCTATGCAGGGAGTATCAATTCCGAACATACAGTTGACATCATTCCCTTTCATGCATCCTGTGAGAAGATAAGCTGAAAGCAGCCACACTGCTGACCAAAGCAGCGTGACCGTGGGCTTTACTTTCAGCTTATTTTTTGGGCAGGCTCTCATTGCAGTCTGTTTAGATTTGTGGAATATCCAGTACGATTTCCGGCAACGGGTCCATAGAACATGCGTGAGGAGAAGCATCGAAACTTAAATTGTTCGGAAAATCATTCAGCAGGTTCAGATTGACAAAACTGCTGCCGTCGTTGTTTTCAATGCAGATAGTGCCAGACTCACCGCTCTCCGGCAAAAAGATACCGTCTAATATGAAATCAGGTATCGGATTCGCTCCGAAACTCTGCACCAGCAGGTTCCCGAAGTCTGACTGTTCTTCCGCAGGCGCATAATTATTACTCCTGCTATAACTGTTATCATGGATATAGATATTGCCGGGGTATGGATTATAATTCGGATCCGTGGGTTCGGGTGCTACTCCAATTCCAACAAGGGCAAGGTAACTGGCCACAGCTGTACCGACCACATTGTTCTCGTGGAGATCGTTGTTGAATATTTCTACATCTGTGATACTGAGCGTTAAAATACCGGTTCCAGCGGGTACCTCTGCGGCTATATGTCCGTGATGAGCAAAATTACCCAGGTTGTTATCAGTGATTGTATTGTTAAAAATCCTGGTCTGACTTCCTAATTGGGACAGTCCGGGTAGATTGATAACCATTATACCGGCAGCGTTTTCGTAGACAACATTGTCATACACGTCTGCACCAGTGGTATTTTCAATTTCAATACCTATCACATTACCCTCAGCCCGTGAGTTTCTGACGATGGCGTTATCCGATTGACCGACATATATGCCCGAGTCGGAAGCCCCGTAAGAGTAGCAGTCATCTATAAGTATATTGCTGCTTTCCACCGGGTAAAGACCATAAGCACCATTGTCTTCCGAGGGTTCGCCGCTCCAGATGGTGTTTAGCCTCAGCATCACGATACTTTGGCTGTCTGTAAATTTAAGCGCATCACCCATTGTATCCCGAATTGTTAAATCTTTTACAATGATGTCATCGGAATTCGAGATGAGCAGGCCATCCGCTCCCGTTTCCTGATTTTCAAAAGAGAGTATGGTATTTTCCCGGCTTACTCCCTTGATTGTGACATTGGATTTTGAATCCATGGTGAGCCCCCTGCTAAATTCAAATACTCCATCACTCAGGGAAATCGTACAACCGTCTTTCACCTGGTTCAGTGCGGTCTGCATCTGGTTTTGGGCTGCCGGACCCGGTCTGATTTCGAAATCACAGGGAGGCGGCTCTTTACAACCCGACGCCAAAATAATTAAAGATAGAACGGTAAGTATACCTAAACGTTTGTTCATATTAGTTTTCATAGATGCCTCTTGCTTAGTGGTTATGGTGGATATTTACGCGAATGGAAAAGTGGCTTAGACAGATTTACGTAAACATGATAACGTCATTGGATCAAGCCACTAAAATGTGATAAGGCATGACCATTCAACCTGTTTCTCTCCAATGTTCATACCTTCGTTCAACAAGCACAATCCCTGTCTTTCCTACGGCATATTCCTCCATAATTTTACTCCATAAGCCTTCCATCAAGTGCCCTATCTCTTCTTTGCTTTTCTCTTTCAATGCCGTGGGCGAATAACCGGTGTGATAATTGGTAAAATTATTAAGTGTCTTTTCGCAAGGCAGGCTATGCATTCGCGCTATCTTGTAGTTCGAAAGATTTTCATTCGATCTCAGGTATCGAATAATGCTCTCCAGGCGTATCAGTTCCATGATTTTCTGGGGCCTTACACCATAGTGCCTCAGAAATTTTTCGGAAAATCGTTTGGGGTCTTCATATCCCATCAAGTCTGCCCATTCGAATACCCGGGCAACATCAGTTAGATTCGATTTGAGTTCATCAACAGCGTTATGGATGGTTTGATTATTCATATTAAGACCTCACTCGGTTTACTATGTTATTCACTTATTAGATAAACCGAATAAAGGATGAAATACCTGACGAGCTAGGGGGAGAAATCTGACATTTTGTGATAATTAACGGAAATACGGCCCATTAAAAGCGAGTAGGATCTATCTGTCCAGCAAGATATTGCTGTAATTGGGGGGGGGAGTTTATGGTCTCAAATCTGGTAGGTATACGAAAACGACAAGAAGGAAGCTGTCTGGGAATAATTAAACTTTTATGTAAAGAAAATCACTGGTTTAGCGGTATTCTCATAGTCACTGAAGGACCAAAACTAAAAGAGTCGAGGTTTCGGTTTGTATCCAAATTATTTAATGTAAAACCTAATGATACGCGTTGCCAGTTATCGGTTGTGAATTCGGAACCGATCAACGCACCAAACCCCATACCAATAACAGCACCTGTCATTATTTTTAGAGCATTTTCCAAATCTGTAAGATCCATGAAGCATGGATCCACATCGGCATTACATCTCTTATTCATGGTCAATGCACCCACTATTGCACCCGGTATAATTCCCAAACCCATACCCAATCTCCATCGGGTTTTTTGTCCATTTTTTACTTTAATACTCTCAATTGAATGATAAGATAATGTTATTTGCTCATTGCCATCGGAAATCCGAATTCCAAACGGGCTCATCTCGTCAACCCATCCGCTCACGATTCTGTAGTCATATAAAGAAGAAATAATTTTAACCTTATCTCCTACCTTGATGGCGTCGGGTTGTGCTTCCAATTTAAGCGGAAAGAAAATAAAAAGAACGAGTGCCAGCCACTTCCACCTGTTTATTACATTATAGAATTTCATGACACATAACCTCCAAATAATTTTAAACCATGTAGTTTACATGATTGTTTTTTCGTAATCCTTGGCTGCCTCCTTTCTTGCAGGGTCAGTTCTCTCAATTGCTGTCTCAAATTTGCGCTCCCAGGCTTCCTGATTCTTTTTAGCATCCTGTACATAACCGGTATGTTTTATCAAATTTATAAGCATCGTATTGAGTACATTGGCAGGAAACCTGAGCGGACGCTTGATATCCAGAAGCAGTACTACTCTTGTTTCATTTGTATCATTCCAAACTTCATGCTGATAGGTATCGTCAAACAGCATCCCTTTTCCTTCCTTCCAGTGAGCAGTCTCACCATCCACACGGATACGACAATTCTCAGCCTGGCGCGGTACTTTGAGCCCGAGATGGTATCTCAGAAATCCCTTAAATACGCCACGGTGTTCCGGTATATGCTTGCCCGGATTGAGTATGGAAAAGAAGGCAGTGGTCATATCGGGAATAGATTCAATCAGCCGGGTCGTTTCCGGACATTTGGAACAGTTAATCTTTGCCTTGTATCCAAAACCATACAGAAAGAAAGTTCTCCAATCGTCATCTTTGCTGATTGACTGCTGATCTTCCGAGATATCCTGAAATCTGGGGATACGCTCTTTGTACTCCAATATCCGGTCCAGCTCCGCCCGTATGATTCTCCAATTCTGCTCAAGAAACGTTGCCCATTCAAATTGATATGGGTCCAGGAACGGATCCGTTGACACTTTGGAATGATTAATCATTATTCGTTCAAGTTTCCATAACACTTTCCCACCCAGATCTTTTACAAAGTTTCGCCTTCTCTTTCTGAATTGTTCAATGAATGCATTCATAGCTCCGTAATTAGTTATTATTGTTCAAGCATTACCTTTTGGCATTAGCAACTTATTAGCGGAAGGGTAGAATGATGCGACAAACTGAGGGGAAATTGAGGACATTTCATGTCCTCAATCTAATGAAGCGATATTTTTTTCTAAATTTTGCCTCTATATTTTTGACTTCTAAGATATAAAACTTAGATCTCCGTCAGTTTCTAGACCTAAGAAACCAGCGAAGTGTGGGATGTGGTTTACCGGTTGGCTTTATATTCTGAAACTTAAACTAAGCTATTCGTGCGACATTTATGCTTCAGTCTCTGCGTATTCAGTTGGTGTGCTGCCAAATGTCTGTTTGAATAGCTTTGAAAAGTATTTAGCGTCCTGGAAGCCAACCTTATAGGCAATTTCGGAGACATTGCCCCATTCCTGACTGATCAACTGACTGGCTCGCTCCAGGCGCATCATGCGAATATAGCCTCCGGCTGACAAATCGGTAATGGCTCTCATTTTTCGTTGCAGCTGACGAGTGCTAAGGTTTACCTCATCGGCCAGCCAATCAACGCCAAAATTACTATTCTCCATGTGCTTTTCAATCACGGACTGAACCTCTTTCAGGAAACGGGCTTCTTCGGAATCAACCTCCACCTCCTTACCCTTCAGTCGAATTTCCTCGCTGAACTTATTACGCAGCATGCGGCGCAGCTCAATCAAATTTTCGACCCTTGCCATCAATTCGGAAGCGCTGAACGGTTTACTGATATAATCATCGGCTCCAAGTTCCAAGCCCTCTATTTTGCTCTCTTCTGAAACACGTGCTGTAAGCAGAATAACCGGTATGTGATTCCACTCTGTACTTTCTTTAACAATACGGCACAGCTCAAAACCATCAGGTTCTGGCATCATGACGTCGCTGATGATGAGATCAATTTTCTTGCTCTTTATCCATTCTATTGCCTTAAGACTGCTTTCTGTAGCCAACACCTGATACCGGGTTGAAAGCCTGGGTTCCAGATAAGTTAGAATGTCCGGATTATCATCAACCAGCAAAACCTTTGGAGCCTCCGGGGGAGCACTCTCTGCCCATTCCTCGTCGTACAAATCAACCGGTTCCGACTCTAAACTCTCCCGCCCATTGGAAGCCGATAATTGCTTTAAATAGTCTGGCGGTCCGGGAAATTTTTTATGGAGATATATCACGAACTTACTGCCTTTGCCCGGCTCACTATGTACTTCAACGTCACCCCTGTGTAATTCAACGATCTCCTTTACCAGGGCTAAACCAATGCCCGTTCCGCGGGTTTCAACACCGTCTGATTCGGGTGCCTGGTAAAAACGGTCAAATATATGGGCGAGATCTTCTTTGTGAATACCGATGCCATCGTCTTTCACACTGATTCTTACCAGATCACGGGTTCCGTTATATTCTGAGAGGGATACCGTAACAGTGCCGCCCTTTGTGGTAAACTTGATGGCATTGGAAACCAGGTTGCTAATCACCTGTTCTAAATGCCCTGGATCTATCTCTGCATGGATAGGGGTATCTTCGGTTTCAATATTCAGCGATATCTCCTGTGACTCCGCAAGGGGTACGAACGTCTGAACTTTTTGAGTTAAAAACTCTCCCAGGTCAACCTCTCGTATCTTTAATTGAATCTGCCGGGCATCAATTTTGGATAGATCCAACAACTGATTTATCAGGTTCAGGAGCTGTTCCCCATTGCTTTTCATTATTCTAAGCAAATTTGTACTCACTTTAGTCATGCCATTCTGCTCATCTCTCTCCAGCATATCCTGCAGAGGACCCAATATTAAGGTCAGGGGTGTCCTGAATTCATGACTAATATTGGCAAAGAACCGGTCTTTCAGTTTCTCGTGTTCAAGAATTTCTTGAGCCTGCTTTTCTGACTTATTCTTCAACATTTCAAGCACTTCTGCCCGCTCTTCCAGTATTTCACTTAATCTCTCGGCTTGTTTCCGGGCACTGAACTGTTCATACCTATTCAGATAAATTTGTGAAGCAGTGCCTGTCAAAAGAATACTTACAACGGAAATGAAGATTTTTTGCCCCAAATCTATCCGGAGCGGCTCGGTAAGCTCAACACCCAGTAATACAGGTAAATAGTCCAGGGCAAATATTGTGGAAATAATAACGGTCACTGATAACAGGGCAATCTGCCAGCCGGTATATGGTACCATTACCGCTGCAAATAATAAAGCCACCGTGGTCCACGCCATCGTAAATGTAGTATCGGCCCCGACTATATCCTCAATCAGCATCGCCAGAGTAGTAAACCAGATCAGTATAAATACCAATATACGGGTCCATTTCAGGGAGATATCTGTACGCGAAAGCAGAATTAAAGATGAACACAAAATAAAGATGAGAACCTTATCAATGATCAGGTACTGACGATCTCCATTATATTGGCTGTAATCCCATATAATTTCTGAACCTTTGATCAGGGTATGGCTGCCGGCATGCAATACAACAACAACTGCTCCAATTATCCCAAAAATGACCAATCCCTTATGAGCAATGGTTCGAAGCAATATCCTAAACTCTCTATCCTGCTCATACGGCCCGATAGTTAGGAAGGCTTTTGGCGACAGTTCTTGTGAAAATAGTTTCATATATGTGCACCCTACATTGATCCCTATTGGCCCAAGGGTCTCTTCTTTGATGCAGGATAACGTGCCGTACTAATATCAATATGGTTTTAAATACAGATAAATACAACTGATTCATGCCCGGAGCGGCTGTTTGAGCGACTATTGCACCTAAAATATGATAGTAATGGAATTTTAGGTAGTGCCATTTACTCGTTAATTATTTACCTATAAGTGTATAGATCAACATATTGGTTTAAATTTACTGTTAGTAAATTTTATGTGTTATGAAAACGCCGGTTACAATATCATGGATAGCATTTGCAGTCATTCTCAGTTTGTTACAGGGATGCGGCTCAACGAAGGTGCATTATACCGTTGAAAAACGATACAAACCTACACGTTCTGTTGAAATCCTGACCGGAACTCCTGAAAGATCTCACATCGTGATTGCAACTCTCGAAGCGAGCTCCCCTTCTTATGACAACGGAGAGTTTGTTTTTGAGAAGATGAGAAACAAGGCACAGCGTATCGGAGCCCATGCCATTCTGCCCATCGAATATCAATCAATACCTAATTATTCATCGGCTCCTTTAAACCCTACCTATCTCCCACCCCCCAAACCCGGGAAATTAAATCCGTCTCCCAGAATTTTTCGACAACCGCCCAAATCCTGGGGTAAAGCACTGGCAATACGATATCTGGACGAGGACCGGAAAGAAGAGCATCAACAGCAGAAGAAGAAGTCCGACAATAAGGGTCACAAAATTCCTTACCCATGACTTTTCTTCTCGTGGCAATAATCATAGTTGGATCTCTAGAATCGTCTGATACTTCACTCCCTGATTCCACCCAAAGTGATTCCCTGCAAAAGAAAAATGTACGGTTAATGGTACTGCCTATTGTGTTCTCATCGCCGGATACACGACTGGCGGGAGGAGTGTTACCCCAGGTAATTTTCAGGACCTCCTCCACCGAAAAACCCTCTAGTGTCCGAATGGATGCGTATTACACTCTTAACAGGCAATACCACATACTTCTACGACCTGTTCTATGGCTAAGAAATGGCATAATGAATATTTCCGGCAGCCTCTCCTTCAAAGAATGGCCTACATCTTTTTATGGCATAGGTAATAATAGCTCCGGAGATGACCAGGAAAAGTTTACAGAGACCCTTTATGAAGGATCTGTACAGGGCACAGTTCACATCGGTTCCAACTATTACCTGGGGGTTAGTTATTCCTTCAGACGAAGTGAGGTCGACGCTCAGGAGGAGACGGGATTCCTGGCATCGAATCAGCTTGCGGGTAGCGGTACTTCTACCGTTTCCTCGGCCGGACTGGTGTTAAGGCATGACAGCAGAGATAACCAATTTTACCCGTCGAGTGGAAGTTATCATACCCTTGAACTTACCTCAGCTCAGAAAATACTGGGAAGCGATTTTTCCTTTTCCCGGTACACTCTGGATATGAGAAAATACTTTCCGATAAAAAATTCACAGGTTCTGGCTGTTCAGGGAATGGTTTCGTTATCATCCGGAACCGTTCCGTTTCGCGTGCTTCCCGGAATCGGTGATCGGTTGCGTGGCTACTCATCTGTTCGGTATATCGATCGTCATTTGGCGGCCTTTCAGTTGGAGTACCGAGTGGCGCCTCTCATCGGACGTCTGGGATTCGTCGCTTTTGCAGGGGCCGGAGATGTCTTTCACCATGCCAATGACTTGCAGCTTGATAGACTAAAATACTCTGCCGGTATCGGTATACGGTATCTGTTTGACCGGGCCGAGAAGATTAATATCCGCCTCGATTACGGAATAGGGAAGGATTCATCAGGTGATTATATTGACCTAAACGAAGCTTTTTAAATGTGGATTGAAACGGATTTTTTAGCCGCAGATCTCCACGGATTTTTTTTGTTTCCCTCCTTTCCTCATTCCGCCGCTCTGCTGCGGAATAAATCGTGATCTCAGCAATACCGGCTCCTTGCATCCCGAGGGTAGCGGAGATAAGACTTTTATTAGCCCCAGATTTACACTAATCTGTGACTAATTATACTGCAATACTATTGATTCATATATTTTTAAAACCCGAAGCAACTATTCCATTTTGGATCTACCCCAACTTAAAACCAAACGCCTTAGGCTGCGTCCCTTAACATACAATGATACCGACCGCATTTTTGAAATCTTTTCAAATCCTGATGTTACCCGCTACTGGGGTCATGATACACTGGAAGAAAAAGAAGAGGCCAATGAATTTATTCAAAGAACCATCTCAGGTTCTAAGGATGAAAGTCTTCTTGAATGGGGAATCATTTCAAACCAAAATCAGGAACTGATCGGTACATGTGCTTTATCGGGCTTGGATCAAGAACATCACCGTGCTGAAGTAGGTTTTGCACTGCATCCACAGTATTGGGGAAATGGCTATATGATCGAGGCGCTTCCGGCAATTCTTAGATTTGGATTTATAAAACTGAAACTCCATCGCATCGAAGCCGATGTAGACCCACGCAATTCATCCTCAATAAACCTGCTGGAAAAGTTCAACTTTCAAAAAGAGGGACTAATGAGGGAGCGTTACTTTATTAACGGGGAAATTCAAGACGCCCTTTTTTACGGCTTATTGAGAAGTGAATTTAAAAGATTTTAGCTGCGAATTTTCACGATATTAATACAGCTTACCTCTCCACTTCCAGATCAGAGTGCAGAAAGCAAAGTAGATTGGCCTTATGCCTCTGCTCCTCTCAGCGTGATCATAATGATGGCCCCAGAGCCGGGTTCTGATTGTACAGAAATATGCCCGCCGTGTGCTTTCACAATATCGCTGCTAATTGAAAGTCCAAGCCCTGTCCCATCTTTTCCCTTTTTGGTGGTGAAGAAAGGCTGCATGATCTTATCCAAAACATCTTCAGGTATGCCCGGACCATTATCCTCAAATTCGATGGTTATACCACTATCTGTCCTTCGAGTTTGCACTTTGAGTTTTGGCTCATACTCATAAGCAGATTGAGCTCCGGACTCTGTTGCTTTGAATTTTTCCTTCATTGCATCGAAAGCGTTATTACAAATATTAAGTATGACCCTACTGAAATCTTCTGCTATTATTGGAATCTTCTCAATCTTGTCATCTAAATCCAATTCAATATCAGGATTGAGAGGCTCATCTTTAGCCTTCATGCCGTGATAAGCCAAATTAACATACTCAATTACCAGCTTATTCAAATCCCAACTTTCTACGTTGCCGCTGCCTCTGCGAGAATGTTCCAGCATAGAATGAATTATACGGTCAGCTCGGGAACCATGACTTTGAATTTTTTGAAGGTTCGCTTCTATATTTTCTAAAATCACAAAAGCATCTTCAGGAATATCATTCGCTGAAGAAATCTCTTCACGAGCTTCCTGAACCAGTTCTCTACTCAGTTCAGAAAAATTATTAACAAAATTCAGAGGGTTTTTAAGTTCATGAGCGATGCCTGCAGTAAGCTGGCCCAAAGAGGCCAGCTTTTCACGCTGAACGAGCTGGTCTTTGGTATTCTCCAACTCTCTTAAAGAGTTTTCCAGCTCAGCAGAACGTTCCTTTAGAGTGGCACTGAGATCTTCCGCTTTTTTTTGAGCTCTGTACTGTTCAAAGCGAGTAATATAGATCTGTGATGAAGTTCCGGTCAACAAAAATGCAACTATCGTTATAAAGATGATTTGACCAAGGTTTAGCTGAAGTGCCACCTCGCTATCTAAATTCATGAGTACCGGTAGGAGATCGAAAGCAAACCATGTTGAAACAATCACAGAGAATGATAATAGAGCCATTTGCCACCCTGTATAGGGAACCGTTACGGCAGCAAATAATAATGCAATGGCCGTATAAGCCATAGTGAATGAAGTATCCTGCCCGGCAATATCTTCAATGAGCATGGCAATACAAATAAACCATACCAGAAGAAAAACCAGTATACGAATCCATTTCAATGAAATGGTGGTTTGGGATAGCAGCATAAGAAGTGAAGCAAATAGAAAGATCAGCACCTTATCCAGAATCAGTATTTCAACTTCTGTATTTAGGCTGCTGTAATCCCATGTAATGCTCTTGCCGTCAAGAAACACATGACTTGTTACAAATATGACAAGAATCAATGAACCTAACAGACCATAGATAAAGAGTCCTTTACGTGCAATACTTCTCAACAGGCTTCTAAAACCTTCATCCTGCTCATAGTCTCCTATGGTAAGAAATCTCCTTAATGATAAATCCTGAGACAGAATTCTCATATGCCTATCGACAGGGTTAAATCATAATCATATCCCTCAGCATTTTTGCTGATAAGGCAAGGACATTAGCCGTCTCAGATATATATAAATATGACTTTAAATTCATTCATATACAACAAATCAAGCTTTATTGCCGCGAATTGGCACGGATTTTATACAGTGATACCACCCTCATTCCGCCGCTCTGCTGCGGAATGAATCGTGATCTCGGCTATACCAGCTCCNCAAGCTTTATTGCCGCGAATTGGCACGGATTTTATACAGTGATACCACCCTCATTCCGCCGCTCTGCTGCGGAATGAATCGTGATCTCGGCTATACCAGCTCCTTGCTTCCGGAGCAGAGCGCCGGAAGCAGAGAGGGAAACCATAAAAAATCCTTATGAATCTGCGGTTAATACAACATTCAGATCCTGTTTTCATTTGATAGCTGCTTCCCTTAAATTATGTACAAACGTACACAATTATCGATATGGAATCCCTCACGGAAAAACAGCAGCAATTTTACGACAGCCTGGTAGCTTTCTTTCGAAAGCACCTGCGGCTTCCCAGCCACCGGGAAGCCGCCGAACTCAATGGCTTTAAATCACCCAACAGTTCGGTACAGTATCATCAGGCCCTGGTTGAAAAGGGATACCTACGCAAGGACGGGGCTGACCACTATACCTTCCGCTCTACCCTGGATGTATGGCCCGGCAGCGAGAATACCGGTTCCTCCATCCCCATTCTCGGAGAAATTGCAGCGGGATCCATGCAGGAAGCTATTGAGTCGGACCTCGGTGAGCTTACTTTCAACAATCTTTTCCCTCAGGCTGAAAACATTTTTGCCCTACGCGTGAAAGGAATGAGCATGAAAGAGCTGAATATCACCGACGGGGATTTTGTACTGCTTTCAAACACGGAACTGCGAAACGGGGATGTGGGAGCAGTACTCTACAATGGAGAGACCACCCTCAAAAAGATTCAAAAGGAGCAAAACCGTCTTCGTCTCAAACCCGCCAACCCTGATTTTGATGACATTATTATTGAGCCTGATGAATCGGAGGAGGTACGCATCCTTGGCAAGTATGTGGGTCACCTCAATGAACAGGGACTGTTTAAGTCGCCGTACTAGTTTTTTGCCGCGAATTTTCACGGTTTTGATGAATTGACAACCACTCTCATTCCTCCCTGCGTCCGGCGCTCTGCTCAGGAAGCCAATTAGAGCACTGCCAGGCTCACAATTCATTCCGCAGCAGAGCGGCGGACTGAGAAGCATGGAATGATGCCTCGGATTTCCACGGATCCGTGTAAATCCGAGGCAAAAAACACAGGCTAATCCAGCAGCATGCCTGCTTCTTCGTAGACCAGGTACCAGCCGACCTTGCGGGTATCGAACACGATATCCAGGTAGCGGTCATCCCGGGTTTGAAGAGTTACATGAACCTGCTTATGCCCGTGACCTACAGGCTCTTCATGACATTTGCGGATCTTGTGTACGTGGTGAACCTGTCCGTTGCGCCGCAGAATTTTTATCGGCTGCAGGCGGCGGATAATCTCCCGCTCTTTGTCAGCGAAGGAAGCCACCGTGGTAATCACAACCAGCGGCTCCGGGTCCTTCGGCCTGTTGTTCCCGTTTCGGTTTGCGTTATTCTCGCTCATCGACTTACCCTCTTCGTTCAAATCTTGTTGCTAAAGTAGTTTGATTGCTTAACCCAATTTTTTATTATATGTACAAACGTACATATACAGTATAACAACACTCAGCGCTTTTTCAAACATGAATTTCATCGAAAATGACAACCTACCCGACCTTCCTAATCCCGGGCACTACCAGCTCAGTAAAAACGTGCACAACATCACCCGCTACCAGACCGTGGCGGCCGACATGCAGCATCGCAGCCTGGGCGATCGACTGTATGTACACGTAGATATGAATGCCTTCTACGCTCAGGTAGAACAACTCTGTTACAACCTCTACGGCATACCGGTGGTAGTGGGCGGATGGCGCAAGGAAGACGGCACTGTGAAAGGCATCGTGGCAACCAGCTCTTATGAAGCGCGCAACTGGGGCATTAAAACCGGCATGAGTGCCCTGGAAGCCTATAAGCTCTGTCCCTTCGTGGTATTCAAACAAGTAGATTACGAAAAATACCGCGCCTTCAGCAAAAGAATCAAAGCCGTGCTGGATACCTTCTCCCCGGATGTAGAGGCCTACAGCATGGACGAGTATTTCATGGACATCACCTGGAAACAGTCGGAATCGTACGAACAGCTGGTAGAGTTCGGCTGGGATATCAAGGAAGCCATACTCGAAGAGACCGGACTGCAGTGCAGCGTCGGCATATCCACTTCCAAAACCTACTCCAAGCTGGCTTCCGACCTCGAAAAACCCAATGGTCTTACCGTGCTAAACAGTAAAGAGGATATCCGGGACAACATCTGGCCTCTCCCGCTTGACGAAGTATGGGGCATCGGACGCAGGCGGTTTGAAAAACTCAAGAGCCGCGGCATCTATACCATTGAAGAGGCCATCGAACGCGGCTATCCCCTCTTTCAAAACCTTTTTGGGAAGTATTTCGGCAAACTGCTCTGGGAAACGGCGGCCGGCAAAGATCGCGCTATCGTAAGCGATGATACCGAATACATCCCGGAGCGGGTCTCCTACGGCCATACTTTTTCTACATGGACCGACGACCCGTGGCGGGTGGCAGGAGAATTCGCCAAAGCCACCAAACAGGTCTGTTACCGGCTGCGGGGATACGGCAAGAAGTCGGACAAGTTTTTCGGCAATGTCCGTTTTCAGAGCGTTGACAAAGAGGGCTTCTCCTTTACCTTTCGCGCGCCGGGCCTTACCAATCTTGACGAGTATGTATTGGGCAACTGCCTGGAAAAAGTTATGCCCATGCTTTTTTATTACAAAGACCGCGGCAAAACATTCCGCGCCATCATGCTTGGAACCACAGAATTGAATATGACCACCCAGGCAGAATTATTTTTCCAGGAAAATCCCAAGTTCCGGCGCATGTACCGGGCGATGGACTATCTCAACAACCGCTTTGGATTAGAAACCATCAATCATGGCATCAGCCACTTCGATGTCAAGGGTAATACGCACTTCAAAGAACGGTCTATATAAACCTCTTCGAACCTAAGACAATAATAAACAATAGATTAAGCTGATACTAACATATCCGGCTCTCAGCACGTTACTTATTTTGTGATAATTAGTAACTCAAAAATATCAAAAGCTACTGCATTCAGAGACCGTTTTTTGAGAATGAGCTCTAAAAAGTGATAAAAAAATCAGTCACAAAACTAGCATTTATGAGAAGATAGAGTATATTAGGTTAATATTTAGCTATAAATAGTTCAATAATATACGTTTGTTTATATATAGGTAAATATCCAAACAGTCTTGAGGGGTGGCTGTAAAAGAAGGAAAAGAAATTTAGGGGAATTTATACTGTCTGTTTTTGGACCTAGAAGCAGTTAAAAAAGAGAGGGCCAAACCATATCAGCAATAGAATTTCCGCTCCCGAATCCTATCGATCAGGGTAAATCTGGGATTAACATATTTGGTTGTAAGATAATAGCCGGCCTGTGTGCTATGGAAGTGCATTGTGCAGGAATACCGGTTTTGTAGAGACAATTTTTTAGAGAAGCTAAATTGAGCACAGCAATAGTAACCCAATTACCAAAAAAAGGACTTTCTTCAGCTCGAAATGTAATAATATCCCATGAAGTCATCTGAGCAAAATCAAAATGAGTTGGGCGAAGCTGCCCAGGCGCTCATCCGGCATGAAGCCGAGTTGAAGGTGATAAATATCGTTCAGGAGGCTTTGCTAAGTGGTGTTGAAACTGATGAAATCTACCGATTGGTTGGGGACTACATCCGGAATATTTTTGATGTTCAGGCGGTTACCATATCTACATTTGACTATAAACATGCGGAAGAACAGTTTCAATATATCTACGAAAATGAACAGCAGATCAGCTCCCCTCCCCGTCCGATAGATAATCTGCGAAGAAAATTAATCCGCTCAAAAGAACTGATTCTAATCAATGAAGATGCAGAAGAAAGATTTGCAGAAATCACCGGTAAGCCTGCCGAGCCGGTACCGGGAACAAAATTCCCAAAATCCATGCTTTTTGCCCCGCTTTTGCTGGGAGAACGGGTGAACGGTTATGTAAGTCTTCAAAACATTGACAGGGAGCATGCCTTTTCCGATCACCATGTGAATATGCTCAAAAGAATGGCCAACAGTGCTACTATCGCCCTGGAAAGTGCCCGTCTGTTTGAATCGGAGAAAAGAAGAGCCGATGAGCAGAAGGCCCTTCTTGATACCATGACTGATCTGTCATCCAAACTTGAACTTAGAAACCTTCTGGATGCGGTAGTTGAACGAACCGTTTCCCTGCTGGGAGTTACCGGGGGCGAGCTGGCCATATATTATGAGAATGTTGAGGAGCTGGAGGTAGTTTCCAGCCATAAGCTGGGCATGAGTTCGGTGGGAACCCGACTGGCTCTTGGAGAAGGTGTGATGGGCAAAGTGGCAGAAACGAGGGAGTCTATTATCATCGACGATTATCCGCACTGGAACGGACGATCCGAAAAATATGAAGAAGCCACAGTCAGTGGTGTAATGGCTGTACCCTTGATTGTCGGTACTCAACTGGTTGGTATCTTGGTCAGTGTGCATAAAAAGACAGACCGGAAATTCAGTGAAAATGACTTGCGGTTGCTGAATATGTTTGCTCCCCTTGCCGCAACCGCCATCGAAAATGCACGACTGTTTGAAGCTGAAAGAAAAAGAGCTGACGAACAACAGGCCCTGCTGGATACCATGAAGGACCTGTCTTCCAAACTTGAATTGAATAAGCTGCTGGATTCTGTAGTAGAACGAACCTTTTCCCTGCTGGGTGTGACTGGCGGAGAATTGGCAATATATGACGAGGAGTCCCAAGAACTGGAAGTTGTTTCCAGCCGTAACCTTGGCTTTAATTCTGTTGGGACACGCCTGAAACATGGAGAGGGTGTCATGGGCAAGGTGGCCGAATCACGTGAGCCCGTTATCATAAGGGATTATCAACACTGGGAAGGGCGGTCAGAAAAATACCAGGATACTACTGTCCGGGGTGTCATGGCCGTACCGCTGATGACCGGTGACCAGCTGGTGGGAACCCTGGTGAGTATTCACCTGGATGAGGACCGTACTTTCCAGGAGAATGACCTTCGCCTGTTGAATATGTTTGCCCCTCTGGCTGCCACAGCTATTGAAAACGCAAGGATCTTTGAAGCCGAAAGGAAAAGAGCCGACGAGCAAAAGGCCCTGCTGGATACCATGTCCGATTTGTCTTCCAAACTCGAATTGCGACTGCTTCTTGACTCCGTAGTAGAACGTGCCTCTTCCCTTTTGGAAGTCACCGGCGGAGAACTTGCCATCTATCATGAAGATCGAAAAGAACTGGAAGTGGTTTCGAGTCATAACCTCGGCATGCAGTCAGTCGGTACCTGTCTCTCACTGGGAGAAGGCGTTATGGGGAAAGTGGCTGAAACACGTGAGCCCATCATCGTCAGGGATTACCAGAATTGGCAAGGAAGATCAGAAAAATACCAACAAACTACTGTACGTGCCGTGATGGCTGTGCCATTGATGGTTGGAGATCAGCTCGTTGGAACCCTGGTCAGTATTCACCTTGACAGTGACCGGACTTTTGGGAATGACGACCTGCGTCTGCTTAACATGTTTGCCCCACTTGCAGCTACTGCCATTGAAAACGCTCGGCTCTTTGACACAACTAACCGGTTATTGGAAGAAGCGGAAGACAGAACCCGAGAGCTTAAGCAAACCCAGCAGCAACTTGTAATGCAGGAAAAACTAGCCTCCCTGGGACAACTGACGGCAGGAATTGCTCATGAAATTAAAAACCCGCTCAACTTCGTCATAAATTTTTCCGACTTGACATCAGAACTGGTGGAAGATATCAAACAGGGGCTGGCCGAGCTTTCCCTAAATGACAACGGTCAGTTTGAGATGCGAAAAGCCGATTTATCAGAACTCCTCAGTGATATCAGTGAAAATATGGCCAAAATTCAAAATCACGGTTCGCGCGCCGATAGAATTGTGAAGAGCATGCTGCAACATAGCCGTGGAGGATCCGGAGAGTTGGAGGCAACCAATCTGAATTTACTGGTCAGGGAATTCACAAACCTGGCCTTCCACGGAATGAGAGCAAGTACGAATCCAATTAACGTATCTATTGAGTTGGATCTTGATGAACAGATCAAAAAAGTAAAACTGGTACGCGAAGATTTTAGCCGGGTACTGTTGAATTTGATCAATAATGCTTTTGATGCCATGAAGGTGAAATTATCAGCTGAAAAAAAATCCGCAACCGGTTCTGCCTACAAACCCACCTTGACAGTAAAGACGATCGGTTTGGAGGATAAGGTCCAAATTATTGTAGAAGACAATGGTCCCGGCATTCCGAAAGAGATACATGAGAGCATATTGCAACCGTTTTTCACCACCAAGAAAGGGACCGAAGGAACCGGTCTGGGCCTCTCCATTACCCATGATATTGTTGAAGCACATGGGGGAAGCCTGGAGTTCGATAGTTCTGATTCAGGTACAACTTTCACAGTTAATCTAAACAAGATCCCATGAAAGCCGGCCTGAACAAACAAACAAAAGCGGATAAAACCGCCATCAACCTCCAGAGACGAGAGGCTGAACTGACGGTCATAAAGAGTGTGCAGGAAGGAATTGCTGTTCGAAAGGATATTCATGACATCTATGATCAGGTGGGAGATTGCATTAGGGACTTATTTGATGCCCAGGTTGCAGCTATCTCTACCTTCGATTTAAAAAATAGAATTGAGCATTTTCAATATTTATTTGAGGACGGCAAACGCCACTACCCGGAATCACGACCAATTGATAAAATTCGGGATCATTTAATACAGACCAAAAATAAGCTGCTGATAAATTCTGATGCCGATAAGGTTATTGAAAAAATCACCAATAAGCCCCACCAGGCAGTACCCGGCACCAAGCTGCCAAAATCGCTTTTATATGTCCCACTTATAATAGGTCAGGAAATTATGGGTTACGTGACCCTTCAAAATCTGGATCGTGAAGATGCCTTCCCTGAAGATGACGTTGAGCTGCTGGAATCTCTCGCTAACAGCTTGAGTATTGCCCTGGAAAATGCCCGTTTGTTCAATGACTCGGAACAACGCAGTGCCGAACTTTCGGTAATCAACAGTGTACAAGTCGGACTTGCGGCGGAATTGGACATGCAGGGCATTTATGAACTGGTAGGCGAAGAGGTTCGTGATCTCTTCGATGCCCAAGTTGCAGCTATCTGCACCTTTGACCACTCAAACCGCATAGAACATTTCCATTACTTGTTCGAGGATGGCAAACGCCACTATCCGGAATCACGCCCGATTGATAAAATTCGGCAGTATTTAATCGAGCATAAAGATTTGTTGTTAATCAATACGAATGCTGATCAGCGCATCGAAGAAATTACCGGCAAGCCGCACGTGGCCGTTCCGGGCACTAAGCTACCCAAGTCGCTGCTATATGTCCCCTTAATGGTTGGGGAAAATATTACCGGCTATGTAACCTTGCAAAACCTGGATCGGGAGTATGCCTTCCGTGATTCTGATGTAAAGTTGCTCAGCACCCTCACCAATAGTATGAGCATAGCCCTGGAAAATGCTCGCCTGTTTAACGAAACCGAACAGCGAAATGCCGAATTGGCCATTATTACCGGAGTGCAGGAAGGCCTTGTTCGGGAGATGGAGATGCAGGCCATTTACAGTCTGGTTGGCGATACCATCTGTGAAGTATTGGATACCCAGACGCTCTTAATTCGAACCTTTGATCACGAAAAAGGTCTGGAACACTGGGAATATGCTGTTGAAAAAGGTAAACATCTGGAGATGGAACCGCGGCCCCTGATATGGGCCAACAAGCAGCTGATCAAATCCAAAGAGTACCTGTTGATTAACGAAGATTATACCAAAACTTCCATAAAGTACGGAGGCAAAGGGTACAGCAAGGGTCTGCCTCCAAAATCAGCTATATTTGTCCCTATGATGCTGGGGGGTGAAGTAATCGGTTCCGTCAGCCTTCAAAATGTGGACAAGGAACACGCCTACAGCAAATCGGATGTTCGCCTGCTTACCACCCTCACCAATAGTATGAGCGTGGCCCTTGAAAACGCTCGCCTTTTTAAGAAGACCAGCAAGCTGCTGGAGGAGTCCCACCAGCGGGCTACCGAGCTTGATACGGTCAATCGGGTAAGTCGTGCACTGGTAACGCAACTGGAACTGGACAGTCTGATTGACCTGGTAGGGGAACTCATGCAGGAGACCTTTGAAGCCGACATAGTATATGTTGCATTATATGACCGTTCTTTGAATATGTTGCATTTCCCTTACACCTATGGTGAGAGTATTCCTTCAAGAGCCTTTGAAAGCGGCATCACCGAAAAAATCATAACCAAACAGGAACCCATTCTGATCAATACAAACCTGGTTGAAACCTTTGACCGGCTCGAGGCCGAGAAAAAAGGGGAATGGGTCTCCTCCTTCCTAGGAGTCCCCATCATATCCGGAAGTGAAGCAATCGGTGTGATAAGTATACAGAGCACTGAAGAGGAGAACCGATTTGATGAAAATGACCAGCGCTTGCTGAATACCATCGCGGCTAATGTAGGGATTGCCATGCAGAACGCCGAAGCCTATGAAAAACTTCGTGATGCGATGGTGGAACTGAAGTCAACCCAAGAGCAGCTGGTGCAGCAGGAAAAACTAGCCTCGCTGGGACAGTTGACAGCCGGTATCGCTCATGAGATAAAGAATCCCCTTAATTTCGTGAATAATTTTTCCGACGTGTCTATTGAGCTCATCCAGGAAGCTATGGAAGAGGTTGAGACCATAACCAAAGGGGTATCTAACCTATCGGATCTCAATGAACCGCTACAGAACCTGGTCGAGTTGCTTAGTGATGTTAAATCGAACCTTGCCAAGATTTATGAGCACGGTTCCAGGACCGACGGAATTGTTAAGAGCATGCTGCAGCATAGTCGCGGGGGATCAGGGAAAATGGAACCTACCGATCTCAATGCCCTTGTCAAGGAGTTTACCAATCTGGCCTATCATGGGATGCGTGCCGGTACAAATCCAATCAATGTAGATATTGATGTCAGTCTTGATGAAAGGGTCGGAGAAACAGAACTCATTCGTGAGGATTTCAGCCGAGTGCTCTTAAACCTGATGAATAATGCCTTTGATGCCATGCGAAGCAAACTGCAGGAAGGCAGCGAAAAGAATTACCTGCCAAAACTCAGTGTAGAAACCGAGCGTGACGACAGCCGTATTTTGGTTCATATAGGAGACAACGGACCGGGTATTCCGAAAGAACTGCAGGAAAAAGTACTCCAACCATTTTTTACTACCAAAAAAGGCACAGAAGGTACAGGACTGGGACTATCCATCACCCATGACATCATTGAAGCACACGGGGGAGCACTGAACTTTACGAGTGATACCGGCGGTACCCGGTTCTCCATAACACTAAATGGAAATCGATGAGTAAAAGTATTAAAGACACAAATAACCTGGCCGATTTTAAACGAAGGCTGGAGCAGCGTGAAGCCGAACTGACTGTAATCAACAGTGTGCAGGAAGGGTTGGCCAATAACATGGAAATGCAGGAGATCTATGAACTCGTGGGGGAGAAAATACGAAAAGTATTTGATGCTCAAGCTATTACTATTGCAACTTTTGATAAGTCAGGCGATCGGGAAGAATTTCAATATGGATATGAGGATGGGAAACGAATCTATCCAGATGCTCGCCCCATCGATAAACTCAGGATACAAATAATTGAACAAAAAGAGCTTATCCTGATCAATGAAAATTTTCCTGAAGAGATAGAAAAGATAACAGGATACAAAGCAGTTGCTGTACCCGACACCGAACTTCCCAAGTCGGCTCTATATGTTCCTATGATTATGGAAACGGAGGTTGCCGGATATATAAGTCTGCAGAATCTCGATCGTGAAGATGCTTTCAGCAAATCGGATGTTCGCCTGCTGAGTGCCATCTCCAATAGTTTAAGTGTAGCCCTCCAGAATGCCGAACTCTTCAGCGAAACCGAACAGCGCAATGCCGAGCTGGCCGTAATTAACAGTGTGCAGGAAGGACTGGTGGCCGAAATGGACATGCAGGGCATCTATGAACTGGTAGGAGAGCGAATCCGTGAGCTTTTTGACTCCCAGGTGACTGTGATTGCCACCTTCGACCTCGAAAATGAATTAGAAGAGTTTAAATACGTATTTGAAGACGGCAGCCGCTTCTATCCCGACCCGCGAAAGTATGACGCCGTCCGGAAAAGTTTGATAGAAACACAGGAGCTTATTCATATCAATGAAGACTCAATCAATGCTATCAATAAGATAGGTGGATCCGTAAAAGCCCTGCCCGGAACCGTCTTTCCTAAATCAATGGTGTACGTACCGCTGGTATTAGGAGGCAATGTTAAAGGATATGTGAGCCTTCAGAACCTGGATCGCGAATTCGCTTTTAGCGACTCAGACGTGCGTCTGCTCAATACCTTGGCCAATAGTATGACTGTGGCACTTGAAAATGCGCGGCTCTTCAGTGAAACCGAACAGCGCAATGCCGAGCTAGCCATTATCAACAGCGTGCAGGAAGGTTTGGTACGTGAGATGAATATGCAGGGCATCTATAACCTTGTCGGAGATAGAATCCGGGAATTATTTGACGCCCAGGTCACGGTCATTCGCACCTTCGATTTTGAGAACGACCTGGAAAAATTTGAATACGCCGTTGAGAAGGATAAACAGTTTGAAGTAGAACCTCGTCGCATCAACTGGGCTAACCGGCAGGTTATCAATTCCAGAGGCCACCTGCTGATTACCGATAATTACCTGGAAACGGCCCGACGATACGGCAGCGAGGGATATAGTAAAGGGCTACCTCCAAAATCAGCGGTATTCGTACCGATGATGGTTGGGGATGAAGTAATCGGTTCGGTAAGCCTGCAGAATGTAGACCGTGAATATGCCTACAACAAGTCGGATGTGCGCCTGCTCACTACGATGGTCAACAGTATGAGTGTGGCATTACAAAATGCGCGTTTATTTAGCGAGACCGCACAGCGCAATGCCGAACTGCCTGTGATCAACAGCGTGCAGGGCGGATTGGTGGCCGAGATGGATATGCAGAGCATTTATGACCTGGTAGGCGACCGCATTCGAAACCTGTTTGATGCACAGGTCACGGCCATTGTCACCTTCGACCTTGAGCAAAAGATAGAAGACTTTAAGTATTTGTTTGAAGACGGGGGACGTTACTACCCTAATCCCCGCCCGTATGACAAGGTGCGCGAGCAGATCATAGAAACGAAAGAAGTTTTGCTGATTAATGAAAATGCCGCAGAGGTCTTTTCAAAAATAAACGACAAACCGTTCAGACCGCTCAAAGGTACCCAGCTCGCAAAATCATCGCTTTTTGTACCTATGCTGGTCGGTAAAACAGTGCGCGGTTACGTAACGCTGCAAAACCTTGATCGTGAAAATGCTTTCACCGAATCAGATGTGCGCCTTCTTACCACCCTCGTCAACAGTATGAGCGTGGCCCTGGAGAATGCCCGGCTTTTTAATAAGACCAGCCGTTTGCTTGAGGAAGCCGACCAGCGCGCAACAGAGATGGATACCGTAAACCGGATCAGTAAGGCCCTCGTGGCACAACTTGAGTTCGACGCGCTGATTAAATTGGTCGGACAATTGATGAAAGAGACTTTCAAGGCTGACGTGGTATACCTTGCATTGTATGACAAGAAGACGAATATGATTCACTTTCCATACGAGTACGGTGATAAGAATGAGTCCCGCCCATTCGGCAGTGGGTTCACCGAGAAAATTATTACCAGCAAAGAGCCGCTACTCATCAACCGTGACCTGGATGAGGTACGCGACCAGATGAAGGCAAAACAAATTGGGGTCATATCTTCCTCCTACCTCGGTGTTCCCATCCAAATCGGTAATGAAGCCATCGGAGTGATCAGTATCCAGAGTACCAAGGAAGAGAATCGTTTTGACGATAACGACCAGCGACTTCTCAGCACCATCGCCGCCAATGTGGGTGTGGCTATGGAAAACGCTGAAGCCTATGAACGACTGCGAAATGCTATGACTGAGCTGAAATCCACCCAGGAACAGCTGGTACAGCAGGAGAAACTGGCTTCATTGGGTCAGCTGACGGCCGGTATTGCTCATGAAATCAAGAATCCGCTCAACTTTGTAAATAATTTTTCCGACCTATCCATCGAACTCGCAGAGGAAGTCGAAGAGCTCATGGGAAAAGTTGAATCAGAAGAACTCCGTAATGAGCTGGGGATGCTGATCGGTGACATCAAATCAAATCTTAAAAAAATCCATGAACATGGTACCCGGACAGACGGCATTGTTAAGAGTATGTTGCTGCATAGCCGGGGCGGAACCGGCAGGATGGAGCCTACCGATCTGAATGCATTTATAAAAGAATATACCAACCTTGCTTTCCACGGCATGCGTGCCAGCAAACATCCCATGAATGTGGATATCAAATTCCTGCTGGACGACAAGGTAGGTGATGCCAAGCTCATCAGGGAAGATTTCAGCCGGGTGTTGCTGAACCTGATTAACAACGCTTTTGACGCCATGCGCACAAAAAAACAAAATGGAAGTCCTGATTCCTATTTGCCCAAATTGATGATCCGAACTCTTAGGTCAGATAATCAAGTAACCCTCGAAATCGAGGATAACGGCCCCGGGATACCGGAGGATATCAGCGAAAAAATTCTGCAGCCTTTTTTTACCACCAAAAAAGGTACGGAAGGTACCGGACTGGGACTTTCCATCACTCGTGATATTGTAGAAGCCCACGGTGGTACAATCACCTTCCAGAGCAGTAATAACGGCACCACATTTTCAGTAAATCTAATGGCCAATTGATGAATACGACGAATACCAATAGAAATCGAGATACTTTAAAAGAACTCATGGGCATGCTCGAGCAGCGCGATGCCGAGCTCACCATCATCAGCAACGTGCAGCAAGGCCTAGCCGAAAATATGGAGCTGCAGGAGATCTATGAGATGGTGGGCGAGGAAATACGTGATCTTTTTGATGCGCAAGTGACTGCTATAGCAACCTTCGACAATGAATACAAAACGGAAACCTTTAGGTATCTTTATGAAAACGGTGAGCGCGTTCATCCTGATCCCCGTCCCATTGATAAAGTCAGACAACGGCTAATTGACTCAAGAGAGCTCCTATATATTGCCGAAAATGCTGAAAAGGCCTATAAAGAGATTACCGGAGAGGAAGCCAAAGCCGTACCCGGCACGAAATTTCCAAAATCGGTTGTGGTGGTTCCACTCATATTGGGAGACACTGTACGCGGCTATGTAAGCCTGCAGAATCTTGACAGGGAGCATGCCTTCAGTGATGATGACATCCGTCTATTAAGCACACTGGCTAACAGCTTGAGTGTGGCCCTGGAAAATGCCCGCCTTTTTAATGAAACCGAGCAGCGCAATGCTGAGCTGGCCGTGATCAACAGCGTACAGCAGGGCCTGGTAGCAGAGATGGATATGCAGGGTATCTATGAGCTGGTCGGTGAACGTATTCGCACCCTGTTTGATGCACAGGTTGCAGTCATTTCTACCTTCGATCATGAAAATCACAAGGAGGAATTTCAGTACGGTTTTGAAGACGGGGAGCGCATATATCCTGAACCCCGTGAAATCGACAAAGTGCGCCAGCGCCTCATTGATTCACAAACCTTAATCTGCATCAACGAAGATGCCGACGAGGTGTGGAAGACCATCACCGGCGAAGAGCCTACAGTAGTTCCGGGCACCAAACTCACAAAGTCAGCCCTGTATGTTCCCATGGTTGTGGGTAATAAGGTGCGCGGGTATGTGAGTCTTCAAAATCTAGACCGGGAGCATGCCTTCAGCGAATCGGATGTGCGGCTGCTGAGCACCCTGACCAACAGTATGAGTGTGGCCCTTGAAAACGCCCGTCTCTTCAACGAAACCGAACAGCGCAATGCCGAACTGGCTGTAATCAACAGCGTGCAGCAGGGACTTGTAGCTGAGATGGACATGCAGGGTATTTATGACTTGGTGGGAGATCGCATTCGACAGCTTTTTGATGCCCAAGTGGCTGCCATTGCCACCTTCGACCATGAATACGAAACTGAGACGTTCCGCTACCTTTTTGAAAACGGAGGCCGGCTATATCCCAAACCGAGAAAATATGATAAGATCCGCCAGCGCCTGATCAAGACCAACAACATGATCAATATCCAGGAGAACGCGGGGGAAGCCTATACCACCATCACCGGCGCCCCTCCTACCGCTGTTCCCGGAACGGGATTTCCAAAATCCATGGTGTTTGTACCGCTCAGCATCGGTGACACGGTACGCGGCTATGTGAGCCTTCAAAACCTCGATAAGGAGCACGCGTTCAGCGAATCGGACGTTCGGCTGCTAAGAACCCTTGCCAACAGTATGAGTGTGGCCCTGGAAAATGCCCGCCTCTTCAATGAAACCGAACAACGCAATGCCGAACTGGCCGTAATCAACAGCGTGCAGGAAGGTCTCGTGGCGGAGATGGACATGCAGGGCATTTATGAACTGGTCGGCGAGCGAATCCGGAATCTATTTGATGCACAAGTTACGGGCATTGTAACCTTTAACCACGAGGACAAGACTGAAAACTTCAAATACCTGTTTGAAGACGGGGACCGCCTCTACCCCAGCAATCGTCCGTACGACAAAGTAAGGGAGAAAATTATTAATGATCGCAGCATGCTGCTGTTAAACGAGAATGCAGCAGCTGAACTTTCTGCGATCCTTGGCCAGCCACATAAACCGGTACCCGGCACCCGGGTTGCAAAGTCGGCACTTTATGTACCCATGCTGGTCGGCGATAAGGTTCGGGGCTATGTGACCCTTCAAAACCTTGACCGCGAACACGCATTCAGCGAATCGGATGTACGCCTGCTCAATACCCTGGTCAACAGTATGAGTGTGGCCCTTGAAAACGCCCGACTCTTCAATGAAACCACACGCCTGCTGGCCGAGACCGAGCAACGCAATGCCGAGCTGGCTGTGATCAACAGTGTGCAGGAAGGCTTGGTGCGCGAAATGGACATGGAAGCCATTTACAGTCTGGTCGGCGACCGCATTTGTAATGTGTTAAATACCCAGACTCTGGTCATACGCACTTTCGACCATAAGAAGGAAATAGAACACTGGGAATATGTCATTGAAAACGGGGAGCGCTTCTTTAATGAACCTCGCCCATTCATCTGGGCCAATAAATACTTGATTGAACATAAAGAACACCTGCTGATCAACCGTGATTATATTGAAACGGCAAAGAAATACGGTGATACCGAACAAGGCGTCAGCAAAGGTCTCCCTCCCAAATCGGCCATATTTGTCCCCATGATTGTCGGTGATGAGGTAATCGGTTCCGTCAGTCTGCAGAATGTGGAACAGGAAGATGCTTTCGACGAATCGGATGTACGCCTGCTCACCACTCTAACTAACAGTATGAGCGTGGCGCTGGAAAATGCACGGCTCTTTAACGAAACGAACAGGCTGCTGGCTGAAACCGAACAACGCGCCAGTGAACTGCAAACGGTGAATAATATAAGCCGGGCCCTGGTCTCGCAGCTGGAGTTTGATGCCCTCATCGATCTAGTGGGTGAACAAATGCGGGAAACATTTAAAGCTGACATTGTCTACCTGGCTCTGTACGAACGCGAAGAGAACATGCTACACTTCCCCTACTACTATGGGGATAAGAATGCCAAGAAGAGCAAGCCTTTTGGAAACGGACTCACCGAGAAGATTATCACCACCAAAAAACCTCTGCTGATCAATCATGATCTTGAAGAAGCCTATGACCGCATCAAGGCAGAAAAGATCGGGAAATGGGTGGAATCGTATCTCGGTGTTCCTATTGTCACCGGCGATAAAGCCATCGGTGTAATCAGTGTACAGAGTACTGAAGAGAAAAACCGCTTTACTGAATACGATCAGCGACTGCTAAGCACTATTGCTGCCAATGTCGGTGTGGCTATGCAGAATGCCGAGGCCTACGAAAACCTGCAGGAGGCCCTGACTGAGTTGAAAGCAGCACAGGAACAACTGGTGCAACAAGAGAAGCTGGCTTCGCTTGGACAGCTCACTGCAGGTATTGCCCATGAGATCAAAAACCCGTTGAATTTTGTAAATAACTTCTCGGATGTATCCATTGAGCTGGTTCAGGAGATCCGGGATGAAGTCTCAGGATTGGACGCCTCTGATATCACGGAGGAGGTCGGTTTTATTCTTGATGATGTAGAAGCAAATCTCAAAAAGATACTGGAGCACGGTAGACGGGCTGACGGTATTGTCAAGAGCATGCTGTTGCACAGCCGGGGCAAGAGCGGGGAACGTATTCCCACCGATCTCAATAAGCTCATTGACGAATATGTTAAGCTTGCCTATCACGGAATGCGTGCCGTCAACAAATCCTTCAATATCGACATCCAAACCGACTATGATGATTCAATTGGCATAATCGATTTGGTAGCACAGGATTTAAGTCGTGCCTTTCTGAATATCATCAATAACGCCATGTACGCTGCCTATGAGCACTGCAGCACTACCAAAGAACGAAATCCAATTATAAAGATCACTACACAGGATCTGGGTGGAAGGTTACAAATTGGAATTCGTGATAACGGTCCGGGCATACCGGATGAGATACGTGAAAAGATTTTTGAACCCTTTTTCACTACGAAGCCTACGGGCGAAGGTACCGGACTTGGATTATCCATGACCTACGATATTATCAACCTGCATAACGGAACACTACGCATTGAATCCGACCCGGGGTCCTATACAGAGTTCGTCATTTCATTGCCTAAAACTCCGGCTCGGGAGTCCCGGAATGCAGTGGGCTGATACATTTTATATTCGATTACTATCAAGGAAAAACAAAAGAAACTACCTGTAATACTCAATCAAAGCATGGCATACGCATATTCACCTGCAGTTTTAGAAAAAAATCCTGAGAGCTAAGCATGAGAGAGAAAAAATTACAAGCCCTGGAAGAGGCCTTTGAGAAAATTATGGCGATCAGCCTGAATCAGATTCCTTTGGATAATATCGAGGAATTGGTCGCTGATGATGTGATGGGCTATGGCACCACACTTGATGAGGAAATTTATGATCTGGAAGGCTACAGAGAACAGATTAAAACCCAGGAGGAGCAGGCAAAAAAATTGGGGCTGAATTTTAATTTTGATCGAGAGCATGTCTATAGCCGGTTGTCTCCGGAGGAGGATACTGCGCTCTTTGTAGAGCAAATACGATTGAGCGTGACCTCAGATGAAATCAGTAACGAGTTTGATTTTCGTTTTACCTGCCTGCTGGAATATATAAATGGAAGCTGGAAACTAGTGCACTGGCATGGTTCCATCCCTTCTGATATTCAGGATGACACCTGGCATGTCAACGAATGGATGGCCGAGAAGAAAAAACTGGAACAGCAAGTAAAAGAACGTACCAAAGAACTAAAAGCGCTACAGGAACAACTCATTCACCAGGAAAAACTGGCATCTTTAGGTCAGCTTACAGCAGGTATTGCTCATGAAATCAAAAACCCGCTGAATTTTGTCAATAATTTTTCTGAACTAAGTATAGAACTTATTGATGAAGCCCGCGAAGAACTAGAGGCTTTCAGTGATGAGCCGGAAGAAATCCTTGCCATTTTGGATGACATTGAGGCTAATCTGAAAAAGATATACGACCACGGAAGCCGGGCAGACAACATTGTAAAATCCATGCTTCTGCACAGCAAGGGTGGATCGGGTACCAAGCAACCGACGGATCTCAATAGCCTGGTGGAAGAATACCTAACACTTAGTTTTCACGGTATGAGAGCAGGTTCCGATCCAATAAACGTGGATATTCAAATGGATCTGGATTCTTCGGTTGGTAAAGTAGCATTAAACCCGGAGGATATGAGTAGGGTGTTTATCAATCTGTTCAATAATGCCTTTGATGCAATGAGGGAGAAGCTGACAGCCGACAATCAGTTATACGGTGAGTCAGATAATAAGTACGAGCCCAAACTTACTGTTCGTACTATTTCTGAGGGATCGAGTGTCACCGTTGAAATCGAAGACAACGGACCCGGCATTCCTGAAGATATCAGAGATAAAATCATGCAGCCTTTTTATACCACAAAGAAAGGTACCCTTGGCACCGGACTCGGACTCAGTATTACCAATGATATTATAAAAGCACATGGCGGAAAGATAGAAATCAGCAGTATACCCGGTGAAAAAACCATTTTCTCCATATCTCTGCACTCAAAGGAGTAATATGAACTCAGTAAAACAAAAATCGCTGGAATACAATTATGAAAGGATCTTGAATGTGGGATTCTGTCTTACCCCCTATGAAGATCTGTCTGACATAATTGGACCCGATCCTGTCGTTTTTGGCACCACGAAAGATGAAAAGATATTATCCCTGAAAGAAGTTGACGCTTTGTTCAAATCTCAATATGAACAGATGGGAGACATGAAGCCCGGGCTCGACCGTAATCGAATAGCGAGCCGAATTTCACCGGATGGAAATAATGCATTTATAGTTGAGGAGATCACTCTTACACTCTCCTCTTCAGAAGAAGTTAAATCCATCTTTATGCGAGCCAGTTGCGTGATGGAATATGAAGAGAACCAATGGAAATTGACCCACTGGCATACTTCCACCCCCGTGGATACTGAGAATGATCACTGGCATCAGGAAGAGTGGAAACGGGAAAAAGAAAGGCTTCAGGAACTGGTAGACCGGCAAACTGATGACCTGCTTAAAAAGAACAGAGAGCTCGAAATTGAAACGGCACTTGAACGTGTACGTGCACGAACGATGGCCATGCATAGCAGCGACGAACTTGCAGAAGCCTCTTCCCTGCTGTTTGAGCAGATGGAAGCACTTGGTGTAGAAACATTCAGCAGCGGATTCACCATTTGGGATCAAAAGAAGGGTGAACTTATTTCCTGGATGTGTAATGCAGATGGCTCAATGAATCCCCCCTTCCGTATGCCTATTGAGGAAGAGGAATGGCATAAAGAACAGTATGAAAGCTGGGTAAATGGAGAGGAATTTATTGTTAAAGATATATCAGGCGATCAAATGAAGTCCTATTTCCGGTATTTGCGATCCTTCCCTTTACTAGATGAGGCGTTTAAAACATCAGAATCAGCCGGCCATCCGATGCCTGAACGGCAAGTACATCACGTAGCCAATTTCTCGCATGGAAATCTGCTTTTTATTACGCTTAAACCGGTTCCTGATGCCCACGATATTTTTAAACGCTTTGCCAAAGTATTTGATCAAACATACACCCGTTTCTTAGATCTTAAAAAAGCAGAAGCACAGGCGCGGGAAACCCAAATTGAAATGGCTCTTGAGAGGGTGCGTTCACGATCTATGGCTATGCAGAAGTCGGATGAGTTGAACGATGTAGCTTTCGTACTTTTTGAGCAGCTGCGCAATCTCGGCGGTGAAATGTGGGGTACGGGATTTGTTTTTTGTGAAAATGACAAGGATGAAGATGTAGCCTGGTTTGCCGTCGAAACCGGGATTCTTCCCCCAGTGTCTATACCTAATACTGACGACCCGACTCATGCTCAGATGTACGCCGGATGGAAAGAAAACAAAGACTTTATCTCGATCACTAAATCCGGAAAGGAATTAGAAGACCATTATGAGTATATGCTCTCTCTGCCGAAAGTCAGACCTTTCTTTCAACAGATCCTGGATAGTGGATTAACATTCCCGAAAAAACAACAATGGAATGCCGCTTACTACAAACATGGGTATTTACTGCTGATCACAACCGAAGAGTATTCCGATCCTGATATCCTCAAACGTTTTGCGAAAGTCTTTGAACAAAGCTATACCCGTTTTGAAGATCTTAAAAAAGCAGAAGCTCAGGCACGGGAAGCACAGATCAACCTTGCCGTTGAGCGGGTACGGGCTAAGGCCCTGGCTATGTACAAGTCAGATGAAATCCTGGAAGTTGTTAACACCTTAAAAAATGAGATTATAGGTCTCGATATCCCAAGCGTTTCGGCAGCTACCATTCACCTCAGAGAACCGGATGGGAGATATAGAATCTGGGACCTGACTACTATAGAAGAGACCGGGAATGGACTCGATATTTCCCTCGATATCACTTATCAAATAGAAGATACGCATCCGGATTTCTTTATGAGAGAAGTCTGGGAGCAAACGGAAGATTACTATGTTGTTACTCAGGGACCGAATCGGTATCCGCACACGGTACAATGGCTGCGGGATAACGGACACGCTCAGGAAGCTCAGGATTTCCTGGATTTCATTGATGAGACCAACCTTGATACTGCCTATCACCCCACCGTAGCACTTCAGAACGGAAGGATGAGTATAGACATGCTGGAAAAACCTACACAGGAGGTAGGTTCCATCCTTAAAAAAATGGGGCAGGCTTTTGACCTGGCCTATAAGCGTTTTGAGGATCTTAAAAAAGCAGAAGCACAGACTAGAGAAGCAAAGATTGAAACGGCCCTGGAGAAAGTTCGGTCCCGTACTATGGGCATGCAAAAAGGCGAAGAGCTTAAAGACGTGGTTGTACTATTATATAAAGAACTCATCGCTCTTGGTGTTACCAATTTTGTAACCTGTGGTTATGTCGAAGTTCGCGAGGAACAACAAATACAGGAAACATGGGTCACCAGTCCAGGCGGAGACGAGTTTGGGTTGTTTTATCTGCCACTGACCGGAGATGATACATTTGATGCACGATATGCCGCATGGAAAGCTCAGGAACCTGTCTTTCATCAATCTGTGGCCGGACAAGTAAGATTAGATCATCTCGAATATGCGATAACCAAGTTCAATTCCAAAGAAGCGGAGGAAATGGTCCGTAACCAGTTCCCCGACCCTACCGTCTTCTACTGCTTTAATTTCACCTATGGATACCTCCATATCGTTGGCGGATCGCTGCTAGAAAAAGAAGAGGAAAACCTTCTGGTCCGCTTCACTAAAGTCTTTGAACAAACCTACACCCGTTTCCTCGATCTTCAAAAAGCAGAAGCTCAGGCAAGGGAAGCCAAAATTGAAGCCGGCCTCGAAAAGATCCGCTCCCGTACCATGGGCATGCAGAATAGTGATGAGCTTCCGGAAGTAGCCAATCTCTTATTTTTGGAAATACAGGCACTGGGCATTCATGCATGGAGTTGCGGGTACTGCATTCTGGAAGAGGATGGGCATTCAAGTTCCTGCATCATGAGCAGTGAGGGTACGGTCCAAAAACCCTTCCTCCTGCCGCACCGGGGTGAAGCATCCTTCGAAGAATGGGACGATTTTGTTCACAGCGAGAACACCTTTTTTGTGCAGGAATTAAAAGGCGAAGCACTCGAAAGCCATTACGGTTTTATGAAATCCCTTCCCCAGCTTACTCCAATATTTCAGGATCTGCAAGACGAAGGACTTTCACTGCCGACTTACCAGATTAACCACTTGTGTAAATTCTCAAATGGCTTTCTATTGTTTATCACTTACGAAAAAGTGCCGAAAGCACACGATATTTTCAAACGCTTCACCAGTGTATTTGACCAGACCTATACCCGATTTCTCGATCTGAAGAAATCGGAACAAAGAGCTCGGGAAGCCGAAATTGAACTAGCGCTGGAACGAATTCGGTCTAAAGTATCAGCTATGCAAAAATCCAGCGACTTGCTGGATATTGTGGTCACTATGCGTACCGAGTTTATTTCACTGGGTCACG
Source organism: Halalkalibaculum roseum (assembly GCF_011059145.1). NCBI lineage: Bacteria > Pseudomonadati > Balneolota > Balneolia > Balneolales > Balneolaceae > Halalkalibaculum > Halalkalibaculum roseum. The sequence goes on along the minus strand of NZ_JAALLT010000001.1, from coordinate 925,869 downwards.
AAGCTCACTATTTCTGGTATATGAGATGGCTGGAGGACAAATACGAGAAGGCAATGACCTCCGGTGATGGTAGTAAGATCGGAATGATTATGTCACTTCCCAGGAAGATACATACCGAAATTGAGTCGGTGGTACGTTGGGAAATGAGTGATGAACCGTACATGGTACTTGATATGGGTCCCGATATGGCCGTGGACTACGTGAATAAGATGATCACTCTTGGCGATTTTGAACAGGTCGATCCTCAGGCCCCAAGTCTGGATGATGTTCGACACATTGGGGGGCTTACTTTTATCATGGCGCGAACCCGTCAGGGTGAGATAGGATATAGTCTGCCGGGTGTTGTCCCCAATCCCCCTAAGAATGCCATAGAAACTTTGGTTCGTTTTGCCGGGGTATTTGACTTGGCTTATCAGCGATTCGAGGATCTTAAGGAAGCTGAACAACAGGCAAAACTAATTCGTGAAGAAAGGGACCGTTTGGAAGCAACCCTTAAGGAATTGCACGCTACCCAGGATCAGCTTATTCAGCAGGAAAAACTGGCTTCTCTAGGTCAACTTACCGCCGGAATCGCACACGAGATCAAGAACCCACTTAATTTCGTAAATAATTTTTCGGATTTATCCGTAGAACTGATTCAAGAAGCACGGGATGAAATCAAATCTGTAGGGGCGTTTCACGATATATCCCTTCAGGATGATGTGCTTGTTGAATTGTATGACATCCTGAATAATGTGGAGATGAACCTGCAAAAGATTCATGAGCATGGTAGCCGTGCCGACGGCATCGTCAAGTCTATGCTGGAACATAGCCGGGGCGGTTCAGGAATAATGGAGCCGTCGGATTTGAATGCACTCGTGAAAGAATTTACTCACCTCTCCTTCCACGGCATGCGAGCTTCAAAAAACCCTATCAATGTAGACATAGAGTTTGATCTTGATGATTCGATCGGTGTGGTACCGCTGGTTACAGAAGACTTTTCAAGGGTGATTGTAAACCTGTGTAATAATGCCTTTGATGCTATGAGGGAGAAACTGACAGATAACAGCAGACGGCTCTCAGCTGAGTCAAATCACAAGTACGAGCCCAAACTTACTGTTCGTACCATATCAGATGAATCGAGTGTTGCCATTGAAATCGAAGATAACGGATCCGGCATTCCAGGTGAGATAAAAGACAAGATTATGCAACCGTTTTTTACGACAAAAAAAGGGACGGATGGCACCGGCCTAGGTTTATCCATAACTAATGATATTATAAAAGCACATGGTGGCAAACTCGAGGTCTCTTCAAGTGAGTCAGAAGGTACCATTTTCACTATTAACCTATTTCACAGTAAGTAAGCAATGAAAGCTTTAAAAGAAATGACCGAATTCTACTCGTACCTCCTGCTGGTACCTCTTATTCTTTGGACTTCCCCTGCCCTTGCCCAGGATGAGCAGGTTTCACGGACCACCTTCATGACCAGTAAAGCCCCTTCCCTGCGCTTTGAACATATCGGTATTGAAGAGGGAATGGCTCAAGCCAGTGCCAGCTCCATTATGCAGGACAGCCGTGGGTACTTATGGATAACCACACAGGGTGGATTGCATCGCTTTGACGGCCAGGAATTCAAGGTCTATACCGAAACTCCTTTCGACACAACCTCACTTTCTGAAAATTGGGTGCGGGGTGCTGCAGAAGCGAGTAATGGAGATATTTGGGTAACGGCGGAAGGCGGTGGGCTTAACCGGCTGAATCAAACAACCGGTCGATTCAAGAAGTATTTGCACGATCCTGACGATTCCACTTCACTATCCAGCAATCGTGCTTTCATGCCGTTTGAAGACAGTCGTGGAGATCTCTGGGTGAGTACTTTTGATAATGGTCTGAACCGAATGAAAACCGGAGAGGATGGTAAATTTACACGGTTCACTCATGTTCATGACGATTCCAGTACCATATCCAGTCATACCATCTTCAAAATTTCCGAAGATTTTGAAGGCTACATATGGGCAGGCTCAAATAACGGTATATCCAGGATTGACCCTGAAACAGATGAAATTACACGATTTCTTTTCGACCCCGAAGGAAGAGGCGTTTATGGTGCACCTGAAAATGTACTTGGCCAATATCACTCTCCTGATGAACCCAATATTATCTGGCTGGCAACCGGCAACGGGCTGGTCAAATTCAATAGTCTATCAGGGGCATATAAACGACATCTCATTGCTGACAATGAAAGCAGCGAAACCAATCCTCTGAATTTCATTCACCAGGTGGTCCCCGATCCGGACAACCCGAACGTACTCTGGGTAGGCGGACCCGGTACAGGGGTTGCTCGCTTCGATATGCAATCGGAGACCTTCACCTCTTACAGAAATAATCCAAGAGACCCTCACAGTCTCAGTGATAACAATGTTCGAACACTGTTTGCAGACCGCTCGGGCACTATTTGGGTGGGTACTTTCACGGAAGGTTTGGAAGCTTTTAATCCGGGGGCCGTAAACTTTACACACTTACGAAATGACCCTGAAGACGACCAAAGTATTGCTCCGGGGATAGTTTGGGGCGTCTATGAGGACCGCAATGGCACCCTATGGGTAGGTTCGGATGTAGGAGTCGGTGGTGATTTCCTTACCCGTTTTGATTTACGTACGTCAGAATTCGTTCGTTATCAGCATATTCCGCAAGATTCCACTTCTCTGCTTCCCGGAAACTATAGAGTTTTTGCGGAAGATGCCGATAATGAATTCTGGGTAGCCGGCAGCGGGGGACTCAATCTTTTTGATCGTACCACCGGCAAAGCAATCTCATATAGGCATCCTCAGAAACCGGAAAACCGTGGCCGAAATAATATCTTCGCACTGGTTAAAAGCTATGAAGACAACAGCACGCTTTACCTAGGAAGCGCAGGAGGCATCGACCGTTTCGATACCCGAAGCAGGGACTTTGAGCACCTACCTATGGCACAGAGTGGAATTGATCAGGAACCTTTTGTGCTAAGTCTGTACCAGGATACAAATCAGGTACTCTGGGCGGGCACTAACGAAGGGCTATACCGAATCGATGCGAATGATGACGTTACTCTTGCTTCGACTTATAACCCCAATGATACCACCACCATCAATCACAATCAGATTGCAGGCATTACCGAGCGTGCCTCCGAACCGGGCATTCTCTGGCTTGCCACGCAGAATGGCGGATTGAACCGGTTTGATTCACACACAGGTTCGGCAAAACACTATACCATGGAACGGGGCCTTCCCAGCAATACGCTTTATGGCCTTCTTGTAGATGAAGCAGGAACGCTCTGGATGAGTTCAAATAATGGCATTTCTAACTTTGATCCGGAAACCGAAACCTTTCGCAATTACGGTCTCGATGACGGACTGATGGCGCTTGAGTATAGTCAAAATGCCTATTTCAAAGGCAAGGGAGGAGTAATGTACTTTGGAAGCGGGAAAGGTGTTACAGCCTTCAACCCGGAGCAGCTTCATATCAATGAAATTCCCCCACAGGTAGTCATTTCCAGTGTCAAGCTCTTCAACAAACCGCTTGAAGTCGGTGAAGATTCACCTTTGAAACAACCCTTAACTGAGGTTCCAACCATCACGCTTGCTCATACTCAGAATGAGCTGACATTCGATTATGTAGCGCTTCATTTCGCCAATGCTGCAAAGAATAGCTATGCTTACAGACTGGAAGGATTTGACAATGAGTGGGTGTCAGCAGGAACCAAACGCTCAGCCACCTATACTAACCTCTCTCCGGGTGACTACACTTTTAGGGTAAAAGCCTCAAATGCCGATGGCATCTGGAATGAAAACGGAGCATCCGTGAATCTTTCCGTGCTGCCGCCCTGGTATCAGACCTGGTGGGCTTATGGATTGTTTGTGGGAATATTCGGCTTTAGCGTATTCGGTGTGGACCGGGTTCAGCGTTACCGTCTTTCCAAAAAAGAAAAAGAGAGAAGTAAGTTAAGAGAGGCCGAGCTGCGTGCCGAGGCCGAAAACAGGCGCCGGGCCGATACAGAGCAACTCAGCAAAATCGGTAGAGCCATAACCTCCACCCTCTCCGTCGATAAAATCATTGAAACCGTATACGAAAATGTAAATAAACTGATGGATGCCGCTATTTTTGGGGTAGGCATATACAACGAAGAGCAAAAACAGCTTGATTTTCCGGCTACCAAGGAAGAAGGAGAAATGCTACCAGCCTATACCAATGAACTCGATGATGAGAAGTGGTTGTCGGTTTGGTGCTTTAAAAACCGCGAAGAAATCATCATCGGGGATTTTGAAAACGAGCACAAGCAATATTTACAGAAATACGAAGCCCCATTGGTTGGCAAAGTACCTAACTCCGTGATTTACCTGCCTTTGGTTCAGCAAGATCGAACCATTGGGGTTATCACCACTCAAAGTTTTAATAAAAATGCATACTCCCCTTATCATGTAAACTTACTGCGAAACCTGGCCACTTATGCTGCCATAGCTCTTGACAATGCTTCTGCCTACAGACAGCTCAATGCCACATTGAGTGAACTCAAAACTATGCAGCAGCAACTGGTGCAGCAGGAAAAGTTAGCCTCATTAGGACAGCTGACAGCGGGAATCGCCCATGAGATTAAAAATCCGCTCAACTTCGTTAATAACTTCTCGGATCTAAGCATTGAATTGATAGAAGAAGCAAGAGAAGAGATCAAAGCTAAGCTTCCTGCCGACGGTGAATTGATAAATGACATTTTGAAAGACATTGAAACCAACATCCGCAAGATTCATGAACACGGGAACCGGGCGGATTCTATCGTCAAATCAATGCTTCAGCACAGTCGAGGAGGAGCGGGAGCAAAAGAACCGATCCCACTTAATAATTTAATAAAGGAGTACACGAATCTCGCCTTTCACGGGATGAGAGCCGGAAAGCATCCTATCAACGTAGACATAGACTTTCATTTTGATGAAGAAATCGGGGAACTGTCACTGGTTGCTGAGGAGTTCAGTAGGGTGATTTTAAACTTATGTAACAATGCTTTTGATGCGATGAGGGAAAAGATTGACGGCAACAATGAAGGGAAAGATACCTACACTCCCAAATTATCGGTAGGCACCCATAAGAATAGCACGCATGCGGAGGTGCAGATTACCGACAACGGGCCTGGAATCCCTGAGGAGTTGAAAGATCTTATACTGCAGCCATTCTTTACCACCAAAAAAGGAACTGAAGGAACAGGCTTAGGACTCAGTATATCCCACGATATTATCAAAGCGCATGGCGGAACTTTAGAAATTGAAAGTAAAAAAGGAGAATTCACAAAATTTATCATTAACATACCAACATAAAACCTAATATTATGAAGTTTTTAGTCGTAGATGACGAAAAAGATGTAGAGATGCTATTTCGTCAAAAATTCCGAAAGGAAATCAGAAACAAACAGCTGGAACTGCTTTTTGCATTCTCAGGAGAGGAGGCTCTGGAAATACTGGAGTCAAAAACACCCCCTGATGTGATGTACATTTTCTCGGATATCAACATGCCGGGTATGTCAGGTATCGAGCTCTTACAGCATGTAAAAAAGCATTACCCGGATATAAAGGTCAGCATGATCTCTGCGTATGGGGATTCAGAAAACTATAACCGGGCTATTGATTCAGGGGCAAAGGAGTTTTTTACCAAACCCATCAATTTTGAAACTCTTAAAGAGGAAGTTCAAAAAGAGTATAACAATAGCAAAGATGAACAATAAGGAAGTAGGAAGATTATGAGAACGCATAAAATAATGGTAGTGGACGATGAGCCTGATCTACAAATGCTCATCCTCCAAAAATTCCGCAAAAAAATTCATAACGATGATTATGAATTTTATTTCGCTGAAAATGGCCAGGAAGCCCTGGATTTGCTAAACGTAACCAGTGATATCTCTCTGATTCTTTCTGACATCAACATGCCGAAAATGGATGGGTTGACCCTGCTTCAAAAGCTGCAGGAGAAGGAGGAACAGGCACTAAAGACGGTAATCGTCTCTGCTTACGGTGATATGGAAAATATTCGTACCGCCATGAATAGAGGTGCTTTTGATTTCGTGACCAAACCCATTGACTTTACAGATCTGGAGGTGACCATAGAAAGAGGACTCAAGGAGATTCATTACATACGGGAAAACCTGAAGCAAAAGAATCTGCTGAACTCGGTACAGCAAGATCTGGACACCGCATCACGTATACAGCAAAAAATCCTACCACAGGATTTTCCGGCCTTTCCGGACCGTAAGGAGTTCCAGGTATACGCAGAAATGCACACGGCCAAGGAAGTAGGCGGCGATTTTTATGATTTCTTCATGATCGATGATAATCACCTCGGCTTTGTAATAGGCGACGTATCCGGGAAAGGAGTTCCGGCATCGATCTATATGGCGGTATCAAGAACCATGTTAAAAGCTATTGCTTCACAACTTAAAGATCCTGCGGAATGCCTGCAGACTGTAAATACCATGCTCATTCCCGAAAGTGACCTGACTACCTTTGTTACGATTTTTTACGGGGTGCTAAATACCGATACCGGTGTTGTTAAATATTGCAATGGCGGACATAACCTGCCCTATCATATGAAAGACGACGGTTCGGTAGTACAGGTTGAAAATACGGAAGGATTGCTGCTTGGAAAAATTGAACCTATTCAGTTCCAGACCAAAGAGATACAGCTAAAGCCCGGTGAAAAGATGTTTCTGTATACCGACGGACTTACTGAAGCAATGAATGAAAACGACGAGATGTATGAAGACGAACGGGTAGAGGAATACCTGCGTACGCACAGCAAAGACAGTGACGGGAAACTGTTGCGCGGAATTATCGTGGACACCCTCAAATTCATGAATAAAGCCCACCAGTCGGATGATATAACTCTATTGGTAATGGAGTATGTAGGCAGGGAGTGAGTGAGGGATTGATTTACTGATTTACTGAGTTGGTGAGTTGGTGAGTTGGTGAATAGAAAAAATTGTTAGGGGTCTTTACTTTATCAAAATTATTTAGTTATCTGCAGAGAACTTATTTAAACCTTCATCAATCGCTGATGCAACGCTTATGAGTGGCCTGGGGAAACTTTTGGGACTCGTTTTTTTTATTTTTGTATGCTTTATCGTCGGTGATATTCTTTACAGAATTACCGGCAGCCTATTTATTACTCTGGTTATCGGTTCTGTTCTACTTTTGGTTTTCATGCGCTACAGGGCCAAAAATCACAAGGTATGAGCCAACCTCTATATTATCTTGCATCCTGAATTTATTATTCCCTAAACCTCAAGGTTACATCCTCAAAATATCATCAAGTGTGATTCAAACCTTTTTCAATTAAACTCGATTTACGTTCATAAGTGTAGGTCATTTCACCACAATCTTTAGAGGCAAAATGACTATTGACAACCTTTAGCTATAGCGTGTAATTGCAGGTAAAACAAGGAGGTTGTTATGGAAGAAACTAAAAAAGGAAAGACACCTTTTGACAGACAGGAACTCGAATATTTCAAAAGACTGCTCCTGGAAAAACGTAGTGAAGCCGAAAAAGAACTGGAAAATATTGACCGTAACATTGACAACCTGAATGAGGCCGATGACGCCGACTACTCATCCGTTGATCACCATATGGGGGATGTCGGATCTGATGTTGAAGAGCAGGAGTTAAGTTACCAGCTTAAAGAGAGGACGCAGAAGTTCATCCAAGAGATCAATGATGCTTTGGAACGTATTCAAAACGGCACCTATGGTATCTGCCAGGCTACCGGCAAAGTGATCTCCAAAGGCCGCTTGGATGCTGTACCGCATACGCGATTCAGCAAGGAGGCTAAAGAGAAGGGATTGAGTGAAACCCCTTAACAGCAGCACCATTCTCTGTTTTTGAGATTACATACCATATAGCTTGAGGTAAACAGCCATACATTTTTACGGGAAAAGTATTATTTTCGCAATGATATCTGCGAACTTCCCGTAAAACCATTTGCCATGCGACTCCCTTTGCTATCGGTAGCAATCATATTGCTGCTCTCTGTAAATACTACCCCTGCACAAAATTATTCAGAATATAACCAGCAACTGGTCGATGAACACATCTACCAGGGCATGCCGGGTTATGACAATATCCTTTTCCGAGAAGCTTATATACTCTCCTATAATCATAAACACCGTATCCCAAATTGGGTTGCCTACAAAGTGGAGCCGGGTTATACAAATACGGTCCCACGATACGGAATCTTCAACTCATTTCGAGTGGACCAAAATATCCCGAATCCGGTAAGAGACCAGGAATACGTAGGACTTTACAACGGCGGGGAAGGATATGCCAGAGGACACCTGGCGCCATTTAATATTTCCGGAGGCGACCGCGACGGAGACGGACTCTATGGAGTAGCTGATACCAATGGTGACGGAGTAGTGAATGCAGATGATATGAAAGATCTCGAATTGTGGGAATTTGTAAGCGATGCCAATGAAATATCGAGAGTATATGAAATCAATCATCTCTCCAATGTAGCTCCCCAAGACCATGACGGATTCAACGGTGGCGGAGGGATCTGGCGTGATCTCGAGCGGTATATTCAGGATACCGTAGTAGAGGAGCAGGAAAAAGAGGTGTGGGTCTATGCCGGCACCGTACTTGGAAGAGGTGAGATGGAAAATGTTGGCACTAACAATGACATCACCGTACCTCCGATGTTTTTTAAAATAGTCGTTCGTAACGATAATCACGGCAAGCCACTGGTACTTGCTTTTCTACTTCCCCATCACAAAGAAGCCCACGGTGAGATCCAGGATTTTTTGGTTAGCGTCGATATCATTGAGGCTCTTACCGGACTCGATTTCTTTTCCAAAATGGACGAGGATATGGAAGGGAAGCTCGAGGCTGAAGATACCTGGTTAAACTGGGGTGAATTTTAAATTTCGATTTAGTCTCACTCAAAAAAGCTGAATTAAATTTCAGATATATAGCTAATCGGGAGAGACAAAGGTGTACTGCAAGTTACTTTGCAAAGGAGCAACTCCTATCCCCAAATTTTTAAATCCTTTGTAATCTATCCCACTACAGCAAAAGCTTTTATTCTATTACATGTTCAATAGTACTAATAACTTATAATAGGTTAAGTAAAGTGTGTATCAGTAATTGAATAATTGTATCTATTCTATAATAAGGAGGTGTTAACAATGAAAAAATATAGAAAATTAAAAGCGGGATTTATGGTTCAGGTTCCCTTTCTCTGCCTTTTGTTATCCATATTCATACTGCAGAACAGCACCACTTATGCCCAGCAAGTAGAGGTTAAGAAAAAAGAGGTTCCGGCAGCTGTCGTTAAAGCAGTTGAATCTGATTACATGAGTTGTAAAGACAATATAACATGGCAGATTATGGATGAAGCTTCCGGGGTGGATTATTATGTGGCCAGGGCCAGTGGCAAAAACATAAAGTGTGAGGCTGTTTATGATGCCGAAGGTAATCTGATCAGTGCAAAAACAATTTTAACGAATATGAAATTGTCTGCCGAAATACAGGAAAGTTTATCAGCAAACTACCCTGGATGGAAAGTTTCCGGAGATCAGGTAGTAGTGCGTAATTTTGATCAGAATATAGGGTATACGGAAATCACTCTGGTAAACAAAGGAGAACGAAAAACAGTGTACTTTAATACCAGGGGTAAAGAAACAACCCCCGATCTGGCTCTCAATGTTCCAAAAGTAAAAGTGAGCAAGAGGAATATACCCCGAAATGTTACTAAAGCAGTTAACAGTGACTATCTCAGTTGTGGTGGCAAAAAAGTTTCTTGGTACAAGCACAATCGGGGCGGTGATGCCAATGAGTATATAGTTACGGCAACAGGCAAAAACATCAAATGTGAAGCCACGTATGATGCCATGGGTAGGCTCATAAGCTCAAAAACAGTTGCAACCAATGTTAAACTACCATTGAATATCGCCCAGTCAATTTATAAGGATTATCCCAATTGGACTATTACTGAAGACCAAATGGTAATCAGGAATTTTGACGAAAGTACAAAATACTATCAGGTTGTTATAGCCAAGGAAGGAGATGAACAAACGCTTTACTTTGATTCTAAAGGAAATAAAGCTAAAAAACCTAAGAACTCTATTTAAGGAAAAGCGATTACTACTATCTACTCAGATTTAAGAATGAGAAAAGTAATAATTAGCAATAAACTATTTCATTCCATATCTCATATTAAATCAATCTTTTTACCGAATGATTGCGGGGTCGTTTAAGGTGCCCCGCTTTCATCTTCTTTAACGGCACGCGCCTGTTCAGCCGGACTTGCAAAAAGAATCCAAAGATAGTCCTTAAAACCCTCAGCCTTCTTTAAATCCTTCCAAATATCAATGAATTCATGAAATACCAGATACACCGGATTGTAGGATTCAGGGGGTTTGGTAATACCGTAATTGGGCGTATTCAGTTCCGGCTGAAAGGTACCGAACATCCGATCCCAGATAATAAAAGTGGAGCCGTAATTCTTATCCAGGTAATGATCGTCCTTGGCATGGTGTACCCTGTGATGGGATGGCGTAGTAAAAATAAACTCAATAGGACGCGGAAGCTTGTCAATCATTTCCGTATGAATCCAGAACTGGTAGAGCACCGCGATCTGATGGCAAATGAAGAAGACCACCGGGTGGAAACCGGCCATGGCTACCGGTAAAAAGAAAAGCACCTTAAACCCTTGCACCCAAGAGAGCCTAAAAGAAACCGAAAAATTATACTGCTCAGAAGAGTGATGAGGCACGTGTGTAGCCCACCAGATGCGCTGCTCGTGCGCTATACGATGTGCCCAGTAACGACAGAAATCCAGAAAGATAAAACAGAGCGGATAGGACCACCACTCATAGGGAACCCGCCAGGGCATCATATTATAGAAGAAGAGTATAAGTCCGAAAATACTGACCTTCGTCAATGAACTCACAACGATGTTACCCACACCTATAGCAGTAGATGCCCAAAAATCCTTTGCTTCATACCTGTCCTTATTTTGCCAGGCACTAATCCCCCATTCCAGGAAAACAAGGGCAAACATTACGGGAGCAGCATAAATAATGATAGGCGGCAAACCCATTGCCAGGAGTTCTTGAACAGTAATTAATTCGGGCATAAAATGGGGTAGCAAACATTAATAATAAGAAGTGCACAAGATATCGCTTCTGCGTGCCAATCTAAAAGTATTTTTGAATTCTTGATTCTTTGGATGTTCCAAAAACCTTAGATAGTTAAAACTGACAGGACCCCACTGGTTTGTTATACTCTTATCAAATTAATCAAGCAGGAACCTTTAGACTCTTTTTTTACTTATAAGCATGCATTTTGTAAGCAATTAAAACGGACACAAAAATAATTGTCATTGAGATGATTTTTCGACTTTCACTATTACTGCTGTTTCTGATTCCGTCTTTCGTGGGCGCACAAAATATCGAGGACGATCCAGAAGCACGGAAAATATTTGAAGAGGTAGACCAGCGACGCAATAAAATCAACAGCGAACAAGCAGATATGCGCATGGTGATTTTTGACAGCCGAGGTAATACCCGGGAGAGAGACCTTCTCTCTTTCAGCATGAATGACGGTGAGATCAGCAAAAGTCTGCTGATATTTGAATCCCCGGCAAATGTCAGGGGCACCGCCTTTTTGAGCATCAGTGAGGGATCCGAGGAGGTGCAAAAGTTGTATCTGCCGGCACTCGGCCAGATTCAAATCATCTCGGCGGCTGAGAAAGGTGACCGGTTTATGGGAAGCGATTTTACATACGAAGATCTGGGCGATCAGGACCCTGAAGACTATGAGTTTGAATTGCGTTCAAAAAGCGACTCAACTTACGTATTGAGAGCTGAAAAAACGGAAAGCAGCGAATATAATTACCTCAATTTTTATATAGATCCTGAACGCTACGTCCTTCAAAAAATTGAGTATTTCAATGATGACGGGCAGATGATTAAAAGACTGGAAGCATCAGGCTATTCTGAGGTGTTGGATGAGGTATGGCAACCCGGAAAAATGATAATGTACGATCTGCGCAATGACAGAAAAACAGAACTATCCTGGTCAGACAGAAATGTTAATGCATCCATCCCCGGTTGGCGATTTACGGAGCGCGGACTTAGACGCGGTCTTTAAGATGATTCAAAGAGCTTTACTGTCTTCTTACTTCTTTTCTTCCAGGTCAGGCTTAACTGATATGACCGGTAGTCTAAGGTGCTGGGTGACTTTTTCTGCCGTTGAACCGAGGAACAAGTGAGAGAGCCCGCTGTGCCCGTGTGTAGCCATCACCACCAGATCAGCTGACTCAGCAGCGTATTCACGTATCGCATGGTGTGCAGAAACTCCCTTCTCAATTACGGTAGTTATATCAATGGTAGCACTTGAGGCCCCCTCGTTGTAAACAAGCTGATCATCATACCCTTCCCCGTCGCGCAACTCGATTTTGTCCCACGACTGCTTGAAAAAGGTATCCATGGCATCAAACAGGATGTCATAAATATTGTCTTTTTCTGACCGCATGGGATTTGGCTCAACGTTCTCAGTCATGCTTCCGTGAAGTTCAAGAACATGATACAATGTTAAGGTGGCATCAAAAGTCAGCGCCAGGGATACTGCAACCGGCATGGCTGAAAGCGAAGCCTGTGAGCCATCGGTGGGGACCAATATTCTTTTAACTCCTTCAATACCGGTTTTATCGGTTGCCAGTACGGGAATAGAAGAATATCGAATCACCTTTTCGGTGACGGTACCGCGTAACAAATCGGACTCATGTTTGCCATGAGTAGCCATTAAAATAAGATCATAATTTCCCCTTTCTCCCTCCTCAGCAATAGCTCTGGATGGCTTGGGAGCAATTCGTACAATAGATTCGCCCCTGTTTTCTTCCTTGATATAATCTTCCATCAGGCTGTCCAGTTTAGCCATGGATTCTTCCTGAACTTTGGGATAGATATCCTTTTCCATGCTGAAGGGAAGGCCAAGGTTGGAAATACTCTCATTAAAATACCTTAGCGTTGGTACAATATGTATGAAATCAATTTTGGCATTGAATTTAGATGCCAGCTGCTGTGCAGGATTGTATGCGTGAGCAGAATTTTTGGAAAAATCAGTCGGAACCAAAATCTTATTAATCGCAAACATGGCGTGATCCTTTATTTTAATGAGAGTTTAATATGATCGCATTCTAATTCCATTTTCGTAAAAAGTCCAACCCTATTACCATAACAAGACCTATCAGCATACCGATCAGTCCATGCCCAAAATGCTCGGTCCCAGCTCCCTCCTTGCTGTAATAAGGGATAAAAGGATCGGACTTCACCAATTTTTTCTTGACCGTCACCAGTTCGATTTGCTTCAGTTCGTCAAATGTAGCATTCGGATTTACAACTTCCCCCAGACGCCGGTAAGTAGGCAGGTTGGTTTCAGGTGGATTTTCCCGCAGCTCCATCGCCCGCTCCCCGGTATATTCGATGACCTCTGTTTCGGTAATAAACTCTTCATAGCTTCGATCCTGGTACGGCCAGATGACGTACAAAGATCCGATTAAGAACCCGATCAGAACCGCAATGGTCTGCACATAATAATGATCCAGGAGCCATGATAGCAGCCTGGTAAAAAGTGCCAATCCTGTAATGGCACCCAGAACGAATGGGAGTATCATCAATAGGCCTTCAGCTGTTTCAACGGTACCCAGCTTGCCTACCTGACTGAGGATATAATCATATTTGCGCAAGATTAGCAGAATATAAGAACCGGATATACCGGGAAGAACCATGGCACAAATAGCAATACTGCCGCTCAAAAATACAAATAGCGGGGATTCAGAAGTGTCGGCCGGTACCAGGGTAACCACCCAAAAACCAATCAATGTTCCCAGAAGTACATAAAAAGCATGCCACCAACCGAAAGAGTCCAATGCCTTGAGCAGTATCACGATAGAGCCAACGATGAGACCGAAGAATAGACCGTATATGAGTTCGGGATCCGTAAACATGTAGACCTGTAGCGGTACGATCTTGGTAAAAAATAGAATAGCTGAGAAAATACCGGCAAGCAGAACCGTCATGAAACGCCAGTGCACACCCGAAAGCGCGGAGGAGAAACGAAAGGTCACCAGATCTTTAACAAATCGGGTATCAAAACTTTTAATGGCATGTATCAGTCGTGAATATATGCCCACGATCAGTGCCATGGTGCCTCCGCTGACACCGGGCACGATATCTGCCGATCCCATCAGAAATCCCTTTATTAACAAGAATGGCGACTCTTTCCAGGTAGTTTCGTCCTGTTCTTTTTGTGATGCTGCTTGCTTATCCGTCTGCGTACTTTTTTCCAAGAATCTTGAGAATTATAATTTGAAAATTAGGAATTGAGAATTCGTTATATAACACGCATCATGCCACCAACTGATGTGCCGAACACAATGCTACTTTTCTAAATCACTGCTGCATTTCGGTCCACAATTTCCATTTCTAAATTCGTAATTCCTAATTCACAATTCGTAATTGCTAATCATCCTCTCCCTTCCACCCCTTCTTTCCTATGAGTGGCACAAACTTAAAGTCATGATAGGTCTCCTTCTCAAACTCTCCTTCCCTTATTTTAATAATGCGCTGCATCTCCTGTTTTTGGGCTCCCCCTACAGGAACCACCAGGCGCCCATTTATTTGTAGCTGTTCTACCAGGTCTTCAGGTACCACAGGAGCCCCCGCAGTAACTACTATGGCATCATAAGGTGCGTAGGCCGACCACCCCAAGGTGCCGTCGCCAAGCTTCTGATGGACACGGTACCCCAGTTTTTTCAAAATTGCCCTGGCTCTTTCATACAATTCTTCGTGCCGTTCAATACTGTAAACGGTTGTTCCCAATTCACACAAGATTGCTGCCTGGTAACCCGATCCGGTGCCTATTTCAAGTACTTTTTCACCTGGCATTATTTCAAGCAGTTCGGTCTGCCGAGCCACAGTGTAGGGCTGGGAAATGGTCTGATCTTTACCAATAGGAAGTGCCGTATCTTTGTAGGCACGGTCTTCCAGTGCGGTATCAATAAATTCATGCCGAGGTACCATATTAAAAGCCTCCAAGACCCTTTCGTCTTGTATACCCTTATCCCTGAGCGTGTCCACCAGTTTTTGGCGGCGTTTTTTGAATTTCAAATCCCTTTTACCCGATTTGTCCGAATTCCAGCTCAACATATTGTGATTTTAAAACTTTTCAGTATTTGAACGGAGCAAAGCTGCTCCAACTGCAAACTTAAGGAACTTGTATCAATTATTTGGACTTAAATTAACTGGTTACCATTTAAAAGTTGGTACTTTAACGTATATTATTTCTAAAGAGAATCAGTCATTCATCTATGAAAACATTTTTGAGAATTGCAGGAGGTATCCTGGCATTTCTTTTACTAGTCATTCTGGGATTAAATATTTATTTCACCGATGCGCGCCTTCAGAAAACGGTGATGCCATACGTCAACGAAGCTGTTGGCCGTGACGTACAGGTAGAATCCATGTCACTTACTTTTTTCAGTACCTTCCCCCAACCGGGACTGAGCATCTCCAGAATGAGCGTCCCCGGTGAAAGTCCGGATGACACGCTCATGTCGCTTGACGAACTCGTGGTCGGTGTTAAGCTATTTTCCCTATTCGGCAACGAAATCAGCATCAACGAAATCATTCTGGACAACCCGAAATTTACCTACCAGGTATACCCCGACAGCACCACCAATATTGATTTTTTGTTTGAAACGGAAACCGAAGATGATACTACAGCTTCCGGTTATGCCGTAAATATCCCCTATTTTGAAGTCATCAACGGTCAGTTTGGTTATGTTGACGAAACATCGGCGACTGACCTTCGCTTTCAGGATCTGAACGCTACGATCTCATTACGCTATGCCGAACTGATCGAAAGTACCGTTGACCTGGAACTGGGCGGTCTGTCTGCCACGGTCGACAATACTAGTTATGCCAGAGGGTTGCCTCTCAGTCTATCGCAAACATCCACAATTGACCTGGAAAAGGAAATTGTAAATCTGAGTTCCGGGACTTTTTCTATCCGTGGTCTTGCACTGGATCTTTCAGGTTCAATATCCGATTGGAGCAACACTACAAGCGTAGACCTCAATTTCAATACCTCCTCGGATAATTTCGGTGAACTTCTCCGTCTGGTACCGGCCCAATATCAGGAACAGGTAGAAGAGCTGGAAACAAGAGGCTCGCTGGCTATGCAGGGTACTATTAACGGGGCGCTAAACTCAGAACAACTCCCTCGTTTCAGCGCGTCCATTATGGTTGAAAATGGGTATTTGAAAAATCCTGACCTTCCGCA
Organism: Halalkalibaculum roseum; assembly: GCF_011059145.1. Lineage (NCBI taxonomy): Bacteria > Pseudomonadati > Balneolota > Balneolia > Balneolales > Balneolaceae > Halalkalibaculum > Halalkalibaculum roseum. The sequence goes on along the minus strand of NZ_JAALLT010000001.1, from coordinate 909,531 downwards.
GGCAATAGAAAATATTCAACTCAACGCCAAGGCATCCAACGATGAGCTTACTATTGAGAACCTGAATGCAAAAGCCGGCTCGAACGCTATATCAGGCAGCGGAAATCTTCAAAAGCCGCTAGAGGAGAACGGCGCCTTCAGCTTTGATATCAAAAGTGATGTTGACTTAGCAACCATCAGCAGTTTTTATGATATCGGACAGTTCGATATTGAAGATATGAGTGGGCAGATGAATTTAAACGCCACCGGACAGGGAAACAGAGCTAAGCCGGAAGCGGCAACATTTAATGCTGACCTTCGCCTGTCAAACGGCACGCTTAAGTACAGCGGGGTTCCTAAAGCCATCCAGGATATCAATGTCGATGCTAAAGCTAACCAGGATCTTGTTACCATAAACCGCTTTGACTTGGCAGCTGCACCCAATACTTTTTCCATGAAAGGTTCTGTGAGGCAACCCCTACAGGAGGCCAATAGAACCATCAATTTGGATACTAACCTGAGATTTGACCTGGCCTCCCTTAAAGATTTCTACCCTATCAGTGAAGATACCCTAGAGATGAACGGTATTCTTACAGCACAAGCAACATTGGATGGGAAAGCCGACCAGATTGAGCGATCGGTAAAGAGCGGAAGCATCACTCTTAAAAACGGATTTCTCTTTTACAAACCACTCGGGAATCCACTCCGCGATATAACCTTTGAATCGGTACTCGAGGGTGCAAAGATGACCATCGTGGAAGCCAGTTTCAGAAGCGGTGAAAACAATCTCAAAATGGGCGGCCTGATCACCAATTATCTGGGCGAAGACCGCTCCATCGATCTGAAACTGGAAGGTTTTGCCATGCTGAACCAGATTACCAACTATTATAATCTCGAACCGACCATAAACCGCCTGGATGGTACTGCAAGGGTAAATTTACGGACACAGGGGCGTCCGGATACTCCTGCTGAAATGGCCTTCAATGGCAGCCTGAATATTGATAATATGAATATGGACGGTGAAGATTTCGTACATCCTATTACCGATCTTAATGGGGTAATGAGGCTTACCCCTTCCTCAGCAAACCTTGACTCACTGTCATTTAATTTTGGTAACTCCGACATGCTTCTCAGCGGGTCACTTGAGAATTACCGTGAATACCTTAAAGAGAAAAGTGACAGGAATACCACTCCCCTACTTAAAGGAAGCTATTACAGCCAATTTCTTCATGTAGATGAGATTATTGACTGGAGTGATACCACAGGAGCTGATGAACCGGTACTGATTGAACTGCCTGATCTTAATAGTTCGGTAACTGCCAATATTGACCGTATGCTGATAACCGGTGTCAATATTCGAAACCTGAAAGCCCAGGCAAGCACTACTCCCACACAGATAGAATTGAATGAGGCAGCTGCCGAGATGTTTGAAGGAAAAGCCACAGGTTCTCTTACCTGGGATGTTCCGCAACCTGACAGTACCATGATTACTTTCAACGGTTCCCTGCAGGGTGTACGTGCCGAGAGATTTTTCGAAGAGTACAAAGTACTGGGTAAAAAAAGCAGAATTCACGAGTATATTTCCGGAGCGTTCAGCAGTGACCTTCAGTACTATTCGGCGCTCAACCGGTTCCTGGATCCGATAATCGGCACTACGAAAATGGACGGGAATTTTGGTATGACAAAGTCCAGGCTCAAGAATCATCCCCTACAGTTGCGTATTGCTTCCATGCTCAAGGCTCAGGAATTGGAGAGCGTATCACTTGATGAATGGGAAAGTACCTACACGGTGAGTGACACCGTACTCACTCTTAAAGACCTAAGGCTCACCAGCAGCGACGTCGGTTTGGAACTGAACGGTACCCAGCACCTGGTCAGCCAGCAAGTCAATTACCAGATGAAGCTCCTGCTTCCTCCGAGATTTAAGAAGGGAATTTCAGCTATTCTAACCACACAGGCTACAGAAGCCCTCACCCAGGAAAACGGAACCATCATGATGCCTTTGAGAGTGACCGGCACACTCAACAATCTCAACGTAAAACCGGACGAAGAGGTCATCAAACCAATTATTCAGAAATATCTAAAGGACAAAGCCGGCAATGCATTAAAGAAAATTTTTGGGGATGGCTAGGGTACCTGTGCCGTGGTTTAAACAACTGTACACTGAGCACTTAAGATTGTATCTTTGCGCAGATTGTTTTTTTGAATGAAGCTTTTTCGACTGTTAACTGGAGGATACCGCTAAATGGACGATTTACATATCTACAACACCCTTTCGAGAGAAAAGGAGAAATTCGAACCCATTGAAAAAGGCTTTGTAGGCATCTATGTGTGTGGCCCGACAGTATACGGCGATCCGCATCTCGGTCACGCCAAAAGCTATGTATCCTTTGACCTGGTTATACGTTACCTGCGATACCTGGGATATAATGTCCGTTATGTGCAAAATATTACCGACGTGGGGCATCTCACCGATGATGCCGATCAGGGAGAAGACAAGCTTGAAAAGCAGGCCCGGAAGGAGAAGCTGGAACCCATGGAGATTGCCGAAAAGTACACCTATAACTACTTCCGGGATATGGACAAGCTGCAGGTACTGCGCCCCGATATCTCCCCACGGGCTACCGGACATATCATCGAACAGATTGAGATGGTAAAAAAGCTCATTGAAAATGATCACGCTTATGTTACCGACGGAAATGTGTACTTTGATGTCTCTTCGAATAAAGATTACGGCAAACTAAGCGGGAGGTCGGTCGAGGAGCTTGAAAGCGGCTCACGCATTGAAACTGCATCTGATAAAAAATCACCGGAAGATTTTGCCCTCTGGAAGCGCGCCGAAGAAGGACATATTATGAGATGGCCCTCTCCATGGGGTGAAGGTTATCCCGGTTGGCACGTAGAGTGCTCAGCAATGTCTACCAAATATCTGGGAGAACATTTCGATATACACGGTGGTGGTCTTGATAACCAGTTTCCTCATCACGAATGCGAGATCGCCCAGAGCGAAGGCGCTTACAATAAGCCTTTCGCCAATTACTGGATGCACAACAATATGGTAACCCTGGAGGGTCAGAAGATGGGCAAGTCGCTGGGCAATGCCATCTCCCTGGATGAATTTTTCAGAGGAGACCATGAGCTGCTCAGCAGAGCCTGGGACCCTCAAGTCATTCGCTTCTTTTTGCTGCAGAGCCATTACCGCAGTACAACTGACTTTTCTGAGGAAGCCCTGAACGGCGCGGAATCCGGACTCAGAAATTTACAGGATATCATTCGTCTGATCCGGCAAACCGAACCGGGTCAGGGCGATGCCTATGATGTAGACAGTCTCAGGGAGAATCTGGAGAGCAAGCTAAATGATGATTTCAACTCGGCTCAGGCCATTGCCATCCTTTTTGAAGAACTGAAAAAACTGCGAAAGCAAATCAACCAGAATCAAACGCCTGAAAATCTTGACGATATCAGCACTTATCTGGAGGAGTTTGTGGATGGAGTGCTGGGCATCTGGCCCGAAGAAGAGAAGGCCTCAGGCGACGATAAAACTGGAGAACTGGTCAGGCTGCTTATCGAACTCAGGAGCAGGGCAAGAGATAACAAAAACTTTGAGCTTGCCGATGCCATCCGCGACCGCCTGAATGATATAGGCATTGAGCTGATGGATTCACCTGAAGGCACCGATTTTAAGATTAAATGATTTTTAGTTGTGAGTCTTGAGTCGTGAGTACTAAACTGAAGCTAAATTTTCACTCATTACTCAAGACTCAAGACTCAAGACTCATGGCTATCTACTCACGACAAAAAAATATTCACACAACATTACTAGATGCAACCAAACAATTATTTTATCTGGGACGGTGATCCGATAGCATTCAGCCTCGGTACCATTGATCTTCCATTTCCATTAGCTATTTGGGGAATAGTCCTCGCCGTTGTGGTCTTTTTCTGGGGCTTTTCAAAGATGGTCCCTGAATCAAGCAAATACGAAGAAACAAAAGAACCCCCTGCCTGGAAAGTACTGTTGCTTGGACTGGGAGCACTCATCGGTGGGCAACTGATCTTCCTCATTTTACCCTCACCGACCATAGATCAAATCGGTCCCATAGAACCACGTTGGTACGGATTCCTATTTATGGGGTCGTTCGTCGTCGGTTTTTTCCTGATGCGCCAAATGTACATAGCGGCCGGCAGGACCATGGAGGAACTCGACAAATTGCTGCTCTATGTACTGATAGCCACGGTTGTAGGCGCACGACTGGGACACGTAATCTTTTATGACCTTGGGTACTACCTTCGTAACCCTTCGCAGATCATTGCCATATGGCGGGGTGGACTGGCAAGCCATGGTGCCGCCATCGGAATCATCCTGGCCATGTACCTCTACGTGAAGAAAGTGCCAAAAATGAGTTTTCTCTGGCTGGCCGATCGAGTAGTAATAGTAGTCGCCTTTGCGGGTGCCATGATCCGAACAGGTAACTTCATGAATTCGGAAATTATCGGTAAACCTACCGAGCTTCCCTGGGCTGTGGTCTTTGAAAAAGTGGATATGATTCCACGTCACCCCACCATGTTATACGAAGCAATACTCTGCCTGGTGATATTTGCACTGCTATGGATAATCTACAAACGATATGAACAACAGCCGCCGGAAGGATCTATTTTCGGACTCTTTCTTATGCTGTTATTCGGGGGGCGTTTCTTCCTGGAATTTACCAAGGTGAATCAGGCTGCATTTGCAGGTGAATGGACTATCAATATGGGACAATGGCTAAGCATACCGCTGGTAGCTATAGGCGTTTGGCTGGTTTGGAAAAAGGTAAACTGGAAGAAAAAGGGAAATTAAATCCACCTTCCATTAGAATGATAAGAGCATCCTTGCACCGACAGCCAGAGAATTAGGTGTCCCCGGCACCATATTTGGATTCATGATATATTGCAGATCTGCTTGAACACTAACCGATGGGTTTAGTACCGCCAGATAGGTAAATTCAAAATTTGTTTCTGCTCTCTCAGATGGACGATTATTCAGCTCAAGGCTGACCGACCGATATGCTGAGCTGTTAATAGCATGAGCTACTGAAAATCCCAAATCGTCCCGGGATCGACCGTCAATCAAGCCCCTATAGGTAATTCCGCCCCCAAGATATCCGGCTAACCTGTTTATTTGTTCATTTGCGATGCTCGCTCTCCCAAAAACTGTTATTCCTTGCACCGGATCAGCAGGTTCCGAATAAATTTGATACTCACCCATTGCATATAATCCTAAATCACGCTTTTCTGACTCATCCTGTATCCAACCCGAACGTCTTTGGGAATAAGCCCATCCCCCTATTGCAAATTTATAACCGCCCCTCTCGGCGGCTCCCCGATCCAGCAATCTCTGTAGCCGTGCGGTACGGCTGCGTCTTTCCAATTGATTGCCTTTTATAGAATACAGAGCTAGTTCAGCAAGATATAAGAGTCCGTCATCCTCTCTCCAGAATATTTTGGTCCCCCGGGTATTGGCAGGATTTGATGGTACTCCGTCCAGTACAGCTACTTTAAAAACCCAACCTCCGGAAGGGTTTATTTTAAAACGCCCACCTAAAGAAGTAAATGGAAAAGTTGAAGGGCCTAACACCCCACTCAGTGCCAATGAGGCATCCAGACCATGAGAACTGTTTAGAAAGAGCAGGCTGCTTTCCAATACATTAAATTCAGAGTTGATATCGTACAAGCCAACGAGTACAGAACTGTTTGCCAGAAAAAATTTCTTCTGAGCCCAAACTTCAAAGAAACGCCATGAATTTTGTGCTTCAATATTGCTTAACCCCTGCAAATCTCCGGTGAGCTGCGAGATGCTGTTCCCCTGGTTTCCCAGCCCGTAAATATAGACGGTCGTTCCTTCCAGCCCCAGGGGTAAAGCCTCGAAATCAATCTCAAGATTTACATCGATATTATCTAAATAGGCAGTTCCCCTTTCCACACCACCGGAAAGATTTCCCCAAAATTCACCCGTATAGGTTACACTAACCCTGAACGGATTTTTCTCATCCGCACTGTTACTCTGAGCGAGAGCCAGGGGATGGTATGTGTATCCCAAAATGAATATCAGAAACAGGCATATCTTAAAATTATGCTTCCGGTTATATTCTCTTGAGGTGTTTTTCATAAATTAGTGTGATTAACTTCCATCAAAATTTAACTTCATTTTATAGGCAAGTCATATTACTAAGATATAATCCTTGTCCCCTTTAGCATCCATACTTCCAACAGCAAAAACTAAAGAGAAAATTCAAGATTCGTTGTTTTGAAAATTGCACTCTAGTTAAAATGACTTATTAGCAACTGCCGAAAAGCTAACAGAATGCAGGTCCCTTCCGTTTATATAAAATGAGCCTCGGAGATAAAACATCTCACAGATCAGACAAATCAGAACCTTTTGTGTCTAATGACAGGTTAAAAAAGGCTTTACCAATACCATGTATAAAAAGGAAAAATAAATCCGCATCTTTTTTCCAAAATATCAGCTTTTTTATTTTTTTGAAGGTCTAGAGAGCAACCAGATTTTATTATGGAAAGCCAATTTAAATTTTATTAACCATAAGCATCATGAAAGCACTTGACCAGAACATACAGGATAAAATTAATAATTGGCTGGAGGGTAGTTACGACCAGCAGACCAAGAATGAAATAAGGTCAATGCTTGATAAGGAAAAATATGAAGAGCTGACGGATGCTTTTTATAAAGATCTGGAATTCGGTACCGGCGGAATCCGAGGTATCATGGGAGTCGGTCCAAACCGGGTTAACAAATACACCTTCGGAATGGCTACCCAGGGATTCAGCAACTTTCTGAAGAAGGAATATCCAAAAGAGCAAATCAAGGTGGCCATAGCGCATGACTGCCGCAACAATTCGGACACGCTTGCCCATACCGTTGCCAATATATTTTCTGCTAACGGCATTCATGTGTACCTGTTCGAAGGGCTGCGTCCTACCCCCGAACTCTCCTTCGCAATACGCGAACTCGGATGTAAAGGCGGGGTGATGCTCACCGCTTCCCACAACCCAAAAGAATACAATGGTTTTAAAGCCTACGGTTCGGATGGCGGGCAGCTGGTATCTCCACAAGACAAGCAGGTCATGGAAGAAGTGCAAGCTATTGACAGTGTAGGAGCTATCAAGTTTGAGGGTGTAGAAGAGCGGATTGAACGAATCGGGAAAGAGATCGATGAAAAATACCTGGAAGCTATTGCAAAGCTTTCTGTTTCCGGAGATGCCATAGAGCGGCAAAAAGATCTAAAGATTGTGTTCTCTCCCATTCACGGAACAGCAGGTGTTCTGGCCCCTCCCGCACTAAAAAGATATGGGTTTGAGAATGTAACACTGGTCAAAGAGCAGATGACCTTTGACGGTAATTTTCCAACCGTTGAATACCCTAATCCTGAGGAAGAAGAGGCGCTGACTATGGCGCTGGACAAGGCAAAAGAGATTGATGCCGAACTGGTGATGGCTACCGATCCCGATGCCGACCGTGTGGGTATTGCGGTGAAAGATTTAAATGACGAGTGGACCCTTCTCAATGGTAATCAGACGGGTACCTTGATCATTAATTATATGCTCAAAGCCTGGAAAGATGCCGGAAAACTTAAAGGCAAGGAGTATATCGTCAAAACTATTGTAACCACCTACCTCATCGATCGCATCGCCGACTACTACGATGTTGATTGCTATAACACCTTAACCGGCTTTAAATATATCGGCGAGTTGATGACAAAACTCGAAGGCAAAAAACAATTTATTGCCGGCGGCGAAGAGAGTTATGGTTATTTGATCGGCGAACATGTGCGGGATAAAGATGCTATTGTTTCTTCCGTAATTATTGCAGAAATGACTGCCTACTATAAAGACAAAGGAAGCAGCCTGTACGAAGCTCTGCTTGACATCTATAAGCAGCACGGTTTATTCCGAGAGAAATTGGTTTCTATCTACAAAAAAGGTCGTAAAGGGGCCGAAGAGATTCAGCAAATGCTGAAAAACTACCGCAGCAATCCGCCTGCTAAACTGGGAGGATCTCAAGTGGTAACCATCAAGGATTATAAAACAAGCGAAGAGAAAAATATAAGTACCGGGAAAACCGGAAAGATCGACCTGCCATCCTCCAATGTACTGCAGTTTATCACCGAAGACGGGTCTATGGTTACGGTACGTCCCTCCGGCACCGAGCCAAAGATCAAGTTCTACTGCAGCGTGAATACCAACATGAAGGACAAAAGTGACTACACCGATCTAAGTGAAAAACTGGATGATAAAATTGACCGCCTGATGGACGATCTTATGAAGTAGTCCTGGGCCGTGGAAGCTGGAGGTTGGATGCTGGATGCTGGATGCCGGTATACTACGCTGAAGCTTCGTAGCCAGCATAGGCTGGAAGTTAGAAGTTGGATTCTTANTTGGATGCTGGATGCTGGATGCCGGTATACTACGCTGAAGCTTCGTAGCCAGCATAGGCTGGAAGTTAGAAGTTGGATTCTTTTCACTCCTCACTCCTCACTCCTAACGCCTCACTCCTCACTCATTACTCATTACTAAAAAGACTATTTAATCCCATTCTAAATTTGCATCCCCTGGTGTAATACGACCTTCTCTTTAGTATATTCGCTTCTAAATCGAGAAGACACCCGTAAATGAACTTATTCAGCGACCCCATCATTGATGTTTTCATCTATGCGATGATTACGGCCTTGGCAACCGGCCTGGGGGCTCTTCCCTTCTTCTTCATTAAAAAAATGAGCCGCAATTGGCTCGGTTTATCAAACGCCATAGCTGCGGGACTAATGCTGGCGGCCAGCTTCAACCTGATCTACGAGGGACTCGAGTATGATGTCTGGATGGTGGTAGGTGGAATTCTGCTTGGACTCATTTTTATCGTGCTGAGCCAGCGTGTATTGGATAAATACAACAATAACTTTCGCATCTCCGACATAAGCAGAGCCGATACACAGAAAATTCTTCTTATACTCGGTATTATGACGCTTCATTCCTTCACTGAGGGGGTCAGTGTGGGCGTTTCCTTCAGTGGCAGCCTCGACCTGGGTTTGTTTATCACAACCGCGATAGCTATTCACAACATCCCCGAAGGATTAGCTATCAGCCTGGTGATGGTGCCGCGAGGTACCTCCCCAATCAAAGCAGTCTGGTGGAGTATTTTTTCAAGTCTTCCCCAACCGCTGATGGCCGTTCCGGCCTTTTTGTTCATAGAGATATTCAGAGAATACCTCCCCATGGGCCTGGGCTTTGCGGGCGGTGCCATGATCTGGATGGTACTGGCTGAACTAATTCCGGAAGCCAACAAAGAGATCGGCTCCAGAAGTACAGCCATAGCTGTGACTTTTTCTATAGCACTGATGATACTTTTTCAAGTACTTATTGAATAAGCGTCTCTCCTGATTCTCCAATAAAATGCTATAGAGTCAACCTTGGAGGTGATTGACTATTACAGGAACTTCCCTACACAAATTTTAATGGTTACCATTACCAAAGATCCTGCCTCAAAGATGAATCTTCCTGAATACAAGTAACGCTTAGCGCGAAATTCTGCTGACAAGCTACTTATGGAAGAGAATAAGGATATCCGTAAAAAGGAAGAGCCACCCGAACACACCTTGCATAGTAAGGAAGCCTTGGTTCATCGTTATCAGGAGTTTCTGGGAGAATTTGTCTACGGGGGAATAGACGGTAGTGTAACAACATTTGCTGTGGTTGCAGGTTCTGCAGGTGCCGGTCTGGATTCGTCAGTTATAATCATTTTGGGCTTTGCCAACCTTATAGCCGACGGCTTCTCCATGTCGGTGGGCAGTTATCTATCCAACAAAAGCGAGCGAGAATACTTTGAAAAACATGAGCAGATAGAGCACTGGGAGGTAGAAAATATCCCGGATAAAGAACGGGAAGAGATAAGAGAAATTTACAGGTCCAAAGGGTTTGAAGGAGAGCTGCTGGATGAGGTGGTTGATGTAATCACATCCGACAAAGACCGGTGGGTAGACGTGATGATGAAAGAGGAGCTTGGTATGATGAAACAGAACAAGTCTCCGCTGGCTATGGGAGTGGTAACCTTTATCTCTTTTATAATGGTAGGTTTTATTCCTTTGCTTATCTATGTAATGGACTATGTTACTGAAACAGAAATGAGCCACCTCTTTCTCACTTCCATACTGCTTACCACCATAGCTTTTATACTGATAGGACTGCTGAAATCGTTTGTCAATGAGAAAAGCATCTTAATCGGTATATCCGAGACCCTATTTCTGGGATCTGCAGCCGCAATTCTGGCTTACTATGTGGGAAATATCCTTGAGAAAATTATTTGAAATCACACTTAGCTACGCTTTTTACCAGAGCAAAGCTAATTATTAAATCAATCATACAGACTTTTTTACCTGAGTGTCTAAGTGCTAAACAGCACTTGTCTGACTAGACATTATTTACTTAATTCACATCAAAATGATCAACAGCTAACCTAACTGTCATTATGCAACTCCACCACACACGTTTTTCGGTTCTCTTCATTCTGCTTTCCTTCATGCTGGTGCTGCCACAGACTTCGAATGCCCAGCAGAACGCCCAATACAGCAGTGTAAAAGAGGCACTTCAGTCCTCTACAAAACTGCGCGGTTCTTCGGGTCCGCGAAATGTTAACTGGATTGATGATGGTGATCGCTACTCCTACATGCAATATAACAGTGACACTGAGAGCACTGAAATCCGTGCCTTCAATCCCGCTACCGAAGAGGACGTGCTGATCTTCAATAACAAAAATTACACCTTCCCTGACAGCCAACAGTCATTTGACTATCGCTCTTTCCAATGGTCGAAGGATTCAAAGTACATTGTGTTTCAATCTAACTTCCGTCCGGTGTACCGAAGATCGGGTATATCCGACTACTACCTCTATTCAATAGATGATGATAATTTGCAATTATTAGTCGAGGATGCCAGAACCGCTGAACTTTCACCAGATGGCACAAAAATCGGTTACGAGCGAGAAGGTGACCTATATGTTCATGATCTTAATACAGACACTGAAAAGCAGCTAACGGATAGCGGAAGTGACAACTTCTACAACGGACGGTTCGGCTGGGTTTATGAAGAGGAGTTCGGCCTTGCCCAAGCATGGGAATGGGCGCCTGACAGCAAAAGTATTGCCTACTGGCAAACCGACGAGACCCGGGTTAACATCTTCCAGATGACCAACTATTCCGGACAGCATCCCGAGTACGTCCAAATACCATATCCCAAAGTGGGAGATGAGAATCCAAAAGTGAAGATAGGAGTCGTGCAGATTGATAGTGGTGACAAGCAATGGATGGATCTGGATATCGGAGACGGATACGTGCCGCGCATTTACTGGACTTCTGTTGCTAACCAGCTTGCTGTCGTACATTTGAACAGGCCACAAAATCATTTAAAGCTCACCTTCCATAATACAAAAAGCGGTGAAGGACGTCTGGTTATGGAGGAACAATCCGAAACATGGATCGACGTTTTTGATTTTTTCGCCGGCATCAACCACCTGTTTTTCTTTCCAAAGCAGAGCAAGGAATTCTTCTGGATTTCCGACCGCGACGGTTTCAGTCACATATACCGCTACAATTACAGCGGGAAGCTGAAAAACCAGGTCACGAAAGGCGACTGGGAAGTAACCTATGTTCATACAGTCGACTACGGTCAGAACAAAATATTTTTCAACTCAACTGAGGTTTCTCCACTACAACGCCACCTCTATTCTGTTGATTTCAATGGGGAAAACAAGAAGAAGCTGACTACTACTGAAGGTACCCACAATATTACCATGGGGCCGAATGGTCGGTATTACCTGGATAGCTACTCCAATATCAATACACCAACACAGGTAGAGTTGAAAAGCACGGAAGGTGATTTACTTAAGCGTCTTGAAGATAACGCTTCCGTTAAAGAGTACCTGCAAGAGCATGTATATGCCCCGAAAGAGCTCTTCAGCTTTACAACTTCCGACGGCCAAAAACTTGACGGCTCTGTGATCAAGCCGGTAAATTTCGACCCGGAAAAGCAATACCCTCTGATAATGGCCATTTATGGCGGTCCGGGAGCCCAAGGGGTTTATAACACCTTTGAAACCTGGGGGTGGGCACAGTATCTTGCCCAGGAAGGGTATGTTATCGTGAATGTAAACAACCGCGGAAGCGGAGGCTATGGCAGCGAATTCGAAAAAGTGGTTTATAGGCAACTTGGGAAATGGGAAGCTCACGATTTTGTAGAAACAGCAAAATATATGGCTCAGAAACCTTGGGTAGATGGCGAAAATATGGCTATTCGCGGACACAGTTACGGGGGATATATGAGTTCCTACACGATGTTCACCCATCCGGATGCTTTCAAATTAGGCATCGTCGGAGCCCCTGTAACCGACTGGAAGCTCTACGACAGCATATATACCGAACGGTATATGGGGCTGCTAGAGAACAATGCGGAGGGTTATAAGCAAAGTGCGCCAATCACGCATGCTGATCAACTTAAAGGTAAACTTTTTGTTGCTCATTCAGCCTACGATGAAAATGTTCACGTACAAAACACCATGCAGTTGATGACCGCATTAGCTGAAAATGGTATTGATGCCGATTTACGTATTTATCCGCCCGGCGCCCATGGTGTATCTTTCAACTCTGCAAGTTACTACTTGCTTTATGAAACCTACACCGAGTATTTGAACCGATATCTCAAGTAAATTGCCTTAGAGGCACGGTCACCTGCTAAGGCCGTGCCTTTTATTTTTGAAGTTGCGAATCACGGCCAAGTCTCCCTCCATAAATTTTCGGAAACTACCGCAATTTTTTAAATCTTTTTGCAGCCTGAGATTAGACCTTGCCCCTCGAAATTCTTAACTACAGGCGCACCTTTTTCGGGATTAAATAAAACATCCATATGTCTCTAATAAGATTCATTGCAGGAGCATTTTTTTTTCTACTGTTACTGATATCCTCTTCTTCGGCACAACAGACCGAAACACTTAGAGTGTTCTTGGATTGCAACCGCTGCGACCGATCCTATATCAGGCAAGAGATACACTTCGTAGATTATGTACGGGATAAAGAGGACGCGGATCTTCATTTAATCATAACCCGTCAACGTACGGGTAGTGGCGGAATAGAATATACGCTTCGTTTTATCGGAAGATCTGCATTTAGCGACAAGGATAACAGATTAATCTATGTATCCCCGAATTCCGATACCCAGGACGAGGAACGTATAGGACTGGTTCGCTATATCAAAATCGGCCTTATTCCCTATGTTTCCGGCACTTCTGCAATAGACAATTTGGATATTATTTATGATGACACCGACTTAGTTCAAACTTCATCAGAGGAGGATAAATGGAACAATTGGGTGTTTGAGCTGGATGGCAGATCCTTTTTTGATGGGGAGGAAAATCAAAAAAGTCTTTTTCTTTCAGGCGGTGTATCGGCAGACAGAGTGACAGAAGATTGGAAAATAAATCTAGGCTACGATTACGACTATAATAAAAGGACATTTACTGATGAAGACTCCCTGGGTAATGAGATCACCGATATATTTATAACCAGAGGACAACGATTCGACGGCAGACTGGTAAAAAGTATATCCAATCACTGGTCGGCCGGTGTATTTACCGAAGCATTTTCTTCATCTCGGAATAATATTGATATCAGCGGTCAGGTGAGTCCGGCACTGGAATACAATATATTCCCCTACAGTGAATATGCTGAACATGAAATAAGTTTTCTCTTTTTAGTATCCACAGCTTTTTACAGTTATGATGAGACAACCATTTATAACAAGGATGCGGAAGTTCTGATAAAACCACAGCTGCGGTCACGACTTGATTTCACACAACCCTGGGGTGAAATAGAAGGGCGACTCAATATATCAACATATATCCATGATTTCAGCAAAAACAGAGTAGATCTTAGACTCGAATTTGACTTTAGAGTCTTCCGGGGACTGGATTTCAGCATTGACGGCCGATACTCTCTGATCAATGACCAGCTATCCATACCCAAAGGTGATATTTCAAATGCCGAACAGTTACTAAATCTCAGGCAACAACTTACCTCTTATTCTTACGGCGGATCCATTGGCATCGAATACAGCTTCGGTTCTATTTACAACAATGTCGTTAATCCTCGATTTTAAGATTGGCTAAAACAAGAAATGCCATGTTTTGGTTAACATGGCATTTCTTTTTGGTAGATCTACGTTTTACCTATTGACCATTCGAAACGTTTTTACCGTTTTGAAGCATCGTATTCAGTTTCTCACCGCCCCGTATTCCGAAATCCAGCGTGCGAATAGGGAATGGAATCATGATGTCATTTTCGTCGAAATGCTTAGTAATCGCAATGATTGCATCGCTTCGTGCTGACCAATAATCCGGGTTTTTGCGAAAATTAACCCAGAACCGAATCTTAAAGTTTATTGAACTGCCGCCGAATTCGTCATAGTAGAATTCAATACCTTTATTGGCGTCATAATTATCAAGCGTCTTGATTGCTTCAATTGCAACTTCTTTGGCTTTTTGCAGATCATCCCCATAGGAAACACCGCATGACAAGTCGATACGTCGCTCGCCGCTACTGGTGAAGTTTTGAAGCACATTTTCAAAAACACTTTTATTGGGAATGTAAACGATCTGTCCCTGAGGAGTTCTAATAATAGTGTTTCTAAGATTCATCTTCTGAACCGTACCATAGATATCATTGGTTTCAATGATATCTCCTATCCCAAACGGATGTCGAATGGATAAAATAATACCGGATATGAAATTGGAGGCAATATCCTGAAATGCAAAACCTAATGCCAAACCGATGATACCGGCACCTGCCAGCAGTGAGGTAACTGCTCCGTCGAGGTCCAAAATACTAAGCGCTATAAAAATACCGATACCCAGCACCATCACCCCTACGATTGTTTCCAGCAGGTTTATGATGTTTTTATTATCGGTAACTTTATCAAGCAGCTTCCCGATTGTGTTGCGGATAAGCTTGCCAATCACATAAAATGCAATCAGGACCAGCATTGCCATCACCAAATTTGGCAACATGCGGATGAGCTCGTCAATCCATGTTTCCAGTTTGTCGGTAATTAAATTATAGGCTTCGTTAATATTCATCAGTAATGCTTTGTTTTAATTTATTATTGCAGAAATACAGTTATTATAATTGAAAGCGTACAGCGAGCGTTCGATTACACTTCTAACGCGTTCCGGTGTACTCCTTCTTTAGTACCTGCTATTAATCGGGAATGTCTACATGGCTTATTCTGTTATCCAGTATGCTTTAATAAACTTTCAAAAAATTATTTTACCACTATGCCACAAAGAAAAGCTGATGCCGTTTGGAAAGGAGATTTAAAAGGCGGAAAAGGAACCATGAAATTTGGAAGCGGTGCTTTCGAGGGCGCTTTTTCTTTCGCTTCTAGATTCGAGGAAGGTACCGGTACCAATCCGGAAGAGTTAATCGGTGCTGCCCATGCGGGATGTTTCTCCATGGCATTTTCGAACGAGCTCGCAAAGGCAGGATTTACTCCCGAGTCAGTAGAAACGACCGCCACAGTAACTCTGGATGCCGGGGCGGGAGCTATTACGAAAATCAATCTTAAAACTACGGCGAGCGTACCGGATATTGAGAATGACAAATTCCAGGAAATCGCAAAGGGTGCCAAAGAAAACTGCCCGGTCTCAAAGGCACTTGGCGGCGTTAACATTTCGCTCGACGCCAGTCTAACCTAATTTAATTACTTGTTTGATAGGAGGTGCTCTTACAGCACCTCCTATTTCTCAATTTCGCAAACTGCACCAAAGAGGTACAGTTCATTCTATAAATCCACGCATCTCTTTATTATGGGTAGAATATTTACCGCTCTCCTTTTCTTTATTTCCACTTTGTCACTGCAGGCTTGTACGTTATCGGGTTCACCCGACTCATCGGACCCCGGTCTTCAGCCCGCTGATTTTGCCCAATCTGCCGAAGAGGTAACTCCGGCTTTAACAGGAACTACCGTTCCGAATATCACCCTGAACACGGTTGAGGGAGATAGCGTTGAGCTTTTACAGCTTGTCAAAGACAAACCGGCAGTTCTAATTTTTTATCGCGGAGGCTGGTGTCCATTCTGCAACCGGCACATGGCACAACTTCAGGAAGCCCATGCTCAATTGACAAATCTCGGTTACAATGTTTTGGCTATAAGCCCTGACAAACCGGAATACTTGCAAGCCAGCAAGCAGGAGAAAGAACTCTCTTATACGCTCCTCTCCGATAGCGATATGGAAGGAAGTATGGCATTTGGTCTGGCTTTTAAAGTAGATTCGACTACCGTTGCACGCTATAAGAAGAATGGCATTGACCTTGAAAAACGGTCGGGCTATGACCACCATTTGTTACCTGTGCCTGCCGTTTACCTTGTCAATCCGGATGGATTGATCACTTTTCAATATGTGAATCCCGATTACAAAACGAGGATAAAATCGGAGGTGCTACTGGCAGCTGCCAAAGTTTATTATCCGGATAATAACTAACACTCTTAATTTCTAGTCGTAAATATTCCTTTGTGTAGATTAATCGCCACTTAGCAATCTTATACGGTTAAACATCCTTACAAATAGTTTGTATCTTTGCGGATATGGAAGAACAAGTACAAACCAAAGAAAAAGTAGATTTAAAATCCCTTACCAAGGAAGAACTGCAGGAGTTCTGTGAGGAACAGGGGCTCCAATCCTATCGCTCTGACCAAGTCTTTCAGTGGCTTTACCAAAAAGGTGTGAGCAGCTTTGATGAGATGACCAACCTATCCAAAGACCTGCGTTCACAGCTGAGTGAGATAGCAGAGGTTAACCGTATCGAGCCTGTTACCAGTCAGGAATCATCTGACGGTACTATAAAATTTTTGTTCCGGCTTCCCGGCGATGAAGACTACAAGGTAGAGGCTGTTATGATACCTGACTTTTATCCGGATGGAGCAGCAAACAGGCTGACCGTCTGCGTATCCTCACAGGTTGGCTGTGTTTTCGGTTGCTCATTCTGTGCTACCGGTAAGATGGGATTTTTCCGAAGCCTGACTCATGGTGAAATAGTCGACCAGGTTCAATACATCAACGAAGTATGTGAAGAGAAGTTTGATAAAAAGATTACGAATATCGTGTATATGGGGATGGGAGAACCTCTGCATAATTACGAAGCAGTTGTTAATTCCGGCTCTATTATTTGTGATGATTTGGGCATAGGTCTTTCACCCAAACGAATTACCGTTTCCACGGTAGGTCTTACCAAGCAGATAAAGAGATTGGCCGATGAACGGCAGCCTTACAACCTTGCCATTTCACTCCATGCGGCCAACGATGAGAAGCGGGATGAGATTATGCCTATCAACAGCTCCATGAACCTGGCGGAGCTGAAGGAGGCCGTTCAATATTTCTATGCCAAACTTCATAGGCCGATCACCTACGAATACCTTTTATTCGATGAATTTAATGATTCCCCCAAAGATGCCCGGGAGCTGGCGCAAATAGCCCAGTGGGCACCCAGCAAGGTGAACATCATCATGTATAACGACGTAGCCGGCGTAGCCCTTAAGAGAGCCCGTGAGCAACGTCTTGACGCCTTCATGAAAGAGTTGGTACGTAATGACGTCACGGCTACCGTAAGAAGAAGTCGCGGTGATGATATCGACGCCGGGTGTGGTCAGCTGGCAATCAAGGAAGGGCAGGCTCGTGGCAAATCGATAGCCAAAAATTAAGAAAAGATTACATCCAAAACTCGAAATTCGAATGTTCGAAACGACTGCCATTTCGAATTTAGTTCATTCGAATTTTAAATTTGCTTGTTGTTTGAAATTTGAGCTCTGCTATTTATGCAAACCTAGTCGTGTATAAAGTTGAGCAGCCTTTCAAATCTGGGGAGCCATCGTTCTGAATCCCAGGAGAAGTAAATGAGGCCTGCCTTACCTACCACATGATCATGGGGTACAAAGCCCCAGAAACGACTGTCTTCACTGTCGTCCCTATTGTCGCCCATCATGAAATAGTAATCCTGCTGAAAGGTATATGTGTTTCTCTCCTCACCATTGATAATGAAGGTATCTCCGTTACGCTCCACATTATTGCCTTCATAGCGAGTGACAATATTTTCATAAACATGCCAGTTTTCAGGTGTCAATGTCACTTCCTGACCTTCAAACGGTACGACTGTAGGAGGCAGATGATCATGATTCATAAAACCGGATGAAAAACTGAAATCGACCCGAGAAAATTCGTTGTAACTCTCAGGCAAGACGAAGGGTTCAACATTGGTAACCTCAACCCAGTTACCGATGGCATTGGCTTCTGCCTGTGTCATATTTACCCTATAGCTGTTGGGACCTTCGGCTCGTATCAATTGAGCCCCCGCAGCGCGTACTTTAGCCGGGCTGAGCCTGACTCGCTCCTGTACCGTAACAATATAATTTTTCTGAATACCCGGAAAATCCTCTGCGCTTTCATTGTTAACAAACAGCTCTTTATCCCGAATAGAAAGCGTATCGCCCGGAATACCCACAGATCGTTTGATATAGTTTGTTTTGGCAGCGATAGGTGCAATATCTATAGGATAGTTAAACACTACTATGTCGTTCCTTTCGATATCCTCATAGCCCGGAATACGGGTCCACGGCAGCTTCACTCCCGGCAGGTATATATTGGTAAAAGGTACAGCCAGAACCATGGGTGTTCGAGGACCGTAACTAATTTTTGATACTACCAGAAAGTCACCCGTCAACAAGGTTTCTTCCATGGATGGGGTAGGTATTCGGTATGCTTCAAAGAAAAAGGTGCGAATGATGAGGGCGGCAATGGCAGCAAATAGCAATGCATCCATCCACTCCCTAAGCCAGCTTTTGGCTTTTTCGTGCTGATCTTTTTGTCGTTGCTTTCTCCGGGACTTGCGCTCTTCCAGCTCGTCCTTATTCTCCTTCTTTGCCAAAGTAGTTCCTTTTAAGTGTAGTTAGTATCGAAAATTAATAGTCATCCCGTCCGGCGAGTCGATCTTTCGGGTATTGTATTCACCGTCTTTATATGTCACGTTAAACCACTGATCCCGTTCGGGAGAATAAAAATAATCCTGGAAAGCTGCAGGTTCCACTTCCATCAACTTTCTGGTAAAGGTTCTTTTAATCTGCGGCATCAGATCGATGTATTTACTGGCTCCGCCATAAACGAGGCCCTCCCCGAAAGGTCCGTCCACATCCAGTATCATGAAAGGAATAGAATCGTCAACCGTAAACCAGTACTCAAACTGAATAGCTTCACCGGGTCGGAATCGCGGCCCATTGATAAGATCCTCCAGTGTTTTTGTCGGTTCCCCGAAAACAGCCTGCAGGCGGGCTCGTATCTTACTGGTTTCCATGCTGTCAATTTCCTGCTTGTCGTAGAGTCCCTGACCGGTCAACTTTACATTTTCAATTTTGTTCATAAACCAGCCCCACTTATCCTCAGTTACCTTCTCAAACTCAGGCTCACTGAACTGTGCAACAGACTGAGAGGTCAAACCGAGTACTGCAAGGCCAATTACCAGTACGAACGTAAAAAATCGTTTCTTCATATTTTTAAAATTATGTGCAAATGATAATACAAAAAGTAAGGGTGCTGTTGCACTATACCTTTTGTCAGCTTTTTTGTTTCAGTTAGTCATCATCCATAGACAAAACGGCAAGAAATGCTTCCTGAGGAACTTCAACAGATCCTACATTTTTCATTCGCTTCTTACCTTCTTTCTGTTTTTCCAGAAGTTTTCGTTTCCTGGAAATATCGCCGCCATAACATTTGGCTGTCACATCCTTGCGCATGGCTCGTATTGTATCTCTTGCTATAACGCGGGAACCTATCGCGGCTTGTATGGCAACCTCAAATTGTTGCTGGGGTATGAGCTCTTTCAGTTTCCCACATAATTTGCGGCCCAGGTCATACGCTTTGTCCCTGTGCGTGATGCTTGAAAGGGCATCAACCGGATCGCCGTTCAGCAAGATATCCAAACGCACGAGATCGCCTTTTCGGTATTCCAAAAATTCATAATCAAGTGATGCGTAGCCTCTCGTGCTGCTTTTGAGGCGGTCATAAAAATCAAAAACCACTTCAGCCATGGGCAATTCATAGGTTATCTCTACCCTGTTGCTCTGCATGTGCAGCTGGTTGATGTAATTGCCGCGCCGTTCCTGGCAGAGATTCATGATCGGTCCGATATACTCAGACGGAGTAATAATACTCGCCTTGATATAAGGTTCATACACCTGCTCCACTTTACCGGGATCGGGCATTTCACTCGGATTATCAACGATCTTCTTCACCACTTCGCTCTTCTCCATTTTATGAACTTCGTACTCTACGTTAGGTACGGTGGTGATTATATCTATATCGAATTCCCTATCCAGTCGCTCCTGAACGATTTCCATATGCAGCAGTCCAAGGAAACCGGCCCTGAATCCAAAGCCGAGTGCCTTAGAGGTTTCCGGTTGATAGGACAAGGATGCGTCATTCAGCTGGAGCTTCTCTAGAGCAGAACGAAGGTCTTCAAAATCATCAGAATCGGTTGGATAAATACCGCTGAATACCATCGGTTTCACTTCCTGGTATCCCGGAATAGGCTCTTTTGCCGGATTTTTGGTCGTAGTCAGAGTATCACCGACACGTGCATCCTGCAGCGACTTCACGCTGCCTATTACGTAGCCGACTTCCCCGGCTTCGAGCTTGTCGGTCTTCATTTTCTCAAGCTTTAGATACCCGATCTCTTCGGCATCGTATTCTTTATCGGTAGCCATGAATCGAATACCTTCGCCCTTATGAAGGGTACCCTCCATCACGCGAACATATACGATAGAACCGCGGTAGGTGTTAAAGATAGAGTCAAAAATGAGTGCTTTTAAAGGCTTGTCTTTCTCACGTCCGGGCCCGGGAATCAGTTCGTAGACAGCCTCCAGAAGAAGATCGACTCCATCACCCGTTTTACCGGAAACCTGCAAGATATCTTTGTGATCGCATCCTATAAGGTCCACAATCTGCTGGCTCACACCTTCAATATCCGCACCGGGCAGATCAATTTTGTTGATGACCGGTACAATCTCCAAATCCTGGTCAATAGCCTGGTAAAGCGTAGAGATGGTTTGGGCTTCTACCCCCTGTGCGGCGTCAACTACCAACAAAGCACCTTCACAGGCCTTAAGGGCACGGGAAACTTCATAGGCAAAATCCACATGTCCGGGTGTATCAATGAGATTGAATATCACCTTCTCGCCGTTCGGACGCTCGTAGTCCATCTTTATGGCGTGGCTCTTGATAGTGATACCTCTCTCCCGCTCCAGATCCATGTCATCCAGGATCTGTTCCTGCATTTCACGCTCGGTTATGGCACCGGTACGCTCCAAAAGGCGGTCGGCAAGTGTAGACTTGCCGTGATCAATATGAGCGATGATACAAAAGTTTCGAATTTCAGGCATAGATGTGCGTTTCTCAAAAGACGCAATTAACTTGCAAAAAAGAACGCTTAAGATACAAAATTAGCGCTGTTTTTTCATAGAGCTTTCTCATAATAAAAATGTCGCGAGCCCATCTGCTGCGACATTGATCTATGGGAGTATTCTAATAGTTAGATTTATTTATTTTCGATATCCAGAGGATCCTTCTCTGCAGGGACCGGGTTCAGCAACTCAACATGGAACCGGAAATCGTCACCTTCAAGGGTCATGGTATCGTATACTTCACGGATAAGATCAAAGACCACATCCGTTTCTCCCCTGATGCTCGTAGACAGATAGTTAACGTCAACTTCTACCTCATGTTGCGCTACCAGCTCAAGCAAAAAATCAACGCTTTCTCGAGGTTCGTTAGAATTAAGAGGTATGTAGGTAAATTGTGCCGTTGTTATCATTTTTTAGTGTATTTTATTTAAATCAAATTCGAGCCGGGATTGAAAATTTTAAGTTGGTTTAGCGGATGAATCCGGGCCGATAATTTTTGGCTTAAGAATAATTGATTAAATGCTTTTGATCAATGTTTAAACGGTACTGATTCCGCTTATCGATCTCAGAATAATTACCGGGTTTTAGGGAACAATATTTGACATATGTTGTTTAAAAGAGACAACGATTCATCTAAACCAGCTTTGCCTCAATACAATTATGATCAGAATCATTGTTTCACATTCAGTAACCCAGTTCATTTTGTTCAGCCTGGCACTGATAGCACTTGTAGCTCTACTATCGGCATAGAAGGTCGCTTGTAGCGTGATTAATGTTGTTTTATACGGATTTATGGCGGAACAAAATATGTTTTTATTTCTATAAATACGTGAGTAATTAGACTATAATGAAAGTAATCCTATTATGAAGATATTACGTTCCATTTCCCTTTTTCTATCGGCCGTTCTGTTTACCTTCGCTGCGGTATCATGCAGCGATAGCGGCCTTACAGAGCCCGACACGAATAAGAATATTAATGCTCCTTCATCATTGAAGGTAATCCTGACAGATGCCCCCGGCGACTACGAATCTGTTTTTATCGACATCCGGGAAGTCAAAGTGCGCAGAGTTGATAGCTCGGAGACTGACAGCACCGAGTCAGATTCAACCGAAAGTTACGAAGAGTGGGTAACCGTTTCCCAGGATCCCGTACGTGTTGATCTGTTAACGCTGCAAAATGGAAATACCATGATACTGGGTGAAACCGAATTGGAGCCCGGCAGCTACGATCAGATGCGTCTCGTACTTGGAGACGACAATGAAGTCGTGGTAGACGGACAGGGCTACTACCTGAAAACGCCAAGTGCTCAGCAGTCAGGACTAAAACTCAAGCTTGATGCTGAAATTGAAGAAGGAACCAGCTATTCTCTGCTCGTGGATTTTGATGCGGGTCGATCTATAGTCAAAACCGGAAAAGGCAAGAATCCGAACTTTAAATATCTGCTTAAACCGGTCTTACGTGCTGTGAACCTGGAGGCAACCGGCTCCATATCAGGGGTTGTAGTACCCAGTGACTTCACTACTTCTGTATATACTGTTATCAATGAAGATACCATTGCAACCAATACAGGCGAAGAAGGTGAGTTCCAGATTCTGGGACTGGCAGAAGGTTTCTACGACTTGAATTTTGAACCTGACAGCTCCGGTTTCCGGGATACAACTATTACCGGTATCGAAGTATTCTCCGGTGAGGACACCGCTATCGATACGGTCAGACTCAGTGAAAACTAGTTTCTAAGACTTTTAGGAATATGGCTCTGCAAAAATGCAGGGCCATATTTTTTTATGTTTAGTATCGAAATCCTGTACATGTAACTATATCATCTCAAACAGATATTCACATGCCTCTTTCATCAGCTACTCCAGAAAACCATTTTAAGTTTTTTTCTTTTTTCAGTGCAACCCTATTTCTGACATTAACCCTGATTTCAGGCTGCGGGGTCAATAGTTCTGATAATGCCGAAGGCACTCTGAATATTCGATTGACGGATGATCCTGCTACCTACCAGGCTGTGTATATTGACATACAGCAGGTAGAGTTGAACCGGGGTACCGAAGAACAGCCGCAGTGGCAAACCATCCGCTCCCAACCGATTCGGCTGGACCTGCTAAAACTCAATAACGGTGCCGATACCCTTCTGGCTTCATTTCAAATCGAGACAGGAACTTATAATCAACTGCGATTAAAATTGGGGACCAATAACGAAGTAATTGTAGCCGGAGAGAGCAATAGTCTGAGTGTCCCCAGCAGCGGAGAGTCAGGTTTCAAGGTCAATATAAATGCCACTGTAAGTGAAGATGCTCCGGTAACAAAAATCATTGATTTTGATGTTGCCCGTTCCATAGCCGTAACCGGAAACGGCCAATATTTGCTAAACCCGGTACTCAGCGTTTTTGATCCTGAAACCAGTGGCAGTGTATCCGGCCAAATGGTACCCCAAGGTGTTCCTGCGTTGGTTTCAGCGGTTATCGGTGACCAGATCATTTCCACAACTTACATAGAAAATGACGGCACCTTTTTATTGAATGGACTTGACGAGAATTTTTATAACATCCGCATTGAACCCAATAGCACGCAGTACGCAGATACCACAATTTTCGAGACCGAGGTTACCAATGCACAAACTACCGATCTGGGGATTATCCAATTTCCGGAAGAATAGGCACTCTCCCTAGTTATCTAGCATACCCGGTATGGACAGCTTCAGAAAATAACAGTAGAAGAGATAGAGAGCCATGGGTATGGCTCCAGCCAGCATACCTCCTCCGCTTGAGCCTGTACTTAAAACACCGTTCCAGGAAAAGAGGTAATAACTGGCAATGCCAGGCAACGCTACGAAAAGCATAAAAAATACGATCCATCCATATCTTTTCTCTTTAGCCAGCACATAGAGCATGTAGGGTGTAAAAACGACCACGGCAATCATGAAAAGAGTAGTTGCAATGTTGTAGAAAAAACTGATGGCGAAAAGCAGCGATCCCGGGAGTTCAAAACTCAGCCATTTTCTAAGTGTCAGAAGACGGTTATTATCCTCCAAAACGGATTCAAAGCTCATAATTGAAAATAACTTCGTACTCCTCTTTATGTCCCTCTTCAAAATGTACGGATCCTGTAATACCGGATAACTGTCCGCTCCCTGATCCTTCAACAACCGTCCATGTATCAGAGGCCACTCCTTTTTTAAAAGAACCGCGGTGTTCGAAAATAAAACTGCTTTTCATGTCTTTTAAACGACCTTCAACCTTTTCATACCCCACAAAATCAGCCGAACCATCAGAACGATAGGCCATGAGATATTCCACCGTTCCCTCTCCTTTTAATTCACCCTCGTAAATCTTTCCCACATGAGCTCGGGTCAGCTTCCCGCCTTCATCGAGATCAATTATTTTTTCCTCTTCCCATCCCGTAATTTTAAATATTGTTTTTGCTTTCATTCTACCTGTAATGGTTTTATTCAAATTGCTTTTTAAAAGCATAGGCTGCCAGCAACAAACAGATTAATGCTCCAATCCCAAACAAGCCTCGAGCTAAAGAAATATTTACCGCTTCAGGCAAAAAGGACAATCCACCCGAAAAATCTTCATCAGCACCAAAAATACCAATCCATCCGCCTATTAAGCCCAGTCCCGTAAGCAGTAATGCGGCCATCATATTATTAAATCGTGTATCCTCACCTGACAGCATCATCAGTCCCCCAATGACAAAAACAGCACCAGACATCCCGATTATCCATTTTGGAGCATTCAAATTCGAACCATCCAGCGGCAGCAATCCAAGGGCCAGAGCAATAACTGCCAAACCCAATCCGGTTACCGGCCATCCTAGCCTGACTCGAAGCTTCCTCTTTTTACCCTCCATCTCCATATCAACATATTACAATCCTTAGGGAAAAAAGCGAATATATTTTCGGCTAATTCACCTACAGCATCAGTTAATGGAATTAGAATGAATAGCCTACCTCAACTTTGAAGGCATAGTTGTTCTTGAAGTCGGGTGTTGACAGGGAAAAGTTTATCGGACCGATAAGTGTCAGGGCTCCCAATGACAATCCATACCCTTCATTCCAGTCAAAATCAGAGGGTTTCCAAATACCGGAATCGGAAAGATGGGCCGCATTCCAGCCGGTCTGTAAAAAGATATCCCTGCCAAGATGAAACTGCAGGGAACCGTGTAGGGCCGCTAAACTGGAACCGCTAAGCTGCTGCACAGCATAACCCCATAGAGGACCGTGCCGCTCATTAAAAAGAGGATTGACAGTCATTCCTCCCTGGTAGAATCGATAGTGAAATGGCAAGCTTGAAGTGTTTGACTGCCCTGCCATAGCTCCCATACGCAACACAAGTCCGTCATAAAGTGGCAGAGCAGCATCAAAGCCTGCTATCACTTGCGAAAAAGTGGCTTCGCTTAAGTATCTTTTATCACTGGCCTCACCGATTACTTTCAGATTGAAACCCCGGCTTGAAAAATAGGCCCGGTCAAGATTATTGAATTCCAGCTTCCCCACAGCGCTAAAGAGAAATTGCCGGTCAGCTAATAATACATTGCTGCCAATAGCTTCACTAAGCTCATAATATTCAGCTTTTAGACCTGTTTCCAACTCCAGGTAGTTGAAGAGTCGCACAGACAGATATGGATGCAAAACTGCCCGATCTATCTCAATTGTTGCCAACTGCTGCCCTGATTCATAATAGTCGATCGGTGAGCGATAAAGATTTAGATCTGCATTCGCAGAGATAGCAGGGGCAAGTGAAATCGGTGCCTCGTAGTGACTTCCAACACCCAGAACTTCCCCAAGCCTAAGATTCGAGTTCAATTGATCTCCAAGCCCGAATACATTTCTCATTTGAAGACCAAAAAGCAGTGACGCCTTGTAACGGGTATCATAGCGCATGCTAAAACCAAGCCTGTCAGGTTGGCTATCTGAAAAACTTATAGTGAGACTCTTCCCCCCTTCCGGAGAACCGTCGTTCTGAATCCTGTAGGTAATCAGGCTAAAATGACCGGTGGCATAGAGACGGTTTATCTTTCGTTCAATTTCTGAGTAGGCAATCTTTTCAGGCGGATTTATATCAAAGATTACTCTGGCCTGATTAAGAAGTCTTCGATCAATATCATCGAAATGAATACTGCTAATATCAATTTCCCTATCTCTGAGGCTAATATCAGGTTTCTCATTCCGCCCTTCCGTCGGAACGGAATTCAGCATGGCTTTAATGCGTGGCATCATCTCATGAGCAACCTCTTCCCCGCTTTTTATAAGGGCATCTACCTCTTCATAACTGAAGCTGTTAAAAGCTTCGATGTCGGGCCGGAGATAAAAGTCTGCCAGTTCCATCTGCGCAGAATCCGATTTGACCAAGTGAAAACCTACCGACTGAAAAAGTATATCCACAAAGTTGTTCAAATCCTCCACCGGTTTTACCGGTTCTCCCACATCCGATACCAGTACAATATCGGCACCCATATCCCGGGCATCCTCCGCAGGTATACTGCGCATCACTCCGCCGTCGATATAAAGCTCTCCGTCTATTGAAACCGGTTTAAAAATGCTGGGTATTGCCGCGCTTGCCCTGATCACTTCCGGAAGATAGCCGCTTTCAAACCTTCGGGATTCACCGGTTGATAAATTGGTAGCTATCGCAGCAAAAGGTATGGGTAGTTCTGAAAAATCATCAGTATCGTGAAAGGGAAGCAAAAGCCTGTGCAGCAGCATGGAAAGGTTTTGTCCGCCCACCAGACCGGCCGGCAATTGCGGTAGACCCTCAAGAATAGGGAAGGAAAGCATGTAAGTATCACGCGTGGAAATAAAAGTGCTCAGGTCACGGGAACTTGGCTTCAGATTATCATTGAAGAGTGCCTGCCAGTCGGTGTTTATGGCGATCTCTTCTATCTGCTCAGGGGTGTAACCGGCTGCATATAACCCACCGATCACGGCTCCCATACTGCTTCCGGTGACAAAGTGAATGGGTATGTTTTCTTCATCCAGAACCTTGAGAACACCAATATGCGCAAAGCCCTTGGCTCCGCCTGCACTCAAGGCTATGCCTACTTTACGGGGGGCTTGCGTATCCGGCCCATCACTTAGCTGGGCTGATCCTGCAAATGGTACTGTTAGCAGTAGTACTAAAAGAAAACTCAAAAATCGGAATAGCTTCATTGTAGCCGTCCATGAATATTATTTCAGAGCAAATATACTACTTTTACATGATTCATTTATTGCCATAACCCTCCAGGTCAATTAATAATAATTTGTTTACATAAAGTATGTCTGAAACAGATTTACACTGATTTAATTTGATAGGAATGTTTAATATAAAACCGGTTAACGACTATCTGAATTGATATAAAGTGCTGAATCTATAATGTGTGAGCTAACATCATAGTCAATCTCAGCTTGTGTTTGTGACTTTTCAGCATATTGTTTCAGATGAGTCACAACTAAAGATTCGATTTTTGATTTTGCCGGTAATATACAACGGGCTTGCCCCATAACTTCTCCATCCGGAGCATCCGGAGAAAGTGCTTTTACCTTTATCAGTTGGTAAGCGTTACCGGCGACATCGATGAGAGAATTCGGTAGATATACATAAATGGTATAATAAAGATACCTTGAATTTTTCTCAGGATTCTCCCAACTCACAGTACAACCAAAAGAAGTAGGCGGCGGTGGATATTCTTTAAGTTTAGGTTTAAAGCGATCAATAGATCCGGCATATATATCATCTACAACTTTGGGGCCATAGGGCGAACCATACGGGACAGCGGCAAAAACAAATGAAAATTTTTCGGGGTTATCACCAATAGTTGACTCTTCGGTGACAACCGCATCATTACAGGAAATGAGTATACCTATTAAAGCCAGCCAAAGTATCCCATAAAGCAATTTCATATTGTTGTGTTCTGTTTAATAATTAGAAAAATACCTCAAGAATGTCATCCATTACAGAACGTTCTCTATAGACACTGATGACTGATAACGTCCAGATCAAAATGTGGAGGTAGGTGTTTACCCAGGATATATCTACTTCAATTAATGCCAGTACCGGACCAAAAAGTACCATAAAGATAAATTTGAATCCGAATAGAAACACGTATAGGGGGATCAATGTACCCAGAAAAATGATAGCCAGGACAGTAAATTTGTTTTGATCTTTTTCCTGGATGCCGGAGATTTCATTTATCTCATCCTGAATCTTCAGATCCCGATTAAGATCGTACTGCAGCTCTCTCTCGGCCTGCTCTTTTTTTCGTTGCTCAATGAGATTCTGTCTTTCTTCTTCAGTCATAAAAAGGTATACCGATTCTTCTCTCTCTATTTTTAATCTAAGTTAATAGATTTAGAAAAGCTAAAGGGGGATTTTCATTGATTTAGTCCGGAATGAAAATAGTTTTAAGGTATTCCACGGAGTGGCACAGAAGGTGTACAGAGTTACACAGAGGTAAATTCAACACTCGGGAATGATCTCCCTGAAAAAATGTTTATATTGCCGCATATGATTTCAAAAGTGACACATATTCTCTCCTGCCATCATGGTGGCCTGCCCCACCATTGAGATTCATATGTCGGTCAACTACGGCCGCGCTCCCATCGATATTAAAACATCCTTTTAAATAAATCAGTATTACTTTACCAATGCACAGAACTGCCGATTCAGAAACTTCACTGCGTATTGCGCTCCAAAAAGACGGGCGCCTGACCGATAAAACTATCAACCTGCTGGAAGGCATAGGGCTTCAGTTTGACAATTATAAGCGCAGCCTCATGCTTAAATGCCGTAACTTTGATGTGGAATTGCTCCTGATTCGGGACGACGATATTCCTGAATATGTTCAGGATGGTGTCTGCGATCTCGGCTTTGTAGGTG
The DNA here is from genome assembly GCF_011059145.1 of Halalkalibaculum roseum. Lineage (NCBI taxonomy): Bacteria > Pseudomonadati > Balneolota > Balneolia > Balneolales > Balneolaceae > Halalkalibaculum > Halalkalibaculum roseum. The sequence goes on along the minus strand of NZ_JAALLT010000001.1, from coordinate 880,152 downwards.
CAAATGTCACTGCCGAGATGGGCGCTGATGTAACCACTCTTCGCGGATTGGAATATGGTATGTGCCGACTCTCTCTGGCAGCTAAAAAGGACGGTATTATTAAAACCGTATCAGACTTTGAAGGGAAAACCATTGCCACCAGTTATCCGAATCTTACCCGTAAATATCTTGAGGGTAAAGGTATCTCATCAAAAGTTGTGACTATATCCGGGGCCGTGGAAATCGCACCACGCCTGGAAGTGGCCGATGCGGTTTGCGACTTGGTATCCACCGGAAATACCCTACGGGCAAATGGACTGGAAGAGATTGAGACTATTTTCGAATCCGAAACCGAACTTATTAGGACCAACAAAGATCTTTCGCCGGGTAAGAAAAAACTTATTGAAAAATTCCTGGTACGTATTGACGGACATCAGCAGGCAGGAAGAAGCAGGTATATAATGATGAATGCCTCAGAAGAGAATGTTGATGAAATCAAGGATATCATCCCATCTCTCAAAAGTCCGACAGTAATGCCCCTGGCTGAGAAAAACATGGTGGCTATTCATACCGTGATACCGATCGACGAGTTTTGGGAAGTAATGGAACAGCTGAAATCAGCCGGCGCAAGCGGTATTGTTATTCTCCCTATTGAAAGCATGATAGTTTAAGGTATATAAAATAACTATGTCAAAGAGTCTCTGTGTAACTCTGTGTTATTGTCATCTATTTATTATGGATTAATATTTGAGAAACGATGAAAAGATATGTTTACAGTGAATTAACGGAAAAAGAGATCGCTAAGCTTTGCAAGCGTCCGAAGATGCATTTCGATGACATCTTTGAAGTCGTAAATCCAATCATCGACGATGTTCGCAGCGAAGGAGATAAAGCCGTAAGCAGGTATACCCGGAAATTCGATGGAGCGGCTCCCGAACCGCTGACTTTAAGCCCGGAAGATGAAGCGCCGGTCCTGAATGATGAAATTAAGGAGGCGATTGACACTGCTTTTAAAAATATCTATCGCTTCCACAAGGCACAGCTCCCTAATGCCATGGAGGTAGAGACTATGCCCGGTGTTCGATGCATGCGGGTAACACGCCCTATAGAACGTGTGGGACTCTATGTTCCAGGCGGTACAGCAATGCTTCCTTCCACTCTGATGATGCTTGGAATCCCCGCGGCACTCGCGGGATGCCGGGAAATCGTCATTGCCACTCCTCCCGGCAAAGACAACCTGGTAGCCGATGAGTTGACCTATATTGCAAAAAAGATAGGTGCCTCGGTAATTTTACAGTCAGGAGGTGCACAGGCTATTGCGGCCATGGCTTTCGGGACGGAGTCGGTTCCCAAAGTTAATAAAATTTTTGGCCCGGGCAATCAGTACGTGACAGCTGCCAAGATGCAGTTGCAGAACAGTGAAGCCCAGGTTGCTATTGACATGCCGGCCGGCCCTTCCGAGGTATTAGTCATCGCCGATGATTATGCCGAACCCGTATATGTGGCCGCCGACTTATTGTCACAAGCTGAACACGGCTCTGACAGTCAAGTTGTTTTGCTGGCAACCAAAGGCTTTGATTGGGACCAATGTAAGCAAGAACTGGACAAACAGCTGGAGCAACTCCCCCGAAAAAAAATGGCTGAGAAGGCCCTGAACCATAGCTTTAGCATTGAAGTAGAATCCTTGGAACAAGCTTTTAATTTTTCAAACAGGTTTGCACCTGAACACCTTATTATACAGTGTGAAAGCGCTGAATCTCACGTGGATGAAATTTACAGTGCCGGTTCCGTATTTCTCGGGAAATGGTCACCGGAAAGTGCCGGCGACTACGCCTCGGGAACCAATCACACATTGCCTACTTACGGTTATGCCCGAATGTACAGCGGTGTTTCCGTTGATTCGTTCTGTAAATACATTACCATGCAGCATCTTTCGAAAGAAGGATTAAAGAATATTGCATCTTCCGTTGAAAGGCTGGCTCAGCTGGAAGAACTTGAAGGACACAGAAGAGCGGTGTCCCTGCGACTGGAAGAGTGATTTAAAATATAAATTGTTATAAGAATATCAGTCGAATTGCCATCCCCTGGATTTGGCCAAGGCCAAATCCGCGCCCGTTCAGGGTGTGATTACGGGGGATGGAAGAAAGGAGACAATTTTATTAACACATTTAAAATTTATCTATAAAACGTATCCATGAAGCCGGAAATCAGTATTGAAAGCCTGGTTCGTCCCAATATTCGGAAACTGAAACCCTATCGCAGTGCCCGTGATGACTATGACAGCGGATTACTGCTTGATGCCAACGAAAACAGTATGGGTGCTCCATATCAGAAAGCCGAAGGATTGCATCGCTACCCCTCACCCTACCAGCTTGAACTCAGGAAAAGAATCGCGAATCTTCGCAACCTTAGTCCCGAAAATGTATTTGTGGGCGTAGGCAGCGATGAAGCAATCGATTTGCTTTACCGTATTTTCTGCGAGCCGAGAACCGATAACGTCATCATCACCCCGCCTACCTACGGCATGTACAAAGTATCAGCAGGCATCCATGATGTTTCGGTGAAAAAGGTGAATCTGGACTCTTCTTTTCAGCCAAAAGTGGATGAAATACTTGAGGCAGTGGATGAACAAACCAAAATGCTCTTTCTCTGTTCTCCAAATAATCCCACCGGCAATGAATTTGAACAGGAACGTATCGAAGTACTTATTGACAGATTCCCCGGAATTGTGGTCATCGATGAGGCTTATATAGATTTCAGTGAACGTGAAAGCCGTGCCAATCTCATTGAAAACAATCCCAATTTGGTAGTTTTGCAAACTCTGTCGAAATCATTCGGTATGGCCGGGGTTCGCATGGGCATTGCACTGTCCTCAGAAGAAATTAACCGATTCATGATGAAGGTCAAGGCACCCTATAATGTCAATGCACTCACCAGTAAATATGCACTGGAAGCTTTCGATCACCGGGATACCATCTCTTTTCATATAGAAAAATTGGTTGAAGAACGTGAAAAATTACGCCGGAAGCTCCAGGATGTACCGGGTGTTAGAAAAATTTATCCCAGTGACGCGAACTTTTTGCTGGTTAAATTTGATAATGCCATTAAGTTGTACAAAGAGCTGGCTGATAAAGAGATCATTGTCCGCTATAGAGGGGATGAACCTCTTTGTGAAAACTGTCTGCGTATTACCGTGGGCACACCTGATGAAAATGAACAATTGATCAACACACTAAAAGAATTGGTATAATGAACATCCGTATTGAGACGGAAGCACTAAAATCTTCAGATGACAAACTGTTAAGAGAGGGAGCTTTATACGGACTCAAACACCTACAGGAGCTTGGCCACGGTATTACCTTCGATAGTGCTCAGCTGACGGAGCAACAGCGGACTTTACTGAACAACGAACAAATATCCGGCGGAACTTTTTCAACAAAAGAAATCGATCTAACCGTACAACTTGAGGATGAGAGACTGATAGCCTACGGCAAGGAACAAAAAGCAGCCGAGGCGGAAAACTGGATAGAGCTCAGCAACCTAATCTGCTTTCCACGTCGCAAGGCAACCCTTACCCGCAATACCTCCGAAACGCAGATCAGCGTTACCGTGGATCTCGACGGAACCGGCAAGTCGAATATTGATACCGGTCTCGGCTTTTTTGACCATATGCTTGAGCAAATTGCCCGACACGGCCTGGTTGACCTGGAAATTACTTGTAAAGGTGACCTGGAAATCGACGAGCACCATACCATTGAAGATATCGCCATCACCCTGGGAGAAACCATACTTAAAGCTTTAGGTGAAAAAGTTGGAATTCAACGTTATTCATTTGTGTTGCCCATGGACGAAACCAAATGCGAGGTCGCTCTGGATTTATCAGGAAGGCCTTATCTGGTATTTAACGGGGATTTCGATCGTGATATGGTTGGGGATTTCCCGACTGAAATGACGGAACACTTTTTTTATTCCCTGGCGATCAATATGAAGACTACCCTGCACGTGTCTTTTGAAGGATCGAATGACCACCATAAGATAGAAGCTTGTTTTAAAGCTTTTGCACGTTGTCTGCGGGCAGCAGTCAGCAGAAGCGAACGCAATTTGAACATACTACCTAGCACCAAAGACCTGCTTTAATATGATTGCAATTATTAACTACGACGCCGGAAACCTTGCATCCGTTTCCAACGCGCTGGACAGACTTGATGAACCTTACATCATATCCAATGACCCGCAAGAGTTAGAGCTTTCGGATGCCGTTATTTTTCCGGGCGTAGGGCATGCTGTTCCGGCTATGAAGTCGCTTAAAAGGCGGGGCCTTGATCGCTTTCTGAAAGAGACTGACAAACCTGTTCTGGGCATCTGCCTGGGGATGCAATTACTTTTTGAGAGTTCTGAGGAAGGGGACACTAAAGGGTTGGGCATCATACCCGGTAAACTAAAGAAATTTGACGAAAGCAAAGGTAAAGTGCCTCATATGGGCTGGAATACCTTTACTGATACTGTCGATTGCCCCCTTCTTAATGGTATAAGCAATAGCCAGTATTTCTATTACGTACACAGTTTTTATGCCCCGGTTAACGAATATTCACTGGCCTCCTGCAACTATATCAACGACTTTTCTGCGGTTGTGGGTAAAGACAATGTCCTGGGCGTACAGTTTCACCCTGAGAAATCGGGCACCACAGGTTCCCTTCTGCTTCAAAACTTCCTGGAACATGTTCATGGCAGAGCATCCAAAGTGAAGAAATCTGCTCTTTAACCCATTAAGCCCTGCTTTACCCTCTCTAAAAAGTACTTCGGTAATTTATTTTAAAACATCCGTTGACTTTGAAATTATTTCCATCTAAATTTTGACTGAACGTTCAGTCAATGGTCTGTCATGTGTCCAAGATCGCCCACAAAGAATGAAGAAATCAGGCAGCAGACACGACGGCAAATAAGAAATGCCGCATTTGAACTTTTTGCGGCCAAAGGCTTTGCCCAAACCAGTGTTCGCTCCATAGCTGAAAAAGCCGGCATATCCAAGGGACTGATTTACCACTATTTTGATGGCAAGGATGATATCCTGCATGCAATCTTCAATGATCTCACCGAGGTGGGTAAAGAAGCTTTAAACTTTCCCGAAGACCTTTCCTCTTCTGAGCGCCTGCGAAAAATGCTGCATATGATTTTCAGCTATATCGAACATGCCACCGAAGTCGTGAGGCTGATGGTTTCACTTGCCCTTCAGCCCGATGCCGTAGAAAAACTGAAGTCTTCCATTGACGCCTATAACGAGCGTCAGATTCGAATTTTAGCTCCCCTTTTTGAAGACCTGGGTTACGACAACCCAAAATTGGAAGCTTACTACCTCGCCGCCAAACTGGATGGTATAACCCTGGGGTATCTCACACTGGGAAAAGACTATCCCTTTGCAAAGATGAAAGAAAAAGTGATGAATGACTATGGATCAAAAATATAGAAAAACAGTAGCACTCTGTTTGTTGATATTCACAGGCATAATAACTGTTCAGGCACAGGATGCCACAGAAATTGTTCGCCGCGCCGATGAGAAAATGAGAGGGGAAAGCTCCCAGGCTGAATTTACAATGGAAATTATTCGTCCGACATGGGAAAGAAGTATCTCCATGAAAGCCTGGTCACTTGGGATGGACTACAGCCTGATCCTGGTAACCGCTCCTGCGCGGGACGAGGGCACGGCCTATCTGAAAAGAGGCAATGAAATATGGAACTGGCTGCCGGATATCAATCGAACCATTAAGATGCCGCCATCCATGATGAGTCAGTCCTGGATGGGGTCCGATTTTTCTAATAATGACCTGGTGGAAGAGTCATCTATAGTGACCGACTATAACCACACCCTAGTCGGGGATAGCACACTCAGCGGATACGAGGCGTATAAAATTGAGATGATTCCGAAACCCCAAGCCCCGGTAGTATGGGGCAAGGTGGTCAGTTTTATTACCAAGGATGAATATTTGCAGTTGCGGACCGAGTTCTATGACGAAGATATGGAATTGATTAAAGTCATGGAGGGATCGGAGATAAAAGAGATCGGTGGTCGTACCATACCTACGATGATGGAGATGATTCCCCTGGATAAGGAGGGTCATAAAACGGTGCTGCACTATCGGGATATTGATTTCAATATCGATATTTCGGAAAACTATTTTAGTATCCGGAATATGAAACGCGTACAATAGAACTCGGATGACACCGATTTAACTGATATCCACTGATTACTGGTAAATGTTAATATTCAAACTGGCTTGGCGTAATATTTGGCGGAATAGGCGGAGGACGATTATTACCACGCTCTCTATTGTTGTAGCGGTGTTTTTGTCAGCCATCACCCGTTCCACCCAGGAGGGGCAGTACGATAATATGCTCGAGAATACAGTGGGCATTTTTTCCGGTTATATACAGATCCACCAGAATGGCTACCAGGATAATCCTACCCTGGATAACAGCTTTGCAATGAGCGATACACTGCGAAATATTGTAATCAGCCAGCCCGCTGTAAGCTCGGTAGTACCTCGAATTGATTCCTATGCTCTGGCAGCGACTTCCGAACAGAGCCGACCTGTGATGATCATGGGCATAGACATTGATGCCGAAAAACAGCTCAGCAATCCTGTCAAAAATCTGGAGACAGGTAATTATTTTGATTCTAACAACGAACAGGCTGCCATTGTTGGTAAAGATCTATTGAAACGTTTAAACGCTCGTATCGGTGACAGCCTGGTAGTAATCGGACAGGGCTATCATGGCATGAATGCTACGGGACTCTACCATATCAAAGGAACTGTCTCTTTCCCGAATCCGGAAATGAACAAGAGCCTGGTCTACCTGCCCCTCGAAACTGCTCAGTATTTATTCTCAGCCGATAACCGTTTGACCTCTCTGGCTCTGAATATCAGCAGTCCGGATGAACTTGAACCTACCGTCGAAGCACTCAAGCAGGATTTATCAGGTGAACATTACGAAGTATTAGGATGGCCTGAGCTCATGCCGGAACTGAAACAAGCCATTCAAGTTGACCGCGGCAGTGGGATCATCATCATCCTGATATTGTACATGATTGTAGGTTTTGGGGTACTGGGAACCGTACTTATGATGATTGCCGAACGGTATTATGAGTTCGGAGTGATGCTCTCTGTAGGTACACCAAGGAAAACGATTGCAAAAATACTCTCCCTGGAGGTCATCATTCTAAGTCTTATGGGTACCTTTCTGGGTATACTGCTGAGCATACCTGTAGCATGGTATTTCAATGTAAATCCCATTGATCTTTCCGGTGCCATGGCTTCGGCGGCAGAACAATATAACATGTCTCCTATGCTTCAGTTTTCCGTTTCACCGGAAATATTCACGAATCAGGCAATCACGGTTTTTATCATTACCCTCATTTTTAGCATTTATCCAATAATCAAAGCGTCTAGGCTGAATCCCGTAAAAGCAATGAAATCCTGATGATGATCTGGAGAATCATATCGCTTGGCTGGAAGAACATCTGGAGAAATCCCACCAGAAGTGCTGTGGTCATCATTGCTGTACTGCTCGGTATCTGGGCCGGAGTCTTCATTTCTGCTTTTTTCAACAGTATTACCCAGAGTTACCTGCAAAACCAGCTGGACCTGATGATTGGCCATGTTCAAATCACCAATCCGGAATTTCAGGATCAATTCAACCCGCGTTATGAAATAGATAATGCTGAAACTCTTCTCGGCAGACTCGAAAATGAAGATTACATCACGGGGATTCAATACGAAAGCCTGGCTACCGGTCTAGCCCAAAGTGCTGCCAATAGTTACGGTGTTACCATTCACGGTATTGATACTGCCGGTGTTTCGGTCCATCCCATTACCAGCCACTTAGTGGAAGGAGAGCTTCTGGGAAATATCAGCAGGAATCCCATTGTCATCGGCCGGGCTCTGGCTAATCGTCTGGAACTTGAACTGCGATCGAAAATGGTGGTCAGTTTTCAAGACGTGGAAGGTAATATTACTGCCGGTGCCTTTCGCATTGCCGGCATCTTCGACTCCTTCAACGAGAATTACGATAAAGGCAATGTTTATGTACTCAGGAAAGACCTTAACAGGCTGCTGGGAGAGCCGCAGTTGATTCATAAAATTACTCTCAAAATAGACGATTTCAGTAAAGCAAGTCTCAGGGCCAATACCTTACAGGAGAACCATCCCGACCTCAAGATTGCCGGATGGGGTGAAGTGGCACCCGAGCTGGAGTATGTATTCAACTCAATGGATATCTCCCTTTACATAGTTATGATCATTATCATCATGGCTCTGGTCTTCAGTATTGTCAATACCATGCTGATGGCGGTCTTGGAGCGCACCAAAGAACTCGGCATGCTGATGGCAGTTGGAATGAACAAAGCCAGGCTTTTCACCATGATTTTATGCGAAACCTTTTTCCTGACCATGGCAGGAACCCCGGTCGGACTATTCTTAAGCTGGTTAACAGTCATGGCTTTTGGCAATTATGGAATTGATCTCAGTGCCTTCTCTCAAGGGCTGAATGCATATGGACTCGATACAGTGATATATCCCGAGCTGAGCAGTACCTATTACCTGAATATTACCCTGCTAATAGCCGGAGCGGCACTCCTGTCAGCACTATATCCTGCCTGGAAAACATTGAAACTGAAACCTGTGGAAGCAATACGAAAAATTTAAACGCTGATTATGGCTGTCATAGAAACCAAAGGTCTCAAAAAAACATACAATCCTGACAAAGTGCCTGTCCATGCACTCAATGGTGTGGATTTGAAAATTGAGAAAGGAGAATTTACCGCTATTGTGGGACCCTCGGGATCAGGAAAAACGACTCTGCTTAATATCATCGGAGGCCTTGATGAGCCGACTGAAGGAACTGCCATTGTGAAAGGCACCGACCTGAGCACACTCTCCGACAGCGAGCTGATAAAATTTCGGCTTCAACACATCGGGTTCGTATTCCAGGCCTATAACCTGATTCCGGTATTGACAGCTATTGAGAATGTGGCATTTATCATGCAGATGCAGGGACGTCCATCGAAAGTGTGCCACGATAAAAGCAAGGCTCTGCTTGAAGAAGTAGGACTGGGGGATAAAATCAATAAGCGCCCATCGGAGTTATCCGGGGGACAGCAGCAGCGTGTTGCCGTGGCTCGTGCACTCTCTTCCACTCCCGATTTTGTATTGGCGGATGAGCCTACGGCCAACCTCGATTCAGTTTCCAGCACCGATCTTCTGGATATGATGGCGGAACTCAATGAGAAAGAAGAGATGACTTTTGTCTTTTCCACACATGACCAGCGCGTTATAGACCGAGCGCGCAGGGTGGTCACCCTGGTGGACGGCAAGATTGATAAAGACGAAACTCGAGAGTGATAATGAGAAGTTATTACACAGAGTTGCACAGAGTGAACCCAGAGTGTCACAGAGTGACCCCCCGTGAACCTCTGTGTAACAACCTGCGATTTCTATTTCTGGTAGCGGCCGGTATACTCATTATTAGCTCTCCTCTTCACGCCCAGGATAACGGTAACTTTAATATTGATCTGGGCGGTTACGTCAAAGAACTGGGACAGATTGCGGCAGGCAATGATTTCACAGAAATTCGCTATGATAACATCCTGCATCACCGGCTGGAAAGCGACTGGAAACTGACCGAACATATTGAGTTTCGGGCTGATATCCGCAATCGACTGATATCGGGATATTCTATTAAAAACACACCTGGTGTCGAGGAATTTTACGAGCGCGACCCCAACTATCTGGATCTGACCTGGGTCTGGTTCGACACCGAATACTCTATCCTGCAGTCAAATATTGACCGGTTTCACGCCAGCTACATAAACGGCCCCTGGGAGGTACATGCCGGAAGGCAGCGTGTAAACTGGGGAAGAACGTTTGTGTGGAATCCCAATGACCTGTTCAACAATTACGCTTTCCTGGATTTTGACTATGAAGAGCGACCCGGAGTAGATGCACTGCTTGCCCAGTATAACTGGAGCTATGCCTCGTCAGTTGAAGCGGGTATTCGTGTCGGTAATAGCTGGGACGAGAGTGTGGTTGGAGGAATCGTTAGAACCAGTTTGGGAAGCTATGATGTACAATTCATCGGTGGACATTATCTGGATTACATTGCTCTCGGTACAGGTTGGGCCGGATACCTGGAGGATGCCGGCTTCAAGGGAGAGTTTACCTACTTCCACCCGGAAGACAACTTTTTTGAAGAGCGAGGACATATCACGGCAACTGCGGGATTTGACTATATGTTGAATAACGGAATTTATCTTCAGACAGAACTTCTGTACAACGGAGGCTATAACCGAAGCCTGAATCCTTTAGACCGGCTGGTACGACCTCCCTCCGCGGACAACCTGTTTATTGCTACCTCGGGTTACCTGCTGAACGGATCCTACCAGATACATCCCCTGGTGAGCGGGAATATGAGCCTGCTCGGGAGTTTCGACCGGACGATCTTCATTATCATTCCCCAAATCAACGTGTCGTTGACGGAGAACCTGGACTTTCTACTGTTATCCCAGCTTTTGAAAGGCTCAGTATTCCGTGAAGCCGTTGACACGCCCAATCTTTTCTTTTTCAGATTGAAGTATTCGTATTAACAGTTAGAATCAGGTTGTACCACAGAGTGGCACAGAGAAGCTCAGAGGGACACTGAGAATTTGATTACCAGACACATTGATCACTATCTACTGTTACCTGAAATCCTTACTTTCAGCACTGTTTCTTATTAATCCTGAATATCCAATCATGCTCGTAATTCCTGCGATTGACCTCCTTGATGGCAAAGTCGTTCGCCTCCAAAAAGGAGATTATAACAAAGTTACTGTTTACAACGAAGATCCGGTAGCAGAAGCCCGCACCTTTAAAGAGGCCGGTTTCAGTTATATTCATGTGGTTGATCTGAATGGAGCGAAAGAAGGTTCCTTTGTAAACCAGGAGGTCATAAAACAGATTATGTCAGAAACCGGGCTGCGCATTCAGACAGGCGGTGGCATTCGTACTTATGAAGACGGTAAAAAATTGTTGGATCAGGGCATTGAGCGTGTTATTTGCAGTTCTATGGCGGTAAAGAATAGTAAAGATTGGTACAGGTTGATTGAAACCTATGGTGAGCGCGCCGTTTTGGGAATGGATCTCAAAGAAGGACAAGTAGCCTATGGCGGCTGGATGGAAACATCCGACCAGTCAATCGACAGTTTCCTTAAACCGATGATAGAGCACGGACTTAAGACCGTGCTCAGCACTGATATTGCCAGAGACGGCATGCTCTCAGGTCCGAATCTTAAACTGTATCAGAACCTGCAGGCGCAATTCCCAGACTTAGACTTCATCGCGTCGGGAGGTGTAAGCAACGCCAATGATCTAAAAGAGTTGAATGCTTTGAATCTTTATGGAGTAGTCGTCGGACGGGCCTATTACGAAGACCGCTTGTCCTTGCAGCAGATGGCTGACATTCATTCTCCTGCGTAATAAAAATCGACAGTTATGACCCATCAGATTGCATGGGACTTGAGATACTAACGGCCGAAGTCGTCCTGAACACGAACAATGTCCTCCTCATCTGAGGGATGATCCGCATCGGTGTGCTGCCAGATCTCGGCCAAGACGCCCCAGTCATTCAGACCAACCAGCCTGTGCCGTTCACCCTGTTTCAACCTGATCGAGTCGCCCTCTTCATAGGTTTTCAGCGGACCTTCTTCGTCCGTATCGCTTTTGATAACCCCGACGGGACCCGAAAGCACCTCCCATATTTCAGCCCGGCGATGATGATATTGCCAGGAGAGTCGCTTCCCTGGCTGTACTACCAGGATCTTGGGACTTAATTTACCTGAAATCTTCAGCTCATCAGCGGAAATATCATTGAAATATGTTTTGGTAAATTCCGGAGCCTCACTTTCATCAATTACAAAAAAACCTCCCCATGGTCGGTCATGATCCTGATCAATGATGGAGAATCCATTTTGTTTGATCTGCTCTTCTACCCTATTGAATATCTCTTCTTTTGACTGCATCACGCTTCTCGCGAATATCTAATTTAGTTTGTATATCTGAAGTGCTGAATCTACGAATATTCGCGGAACAGTTTAAATATAGAATTCAAACTAATAGTAAGCGTGACTGACAGATTCTATCCTCCGTTTTGAACACTCTTTATATAATTCTCAAGGTGTTTATTAGTCTTTTGAGCCTTTTGAAAAGAATGAGACTTTTGAGGTTGCGGCTTTCTTCTGTTTGGGCTTTTACTTTGGTTGGAAGCTGCGACAGAACTGCCGTTCCCATTGCCATTCAATTGACTACTGAGTCCGGAACCGGTTTTAACACCGGAGGTCGAACCGGCACTGGAACCTGAAGAGAATTTTGATCCGAATCGAGATCTGGAAGCAGTTTTTGATTTCGTCTTTGTACTGCCTGTACTGCTAATGCTTGAACTATTTGTCTTTGCCTCAGAGGCAGGAGTGGTCATTTTTCTGGAGCTAGAGTAGATTCGTTCGCTTAAGCGTCGTTCCAGCCTGTTAAAATACGACCCCTGCCCTTTCTGTCGTGCAAACCGAAGTACCAGGCTTATGGAAAATAATAATCCGAAAGAAAGTAAAGCAGCAAAAAAGGTGGAAATAGGCTGGCTGGAAAGGTTGCTCATTACAGTTTGAATATAAACAATGCCTCCATCCAGATAAGCAAACACACTGTTGACGGCATCCACCCCGTGTTTGGCTTTGAATGCATTAATACTCATCACATTATAATCATGGATCATAGCAGCAATGCCGGAGAGTTCCCCGGCCTTCTCAAATAATCCGCGCAGTGTCGGGGAGATAGAACTGAAACCTGAACCCAGTTTTGCTCCGAAACTACCATTGGTTACTAATACTACCCCGGTTACCACAAATGCCGAAATCTTAATACAGTACTCTAAAAAAAACAAAAACCCTTTGCCGGCTACTTTTCCGATTCGTTCCCAGTTAATGACCGTCATAATAAATTGCGTTAATTATAGGTGAATATTCAGTCTGTAAATGATGCTATGATACTTCTGATGAATTCAGTTGGTATTAACTAAGACCTATTGGGAAGGCAAATGTTACATATTTTTAATACTTAAAATATGTTAAAGGATAGTTTTAAGATTACATGTTAGAAGAAGAAAAGATTTTTTCGCCTGCCCTACGCTCCATTTTATCAATGACTGATCCCTGTCCTCTTTGACGAATAAAACGCATCAAGCGACTAAAAAGGTAGAGCAGCATAAAAACCAAAAGAGCTGCAAGAACCGTACTAACCGGTTCTGCTGTTATGTTCTGATATACATTTTGGAGGTAGGTTACTCCTTCATTTAAATACTGCATAACATTATTAATGGCATCCCCGCCGTACTTCTCATTGAAAGCGGATGCAGTAAGCGAGTTATAATCATTAATAATACCGGTTACATAATCCGTGTTATTCAATGTTCTCAGCAGCTCCCTAATCTTTTCAGGAAGCGAACCCAATCCGGACCCAATCTTAGACAAAAAGCCTCCCTGATCACCCAGACTTATGGCAGCTGCTATGGGGGCCAGAATTTTAAATCCCATTTCCATAATCCAAAGCAGTAAACTGGAACCTGCGCGTCCTGTCTTTTTTAAAACCTTTTGATTCGCCATATCAATATTTTCTTAATCAGTGGTATAAGTACCGGAATTATAAAAAAAACCCAATGTTTCTCTGTATATATAAGACATTGGATGTTAGAAGTCATCCATAAAAAGGGCCGCAGGTAATTACCCGCGGCCCGGCATGAGGAATTTTGTGTAAGTTTTAACTAATTATCTTCCCTGATACAGTCTTCTTTCGGTGGTTCTCTGTGACAGGATTCTGTAGCTGTAGCTCCGCATATTGGACATTCAAGAGGTTTGGTATTTTTCATAGCAAACACCTCAGTGGCTTTTTGCTTAACGAGAACAACTAAAATTAAGGTTAAACAGGAGCATCATAAATACCTGCCGGTAATTTATATCTCTTTTAAATTGATGGAATACAATTCTTATTTTAGTACTCATAAATTTTGAAAGTAATTGGGTTTTCTACTTCCCATTTAAATATCTAACTGAATGCTAGCAAAACGAATCATTCCTTGCCTCGACATTAAAGACGGGAGAACAGTCAAGGGAGTTAACTTTGAGGATCTCAGGGATGCCGGTGACCCGGTTGAACTGGCTACGCGTTACTCCGATGAAGGCGCCGACGAGCTGGTTTTCCTTGACATTACAGCTACAAAGGAGAAACGCAAAACCCTGGTAGATCTGGTCAAGCGCATAGCTCGTGAAATCAATATTCCTTTTACTGTCGGCGGGGGCATAAAAAAAGTAGATGAAATTGAGGATCTGCTGCACGCCGGTGCTGATAAAGTCTCGCTCAACAGTGCCATTGTTAATGACCCTGAACTTATCAATCGAGCCTCCGAAGCTTTCGGTTCACAGTGTATTGTGGCTGCCGTTGATGCCAAAAGGTTCGGCGATAGCTGGTCGGTCTTTATAAAAGGAGGCACCGAAGATACCGGGAAAGACGCACTGGAATGGATTTCGGAAGTCGAGCAGCGAGGTGCCGGGGAGATCCTGCTCACCAGTATGGATCGGGATGGTACCAAAGAGGGATTTGATATCGAACTGCTCAAAAAAGTAAACGACCGTGTACATATTCCGGTTATCGCAAGCGGCGGAGCAGGCAATATTGAGCACTGTATTGAGGCCGTGAAAGAAGGAGGTGCCGATGCCGTTCTAGCAGCAAGTATATTTCACTTCCAGGAAGTTGAGATTAAGAAGCTCAAAAAAAGTTTTAAGGATCATTCGATTCCGGTTCGTTTCCAAAATCATAACTGAATCAGAACTTATTTTATCAAACACATGGATATAGAAAAATTAGATTTTGAAAAAGGCGAAGGTCTAATACCTGCGATTGTACAGGATGCTAAAACCTACCGAGTGCTCATGCTGGGGTATATGAATGAGGATGCTGTAAAGCAGACCCTGGAAGATGAACTTGTAACCTTTTTCAGTAGAAGCAAGGGACGTCTATGGACCAAGGGGGAAACCTCAGGCAATACACTTGAGTTGATTGACATGCAGGCCGATTGCGACAACGACACCCTGCTGGTGCTCGCCAAACCTAACGGACCAACCTGTCATACCGGCAAAAAAACCTGCTTCCATGAAAAAAAGTTTAAACCCAAGAAGCATAAACTGGACTTCCTGCTGGATCTGGAAGAGCTAATTTACGACCGCAAGGAAGAGATGCCCGACGGTTCCTATACCACCTACCTTTTCAATAAAGGCATTGATAAGATAGCCCAAAAAGTAGGTGAAGAAGCCGTAGAAACCGTCATCGAATCCAAAAACAATAAAAAGAAAAAACTTGTAGGAGAAGTCGCTGACCTATTATTCCACCTGATGGTGCTGATGGCCGAAAAGGAAGTCTCAATTAAGAAAGTGGTTAAAAAGCTCAAAAAACGCCACAAGAAAGGAAACCACAAACACCTTGGTGAGTGAGGCAGTTATTGAGGGACTGATTTAGAGAGGGATTGAGGGACTGATTTACTGAGTTGTTGAGTGGGTGAGTTGGAGTCGGTTAATAGATTTGGAAACCTGGCTCTGTTCATATCTTACCTGTTTCCACCGCTCTGCTGCAGAAAAATAAGTCCTGATTAGGGATTAGGGCTACTAATAGAACAACTAATACCACCCTCAATAAATCAATAAATCAGTCCCTCAATAACTCATTCCCTCAGCACTTCTTTCGGCATGTGCATGGAGACCAGCATGTGAGGTACATCTACCACTTCGGCTATTTTGAGATCTCCGGCCAGAGAACAAAGGGCGTAGGCATCCTGCCGTTCCATCCCATGCTCTTCAACCAGGTAATCAATCATATAGCGTGTGGCCTTACGGGCTGCCTCATCAATTGTAGTTCCGAAGCCTGTTACGGCAAAAGACTCTTCTGTTTCATATTGCGGTTCCTGAATCGTCCTGCCCCCTTTAATGACTTCAACTTCATAAACAATATTCATCGGTGCCTCGATAGCAGTGCCGCAAACCTCTCCGGCTCCCTGGGCGGCATGTGCATCCCCAATTGAAAAGAGGGCTCCTTCCACGAATACCGGAAAATATATGACTGTTCCTTCGGTCATATCGGGATCATCCATATTGCCGCCATTTGCCCTGGGTGGAATCGTTGAGAGCATGGAGTCGGTAGCCGGCGCTACGCCCATTACCCCGGGGAAGGGCTTGAGAGGTATGTTGATACCCTCTAAAAATTGAACTGACTTCTTATCTTTGCCCAGTTCATAAGTTTTCAGATAGGGCTCATCGAACTCATCGGCAAGGAAGCCGAAACCGGGAACAATGGCGGTCCATCCCCACTCACCCATTCCCACCTTATGCAGCGTGACCTTCAGAACATCCCCCGGCTGCGCATCTTCTACATATACCGGACCGGTAAGAGGATGGATGGGGTCAAAACTCACATTTTTGAGATCTTCAAGGGTGGAATTAATATTTAGTTGTCCGTCTGAGGCTTCTTCGGTAGCGACCTGTATGACTGAACCTGAGGGTACGGTGAGTACCGGTTCAATGGCGCTACTCCAACGGTTATGTGTCTGGTCTTTGGTTAGTGTATAATCAGCTTCCGGAACACTTTGTCGTTCATTGTTTGCTTGCTCATTGACAGAGCATCCGGTTATCAAAAGAAAACCAAATACATAGATAAGCTTTTTCATATTCACTCCTATTTATTGTTTAGATCAAACCAACACTATTACAATCATCCACGCTTGGAAATATATGTGAAAAATGCTGACACTGAACTTATTTTGAATTAATGTTCCCAACATTACAATTGCGGAAAAACCTTGTAATACGGCCGTATTAAACTCTTACCTTTTAATAGCAACCCGGTAGAGCCAGATTACAAATCCGACAGCAGCCATTGCACCCAGCCAGTTGGCATAAGGGCCAAAGGTATCCGGCACCAGGTTCAATACGCTGGTCGACTCAAAGTAAGCGAAGGGTATAGCCAGGATAATTCCGACCAGTGCCTCACCGGTAATGAGTCCCGAAGAAAACAGGAGTCCGTTACGCTCTGTTTTTGTTGCAGCAGCTTCCGGATCTTTCCCCTCCCTTTCAGCGCGCCGCATGGTGTTGCGCGTTGCAAGCCAGGCAACCATCCCGCCCACAAAAATCGGGACCGTAAGTTCCAGTGGCAGATAAATACCTACTGCTACCGCCAGAACGGGTGCCCTGAATTCAGACTCCCGCGCTTCCAATATTTTATCAAAAATGATAATGCCAACGGCAATGAGACAGCCGATAATAATCATATTCCACTCCAGGTCTCTTGCAAATACCCCTTCAGCTACCGATTGCATGAGCGTAGCCTGCGGTGCAGCGAGCATCTCGGTCGGGTCCATACCTTCCCTTGGGAAAACCCCTCCAAGACCGTAAGCATTAAAAAGCAAGCCGAGAATAGGTGCAATAACCAGTGCCGCCGCTATTACTCCGATTATCTGCATTATTTGCTGTTTATAGGGTGTCGCCCCAACCAACTGTCCTGCTTTTAAATCCTGCATATTATCACCGGCAATGGCCGCAGCACAGGCAACCATAGCACCTACGATAATTGCAGCAGCTGCAGCAGCTGTGGCACGGTCGGTATCCATTTGGAAATTCAATTGACTTCCCAGAATGGCAAGCAGCAGAAGTGAGGTTGCAAGAATCGTGGCAATGGTTACTCCGGATATGGGGTTGTTGGAGGATCCCACAAGTCCGGCCATGTAACCGGCTACGGATGAGAACAAAAAACCGGCAACCAGGGAAAATACCGTACCGAAGACCATGGTTGTCCAGTACAAACCGCTTGATACCGGAAGATGCTGTGTATCAATTACACTCACAAAGACCATAAAAATGGGAATGGACAAAGCGATGACACCATACATCACATAATTTATGGGTATATCTTTTTCCGTTCTTAAAACCTCATTTCCAGCCCCCGTATTTTTTTTCTTAATAGCATCCATCGAAGATTTTATGCCATCTACCAGCGGTTTAGCCAGAGATATTAGCGCCCATATACCTCCCACCACCATAGAGCCAACTCCCATATACCGTATTTTCTGACTCCATATTTCCAGAGCTGCATCATAACCTGCACTGTTCCCGATAATAGCAGCTACCTCAGCAGGATCGGCCAGAGCCATGTAAATAGGAATACCAAAGAGCCAGGAAATTAGTCCGCCGGCAAAAACAAGCACGGCTATATTTAAACCGACAATATAGCCTACCGCCAATAAGGCAACAGACAAGTCAGTACCATACCCAAAAATGGAATCTCCTACCTTTTTGGCACCGCCGAGGACACTGGAGAACACCTTGAAACCTGTTTGAGACAGTTTATACAGACCGGCAGCCAATGCAGCTATAGCAATCATTTTGACGCCTTTTCCACCTTCCGTTCCGGCTTTTAACACCTCTCCCGTAGCGACACCTTCAGGAAACTTCAGGTCCGTTTCAATGATGAGAGCTCTTCGTAAGGGAATTGTAAATAAGACCCCCAATATCCCTCCGAACATGGCGATGCTCATGGTGTCGATAAATGGAAAATCATTCCAGTAATTTAATAAGATCAGTGCCGGCAGCGTAAATATGACACCCGCCGCAAGCGATTCGCCAGCTGAAGCAGCTGTCTGAACAATATTGTTTTCGAGGATATTAGACTCCTTAAAAAACTTTAGCAGAGCCATAGAAATAACCGCTGCAGGGATCGACGCAGAGACAGTCATTCCCACTTTTAAACCAAGATAGGCATTGGCCCCTGCCATTATAGCTGCCAGGAGAAAACCCAGAACAAGTGCTTTAAACGTCAGTTGCGGGAGGTCATCGGCTGCACCGATATAAGGCGAAAATCTATTTTCGGGATTACTCACGTAGTGTCCTGTTTCTAGTTAAAAGTTAGATCTAAGTTATAAGAAGTGCTGAGTAATCCAAGTTCTCGATATCATCAGCTTTCAAAATGCTTCATTTAGTCTATATTGTAAAAGGCTAATTGGGCTAGAAAATTACTTAAATCCTTAACGATCATGTCACAAGCTAATCAAAAAATAGCCATTTTGGGTGCGGGAAATATTGGAACAGCCATTGCAAGCGGGCTGGCCCTATCTGATCATTTTAATGCCGGAAATATTACTCTGACTCGAAGGAAAACGGAACTTTTAGAACCCTTTGCGGAAAAAGGGTTTAACACTCATTCAGATAATGGCCGGGCAGTTAACAATGCAGATATCATTCTCATTGCAGTTGAACCCCGGCAAATAGATGCATTACTCAAGGAAATTAAAAACGATTTGGACGAAAACAGGCATATTCTGATATCGGTAGTCTCCGGTGTTGATATTCAAAGAATCAGAAATCAAGTTCAAAAAGACGTACCCATTGTTCGGGCAATGCCGAATACTGCTATTGCCATTCGGGAATCCATGACTTGTATCGCTTCCGAAGAGGAACAAAACAAAGCCGTAAGTGCTACCAAGAAAATATTCGATACGGTCGGGCAGACCCTGCTAATCCACGAAGAACTGATGACTTCAGCTACAGCCTTGGGAGCCTGCGGTATTGCTTTCTTTTTGCGGGCTATACGCGCCGCTTCCCAAGGTGGAATAGAAATTGGATTCCATGCTCACGAAGCCCTACAGATTGCGGCCCAAACCGCCAAAGGTGCCGCCTCGCTGTTGTCCGATATGGAAAATCATCCTGAATTTGAAATCGACCGTGTTACGACTCCGCGGGGATGTACCATCTCGGGACTAAACCAGATGGAGCACCAGGGATTCAGTTCTGCTATGATTAAAGGTATTCTCGTATCTGCTGAGAAGGCCGCGAAACTTTACAGTATAGAGAAGGGAGAAGGCAGTAGCTAGGAATGAATAGGCAAAAGTGAGAAGTGAGAAGTGAGAAGGATATATAAATTCGAAATTCGAATTCCCGAAATCCGAAAGATTTGTTCATCTCGTTTCACATTTCCCATTCCGCATCTCACATTTCCCTAACTTTTATTAAATTCAGCTCCATTATTATACCAAATAAATTAATCTAGAAGATGAAAGTTACCGTACAAAAACTGGACAAAGATCTACACATGGAAGCTGAAAACGAGGAAGGGGGACTTATTCGGATGGATGGTAATACCCAAATCGGAGGATTAGAGGGAGGTTTCAGTCCTATGCAGCTTCTGCTGGCAGGAGTCGGCGGTTGCAGTGCTATCGATATCATAGGTATTCTGGAAAAGCAGAAGCAGGACCTCAAGGATCTGCGTGTGGAAGTCAACGGTGATAAACAAAAGAAGGATACCTACTCAGAATTCGAAACCATTCACCTTAAATTTATTTTCACCGGTGATCTGGATCCAAAGAAAGTAGAACGTGCCATAGATCTTTCCATGAACAAATACTGCTCGGTTTCCAAGGCTTTGGAAAAAGGATCCAAAATTACCCACAGCTACGAGATCATCTGATCCCAGATTTGCGTAAAGTCGGGAAGTAACTGATGAGCAGTCAGAACTTCCACCACCAGATACCCAAGCAGAAAAGTGACCAACGCTATAACCGACCAGTACCGAAGCGGCTTCATTTTCTGAAGCAGCGATGGACTTTCTTCTTTATTAGTTTTTCTCTTCTCGGTAGTTTCCGCGCTTTCCTTTTCCTCACTCCCTGTAGCCTCATCCGCAAAGCCTTTGCGAATCATCTCGCCCCACTCCTTTTTGCCCTTGAAAAAATCTATGAGTCCCTTGAAACGCCACCAGGTGTGAATCTGCCGGTACCCTATGTTTTCAATAAAGGCATACAGGGTTAAAGTGGCCACATCTTTGATGGAGGAATACCGGCGATAGGTAAATTCTTCACACAGAACAGCCGATACCGACAGTACCATCCCCAGCATAACTGCCACGGTAAAGAAAAGCAGGACGAAAGTCGAATCTAGATTACCCAGGGCAAGGATGGCGAAGAAGTAGGTAAAGCCTAAAAGCTCAACGATAGGTCCGAACATCTCAACAAAAACAAAATAAGGCATGGCAAGCAGACCCAGGCGACCATACCTCGGATTAAATAACATTTTTCTGTGACGCCACAGGCTGTCAGCCAATCCTCTTTGCCAACGATTCCGCTGCTTGCCCAGTACCTCCCAGTCGGTGGGCACTTCAGTCCAGCAAACCGGCTCCGGCAGAAAACGAATATTATACGACTCTTTTTCTTCTCTGAAGTGCCTGTGAAGCCTGACGACCAATTCCATGTCTTCTCCCACGGTATCATGCAGGTAGCCGCCAACCTTCAATACCGCCTCCCTGTCAAAAACTCCAAAGGCTCCCGAGATGATCAGCAGACTATTGAAATAATCCCATCCTACCCTACCGAACAGAAAAGCCCTGAGATACTCCACAGCCTGTATTCTGCCCAGAAATGATTTGGGCATACCCACCTCCTTGACAATGTAGTCCTCAATTTTGCAACCGTTTGCAACCCGAACAATACCGCCAACAGCAACCACATTTTCATTTTCAACAAAGGCACGCAACAGCTTCATCAATACATCCGGATCAAGAATAGAGTCGGCATCAATGGCACATATCAGTTCTTTGGAACTCATATTGACCCCCGCATTCAAAGCATCCGCTTTCCTGCCGTTCTCTTTATCGATGACCAGCAGTTCGGTATACCGGTTAGATTTGTAGACATTGCGGATAGGCTTGTGATCAATCGGCAGGTTGGCGGGTCTATCAATGGGATAGAGTTCAAAATGGTCTTTCAGCTTTTCGAGGGTACTGTCCGTGCTGCCATCATTGATTACGATCACTTCAAAATCGGGAAATTTTATCTGAAGCAGCGCTTCTACCGACGAAATAATATTGGCTTCCTCATTATAAGCCGGGGAAAGAATACTGACCGGCTTGTAAAGTTCGGATCGGAACAGGCCGGTGAGCTTATAAACATGGCTGTAGTTCTGCTGCGACTGAATATAAAAATAAGAAACCCAGACCAGACCTATATAGATCAGATTGACAAACAGGAAATACGAAATGAAAAACCAGTTGAACGGCTCCAACAGGTTTACAAATTCCTGTATATAAAAAGATATATCCGGCATAGGGTGAAAATGAAGCAGCTAAAGGGTATTCACAATCGATTTAATATTGAGGTGTTCCTCCTCATATGAGGTCTGCAGCCAGGCCTGTCCGTCTTCGCCGTTTTCATATAGACTTTTGGCTGCCACTACCTTAACCTCATAAACACTGTCATGCAAAAGTTTATAGAGTAATTCCAGACTTTCCGAATTACCGAACTTCCCAAGTGCGTAAGCAATAGATTTTCTGATATCGGAATCGGTATGATCGACAAACTTCTTAATCAGTGGAAGTGCTTCGGAGTTATAGTAATCGCCCTGGGCTTTTATCAGTGCTTTGAGAACATCAGGATGTCTCCATCTCTTAGCAGTTGAATTGAGCTTCCCCAGCAAAAAGGAAAGCAGGTTTTGATAACCAATTTCAGATGCGCCTTCAATAATTACTGCGGCACTTTTCGGAGGTATGTTTTCATCTTCAATAAGATCGAGCAGAGCTCTTCCCTCCTCCTGCAACTGTTCCTCATCATTGTCATGGAAATTATATACCATTTCAAGCAGCGCCATGCGTGAATAGTGTTCCTTTCCGGCAACTACGCGTAGTGCCTCCTTCCTGATCCCTACTTCTTTACTGGCCATTAGTGCGGAAGCTGCCGAGAAGACCAGCATCTTATTTTCAGAAGACAACAGAGCCTGCAGTTTCTTTATGACCTTATAGTTAACGAGCCTAACATAACTGAAATAATTGCAGGCCTTAATAAGTTCGACGTTGTCGGAAGAGTTCAACTGCTGAAAATGGTAATTGAAAATCGGAGAAAGGTAGAGAAGTTGTCGCAATTTTTGGGCATCCTCTCCCTCCAGGTTCTCCAGCATCTCAAAAATGATATCTTCAAAAACAGAAAACTCAATCCCTTCTCCGCGAAACGAATTTTCAATTTCTTCTTCTGTCCGTTCTCCATCCAGGTACTCC
This sequence comes from Halalkalibaculum roseum, assembly GCF_011059145.1. NCBI lineage: Bacteria > Pseudomonadati > Balneolota > Balneolia > Balneolales > Balneolaceae > Halalkalibaculum > Halalkalibaculum roseum. The sequence goes on along the minus strand of NZ_JAALLT010000001.1, from coordinate 857,029 downwards.
AAAATCAACGGAAAATGCCTGTTTTGGTAGGTTTTTACCAGCTGTTCATGCGTCCAGTGGCGGGTCCGTGCAACGATGGAACTAATAAAAAGTAACAGTGTAAGAGCTGCCAAAATCACCGTAATTATCCAGAGCAATTTCACGGACGAATCAAAAGGAGTTACCTGGTAAGTGAAAACAGAGGAATAATTAACGTATATAGCTAGAGGGATATGCAATGCTAATTAAGAACTTTGTTAATCCGCAGCACCAGCTCTGTGGGTTTGAACGGTTTGTCCATATAGTCATCCACTTTAAGACTAAACCCTTTTTCCAAATCCTCTGCACGATTTTTACTGGTGAGCATGATCACCTTGGTGTCCTTTAACTCCTCGTCGCTTCGTATCTGGCGTAAAATTTCGAAACCGTTCATGCTGGGCAGCATGACGTCAAGCACCACCAGATCCGGTTTGAGTTCTTTAACAGCTTCCAGTCCCTCTTTTCCGTTATCCCGGTATTCAAAGCGAAAACCGCTTTTTTTCAATTTATATGACACTAACCTATAAATTGCCTGACTATCTTCGACCAGTAGTACTAGAGGATCTTCCACCGATGATATATTAGAACCGTTATATTTTTTTTTGGATAGTAACTCTAAAATATTAACATATACTCAAATAGTCTAAAATCATCTACAATTATTATTCCCATGGCACAAGGACACGCCGTCCCTGTCACTGCACGGGCTCCTATACCTGAATTTGAGGAGGAGCGTGTTAGTGAATTAATGAGCTACGATATCGTAAATACCTTGCCGGAAGACGAATTTGATGCATTGACAAACCTTGCATCGCGGCTTTGTGATTTACCGATATCAATGATCAACTTTATCAGTAGCGAAAACCAATTTACAAAATCCTGCACAGGTATAACCATAGATATTACTCCCAGATCCCAAAGTATCTGTCAGTATACCATTCTGAAGGATGAACTTTTTGAAATCAAAGACCTGAGCAAGGACCCGCGATTTCAAGATATGCCGTATGTGAAAAATGAACCTAAGTTGCGGTATTATGCAGGTGTACCGTTATTATCTGATAATGGCCACGCCATTGGCAGCCTTTGTATCATGGATTACCAACCAAGATCCCTGACTGAGCAGAATATCAAAGATCTGAAACTACTGGCAAGTGAAGTCATGGCCCGACTCAAGCTGCGAAAAAGAGAAAAGAGTCTTGAGCAAATGAACAGTTTCAAAAACAAACTGATCAAAGTAGTTGGTCATGATATCCGCAGTCCGCTAACAGGTATAATGGGCGCCGGCGAGTTTCTGGAAGAAGCTGATATCAACAAAGAGGAATTGTCAGAAATTGCACAGATCATACAGGAAAGTGCCGGTCAAATACAGTATTTAATCAATGATTTGCTGGATGTGGAACTTGCCGAATTTGGGAAGTTAAAACATGAACCGGAACCGACAGATATCAGCAATGTGCTGGAAGAGATCGATCGAATCTTCCGATTTTCCGCGCAAAGTAAGAATATCAGTTTAAAGTGCTCTTTTAAGGAAGAAATTCCTGACCTTCAGATTGACCGAAAGAAATGCATACGGGTACTCTCCAATATCATTACCAACGCAATTAAATTTACCCCACGAGGCGGAAAGGTTTCCATATCATGTCGATTTAAGGCAAATAAGACTGCTGAAGAGAGTGGAATAGTGATGACGATGGTGAAGGATAATGGCATTGGTATGTCTGAAGAACAATTGAATCAGTTATTCAAGGAAAAGAGCGATGGGGGTCGAAGCGGTACTGAAAATGAGAGCAGTTACGGTCTGGGAATGCTAATCGTCAAAAAGCTTTGCGAAATCTGCGGTGCAAGTATATCAGTTGAATCAGAAGTCGACAAGGGTACTACCTTCCGGATTAAATGGCCGGTCAAAATAGTAGTTAATGATCCAGAAATGGCATAAATTTAAAAATAGCTCCCCTATTTGTCTCTAAAGCTATCGAGCAGTTATAAAAAATCTAAATTTTTCCGGATCAGAGAATTGCTATCTCGCCTTACGCTAATTCAATTATGTTTCTCTCCTCCCTTCGCTCTGCTGCGGCAGATACATAGAAATCTGCACTAGGCTTTCGACTTCTCCTCGACCAGTTTCAAAGAGGCAGAATTAACACAATAACGCAAGCCGGTAGGTTGAGGCCCGTCCGGAAAGACGTGACCCAGATGAGCATCGCAGACATTACAGAGCACTTCAATTCGGTGCATACCATGGCTGCGGTCTTCTACGTATTTGATCACATTATCCTTCACCGGTTCGGTAAAACTCGGCCATCCGGATCCGGACTCAAACTTATCGGTAGAGTCAAAGAGTTCGGTTTCGCAGCAGATACAAGCGTAGAGTCCAGGTTGATGTGCCTCGCAGTATTCACCGGTACCCGGACGTTCGGTGCCGTGCTTGCGAGTCACGTAAAATTGCTCGTCGGTAAGCTCTTTCTTCCACTCTTCGTCCGACTTTTCAACCCGTCGTGGCGGCTCCGGATTACCTTTTGAGGCGTATTGCTGTACTTGTTTCCAGTTTATCATATAATCAAAATTATTTACCACTAAGGCACTTAATACACTTAGTGGCTAAGTGGTTACTCAATAGTCGGGGTGACTGGATTCGAACCAGCGACCTCGTCGTCCCGAACGACGCGCGCTAACCGGGCTGCGCTACACCCCGATCACTTGTGCGGGACTACCGGACTGCGCTACGTCCCGATTAAAAGGTTTAGTAAACTTTGGAAGTTTACTAAACCTCTTTTCAGCTAGTTCTAAACGATTCGGGTAATCAGGTCAGCTGTACGAGCTGAATATCCTGCCTCGTTATCATACCAGCCTAGAAGTTTCACCAGTTTTCCATCGGTCTTGGTAAAACCGCTATCATAAATGCATGAGTGCGGATTGCCAAGAATATCCGTAGATACCAGTTCCTCTTCGGAATATTCAAGAACTCCCTTCATGGGTCCATTTGCCGCTTTTTTAAAGGCATCATGAACCTGCTGGTCGGTTACATCCTTGTTTACCAAGGCAGTGAAGTCCGTAAGGGATCCGTCGGGAACAGGTACGCGAACAGCACTTCCGTCAAGTTTTCCATCCAGGTGCGGCAGTACCAATCCTACTGCTTTAGCTGCACCTGTTGTTGTCGGTACAATATTATAAGCAGCAGCACGAGCCCTTCTCAGATCCTTATGCGGACCATCCACTATTTGCTGACTGCTGGTGTAGGCATGAATGGTAGTGATAAATCCTTTTTCCAATCCAAAAGAATCATCCAGAACCTTCGCCATAGGGGCAAGACAGTTCGTTGTACAACTGGCATTTGAATAAATTTGAACGTCGTCATCAATTTCGTCGTCGTTAACACCAAGTACAATGGTTTTAACATCACCGCCTTGTGCTGGGGCGGAGATAATAACTTTTTCGGCACCGGCTTGGATATGCTTGGAAGCCGCTTCCTTCGTTCGGAAGAAGCCGGTTGACTCAACAACCACCTGAGCTCCCAGATCTCCCCAGGCAAGATCCGCGGGATCCTTTTCTGACGAAACATGGATCTTATGTCCATCGATAGTGATGCTGTTTTCAGAAGAACTTACGTCCCCATCATAGGTACCATGAACCGAATCTCGCTTAAACAGGTGAGCAAGTGTTTTTGCCGGTGTCAGGTCGTTAATACCGACTATCTCAATGCTATCTTCATGATATGCCAGAATGGACCGGGCTACCAGTCTTCCGATTCTACCAAAACCATTAATCCCAACTTTAATTTTACTCATAAATATTACCCTTTAGTCTCTTAGTATGCGTTAATAATTGCGTTCAGTCGTACTAATTAAAAAATTGTTTCTCGGCCTAAATCGTTCAAAAATAAGGAGCAAAGCTACTATTAGATTTGCTGATTAGCAAGCTTTCAAGGTACTGTTTTAGGTGATGAAGTGTTTGGGTAATTGGGTGATTAGGAGAATCATTTATAAGTTTAGATTCACTTCCTCCGACCTGCTTATATCCGGTCTCCCTTTACCCATGATTCTGCAACCCGGAATTAATCTTCATCCAGATCTACATCCTCCGGGATCTCCTCTTCGTCAAGCAGATCCTCAAATTCATCAGTGGTAACATCCTCATCTTCCTCGTCATCGCTATCGACGGGCGCTGAAGCCTTAGTCTTGGCGACTGTAGCTCCGGATCTCTTTAGCTGTCCGGCAATATCAATCTGATCATTATCGATGGCAATGGAAAGAGCAGTTTCCCCATTTTTGTCTTTCAATTTCACATCCGCACCGCTCTGCAACAGATGTTTCACAACCCGTGAGTGACCTTCTCTTGTAGCCTGCATCAAAGCTGTCTGGCCCCAGCGCTGCTTTGCATTTACATCCGCTCCATGTTCAAGAAGCACTTCTACTGCTTTGAGATTTCCTTCTCTGGAAGCGACAATAAGAGCCAGGTCGCCTACTTGTGCGCCCTGATCAAGAAGGTATTCCATCATTTCCACATTGTTATTCTCTGCGGCACGGTTTAAAGCTGTTCCACCCATTGAAGTTGCAAGGTTGGGATCAATACCATTATCAACAAGCAGCTTTACGATTTCCATATTATCATTTTCAGCAGCATAGACCAGAGCAGAGGCTCCATTTTTGGCTGTTTCATTGATATCGGCACCGCTTTTCAGGTGTTTCCTTACAGCAGAAATGTCTCCTGATTTTGCAGCTTCTAAAAAAGGACTCAATTCCATAGTAAATGGGTAGTTAAGTTAAATGGATAGTATTTAGCCTTATTGAGGGGTATATCTTAAATATATCGGCATTAATCAACAGCTTTTTGAAAGATTAGCCGTTGACTAGTGAATAATGCCTGTTCCGCTATAACCGTTCATAAAATCCCTGCCGCTCATCCTTCTCTTTCCCTGGATCTGCACTTCCTGTAGAATCAGATCCTTATCTTTTGTGCCAACCATCATCTGACCGTCGTGCAGCCCGATCTGACCCGGTTTGTAACGTTCGGTATCCCCTACGCTCGATCGATACATGTTAAATTTGAGATCATCCAGCTCAGCCCAGGCGGTAGGGAACGGACTCAAACCGCGAATTTTATTATGAATGTTTTGGGCTTGTCCGTCAAAATCAATTCGGCAGTCTTCTGTAAAAAGTTTGGGGGCAGGCGTAGCCTTACTGTCATCCTGGGGGCTCAGGGAGTAGGACCCGTATTCAATCTCATCAACAGCATCCAGCAGCAACTTACTTCCCATCTCCTTAAGGCGGCCGTAAAGGTCACCCGTTGTTTCATTGGGACCAATCGGTGTCTCGCCCTGCTTGATTATGGAACCGGTATCGACTTTTTCATCCAGGAAGAAAACCGTGCAGCCGGTTTTCTCTTCTCCGTTGATAACTGCCCAGTGAATGGGTGCGGCACCCCTGTATTTGGGAAGCAGTGATGCATGGAGATTGATGGATCCCTTAGTGGGAATTTCAAGAATTCTTTTAGGGAGGATGCGAAAAGCTACGACAACAAAGAGATCGGCCTCCAGTTTTTCCAGCTCATCGGCAAAGATATCCGAGCTGAGGTCATCAACACTGATAACGGGCAATCCGGCTTTCATTGCTCGTGCTTTTACCGCTGTGGGGGAAGTTTCACTGCCACGCCCGCGACGTTTATCAGGATTGCTGACCACTGCGGCAATTTCATGCGGGGAAGCCATTAACTTTTCAAGGCTGGGAATAGCAAAGTCTGGGGAACCCATGAATACAATTTTCATGGCACCGGAAAAGTTTATTTAGAAGTTGCTTTTTTGGGGACCAGCGGGTAATCAGTATCCTTATTACCTTCAGCGATATCTTTCAGTTTACCGCTCAAAAGCTTCCTTTTAAACATCGACAGATGGTCAAGAAAGAGTACACCATCAAGGTGATCCTTTTCATGCTGAATAACTCGTGATAGCCATCCGCCGACCTCTAATTCTTGTTTTTCGAACTCTTCATCGCGGTAGGAAACCCTAATGGATTCAGGCCTGGTAACAGAGGCATTCACCCCTGGAATACTCAGGCATCCCTCTTCCATGTCTATCTCTTCATCACTGCTGAAAGTGATTTCCGGATTGATCATGGCAATAGGACCATAGAGCGGATCGTCTTCTTCCTTGGCCATAGGATCGGCGTCTACCACAAAAATTCGCAAAAGTCTCCCTATCTGAGGAGCCGCCAAGCCAACACCGTCGGAGTTGTACATGGTTTCAAACATGTTATCGATGAGAGCTTCTATCTCATCGGTGAGTTCCTCTACCGGTTCGGTTTCTTTCCTGAGAATCTCATCATCGTAGGTTACGATGGGTAAAATGGCCATGCTAGTTTCCTGTTTCGTCAAGGTATTTCTGCAAAATGATGGCAGCAGCGGCTTGGTTTACCCTGTCGGAGTCCCTACGCTTCATCTTTGGAACTCCCGACTCAACCATCGCCGCAACCGCTTCTTTCGAAGTGTATCGCTCGTCCATCTTTGCAATTTCGATTTCAGGAAGAACCAGCCGTAAACGGGTAATAAAACGTTCAACCATTCTTATGGCTCTGCCCTCTCCGCCCTCCGGTGTCAATGGCCAGCCTATAACCAGCTTCTCTACCTGTTCGGTTTCCACCAGTTTTTTCAGCTTTTCAATCGCTTCGGGCGGCGGGTAAGTACCGATAGGATTTGCGACCATACGCAATAGATCCGTACGAGCCAGTCCGACCCATTTTGTGCCTACGTCAATACCTATTAATCTACTGTAACGTGACAATTTAACCTTCCTGTTCTTCTAATTCCTCAAGAGGTGTTCTAAGAAATTCTTTCAAGAGTTTGCTCGGCTTAAAGTGGGTTTTACGATGCGCCGGAACATAGATCTCTTCGTTGGTTTTCGGGTTGCGTGCTCTAGGCTTGGCTTTGGTCTTTTTGACTTCAAATACACCAAAGTCACGCAGTTCAATTCGGCAGGTGGGGTCTGCATCCATCATGGTTTCTCGAATTGCTACAAGTACGGCGTCAACCCAAGGTTCAGCCTGAACCATAGGTTCATCCATATCTTCTGCAACTCTGCGAACGAGGTCTCTTTTTGTATATGTAATCATATTAAATGGGTTCTTACTACTTTAATCTTAGTTCTGTCTTTGTTGTTTTAGCGATCTCAGATGAGAGATTTCTGCTTCATAATTTTTGTAACTGATGATATTATTTTTGAAGCAGATATGAAAATGTATGCACAAGCTACAAAGTAAAAACTTATACTTATTCATATCGAAATACGCTTTTAACTCCTTCCACTTTTTGAAGTCTGTTGATGATTCTATCTAAGTGTTCAATGTCTTCTACATAAACCGTTAATATACCTTCAAACATTCCACTGTCGCTGTTAACGTTAATACTCTTCATATTAGTCTGCAGCGATTTTGAAAGTACATCAGTAAGGTCGTTGATCATACCTACCCGGTCCTCTCCAATGACGCGGACAGCTCCAAGGAACCGGGTATCAATATTTTTAGCCCAAGCCACATCAACTATTCGTTCACCGTCTGTCTGAATAAGGTGCCTGATATTCTTACAATTGGAGCGGTGAATCTTCACATCACCGGTCCGGCTAATATATCCTATCACATCATCGCCGGGTATCGGGCTGCAACAGTTGGCATAGGAGTACTTAACATTTGTCAGCTCACCGTTGATCACCAGTGCTTTGCTGTCACCGATGGAACGCGCCGCATCGATATATGTTTCCTGGATTTCCTCTTCCGTCAGCTGTCCTGACTTCGGCTGTTCCTCCTCTTCATCTATACGGCCCTTGCTGGTAAATTGTTTTACCATCTTGAAAAGCTTCTGCACATCAAAGGTACCCATACCGATTTCGTAGAAAAGGTCCTGGGTGGAATCGAACTTCAGCTTTTGAGCAATGCGGGTCAGATCCTGCTCAGAAATCTCGAATTTGCCCTTCTCGGCCTGTTTTTCCCAGAGCTCTTTGCCCTCTTCGGCCGTCTGTCGTTCTTTCTGTTTAATAAACTGACGGATGCGTGACTTAGCCTTGTGGGTAACCACGTCGTTAATCCAGTCCGGATTCAGATTGATCTTGTTCCCGGTGATGATCTCTACCTGATCCCCTATCTCTAGTTTCTGGCGCAACGGGGCCATCTTGCCATTGATTTTGGCAGCCATGGCACGCTCACCGATCTCACTATGGATATCAAATGCAAAGTCGATGGGAGTAGCTCCCTGTGGCAAAGTTCTCAGTTCCCCATCCGGGGTAAAAGCATAAATTTCATCCTGGTACAGGTTAAGCTGGAAATCCTTGACAAATTCTGTAGCGGCATCGGGGCGCGGATTTTCCAGCACGTCCCGTACCCATGTCACAAACTTATCCAGCGTCTCAGAGCCTTCCTTGCCTTCCTTATACTTCCAGTGTGCGGCAAGTCCGCGTTCGGCAATTTCGTCCATCTTACGGGTACGAATTTGAACCTCCACCTTGCGGCCCTTTTTCGTAATCACCGTAGTGTGCAGTGACTGGTAGCCGTTGGCTTTTGGTACAGAAATGAAATCCCTGAAACGTTTAGGAATGGGAGTATACCAGTCGGTGATGATGGAATAGACACGCCAGCAATCCTCCTTGGTATGCGGATCCTCCAGGATTATACGAATTGCAAAGAGGTCATAGATTTCCTCAAAGGGCTTTTGCTGCCGCTGCATCTTGCGGAAGATGGAATTGATATGCTTGGGCCTGCCTTTGATTTCAAACTTGAATCCCTGGTCTTCCAGCTCCTCCCTGATAGGCTGCATGAATTCCTCAATGAACTGCTCACGCGAATCCTTCTTCTCACGCAGCTTACGGGCGATAAACTTATAGGAATTGGGGTCGATAACCTTGAAACAGAGATCCTCAAACTCGCTTTTAATATTGAACAAGCCAAAACGATGGGCCAGCGGTGCGTATAGCTCTATAGTTTCTGTGGCAATCTGGAGCTGCTTCTCACGGGGAAGATGTTGAATGGTACGCATATTATGCAGGCGATCGGCAAATTTGATCAGAACCACACGGATATCCTCCGCCATGGACAGCAAGAGCTTCATGAAGGTCTCCGCCTGCTTGGTATCGCGGCTCTTAAATACACCGGATATCTTTGTCACCCCATCAATCAGGTGAGCAACCGTTTCTCCAAACTGTTTCTCGATATCTTCCAGCGTAACACTGGTGTCCTCCACCGTATCGTGGAGCAGGGCTGCCGTTACCGACACATCATCTATATTGATCTCCAAAGCAACGATTTTGGCGACCGCTACAGGGTGGAAATAGTAGGGTTCCCCTGAAGCGCGCTTAACGCCCTCATGGGAAATATAGCAGAGTGTGAAAGCCCGGGTCACCAGGTCATCGTCAACCGAATCAAGGTGATCGTGACATACCTCCAGCAGCTGCTCAAGATCACGCTGTTGCGGCTCAGGCAGCGGTATATCTCCCAGGTCTTCAGGATATGTTGTTTTTGCTTCTGCCATCAGTTACCGTACTACTATGAAAAATTGCAAATGACAAGAGACAAATAACAAACAAAAGTAAATAACCAATCATCTAATGACTGAAACTGAATAAAAGCTTCTGTTTGGGTCATTGAAAGTTGTTATTTCCGGTTTGTTTGTTAATTGCGTTTTGTTATTTGCTTCCTGTTTTGGTCAACATTATAGTAAATAAACGATCTATTACTTCTTATGCCAACGTTAAATTCGGACATATAGTTTTTGTATAAAAAAAGCGGACGCCGCCAGACGCCCGCTATATAAAGAAATTAATTGGCTAAAATGACAGAGAGAGACCGAATATCAATCGTCCGTTAGCATCGAACTCAGTTGCAAATTGAGGTTCATCAGTCTGCTGGAAACGATATTCTACGAAGGGTTTTATAATCGGTGTTACACTCAGCTCCGCCCCTGCAAAGGTATTCCAGAAAACACCGCTGTCACTGGTATCAAAATCTCCGCCAGGCAAGTCCTGAGTACTGACGTCAAAAGTTGTTGCTCCGAGGCCCAGCCCTACATAGGGGGTCAGCATCCCGAGATTGACTCCACCTGTTGCCGCTAAACCGTAGTCGTAGTTAGTGACGTCAGCGGAATAAGTAACTCCTCCTTCTGAGAGGCTGTTCTCTTCACTGAAATAACTGAAATGACCGCGAATTCCCAGTTGCACAAGCGGCAATCCGGTGAGTATTTTGCGTTCTATACGGGCACCAAAGCCATTTTGGGGATCTTCCGAACGGATTTCATAAGACGCACCGATACTCCACTGCGCCTGAACCAGGTCGGGGGTAACCGTAGCCAGCATTAAAACTCCAAACAACGCTGTAATACATTTTTTGATATTCATATTTCCTCTAATTGGTTAATGTGAAGATATTGTATTCTGTAGACATAGAACTCAATAATGATACTATTATCTATTTTAAGGTACAATATAACTTTTGCGAGGTCAACGGCGGGTTTATTAGTGGTTGAGTTGGAACATTATTCTGATGAGTAACGAGTAAACAGTGTAAGATTTGTGTTTTAGGTATACTTTTTTTAGAAAGGTTGTTTTGAAAGAGAATCTTTGCCCTTTTTTAACACGATGCCTGAGTGGCGGACTTGGTAGACGCGTCGGACTTAAAAACGCTTACCCCCCCCTCCCGACGCCTGAAGGCCTATTTTTGCCGGTTTTGTTACCAATATCGTACTTCTCTTATTTTTTTGGGGCAAAATAGCAATAGTCGGCATGGAGATAAGGGTCATGGCAATACTCAATTGTAAGGAATAGTACTACATTTGCTTTTAGTATAAGCCTATAAATAATCTATCCGCAATTTTGTAAAGTGAGTTAAATGGTGATAACTCCAGTTGATTTATCAAATGAAAAGTCCGGAAACAACATCATACCCAAGTTCGGATCAAATTGAGAAAATTTTTCTCGAAGTATTGGATCTTCGTTCAGAGCTAGTTGGTGCAGTTGATACTTTTCAATACTATTTGGACGAGGTCGATGAAAATCACGTGGAAAGTGCTCGTAATTTATTACACTATTTGGCCTTTCGAAGCAAGGATCTTCGCCCACTACAAATCAGCCTGGCTGCAATGGGGTTATCCTCCCTGGGGCGAGCTGAGTCTCATGTTATGGCTACGGTTGATGCTGTAGCCAATGTATTGTTTGGTCTATCGCGTAAAGTGCGACAGGCACCCGCTCTAAATAACAGTACTATCAAATTTAAAAAAGGTGAAAAGCTTTTATCGGAACACACTGAATCATTGCTTGGACCGGCGAGGGAAGGAAGAGGTGTTCGTGTTATGGTAACAATGCCGAGTGAAGCAGCGGATAATTTTGGATTAGTATATAATCTTTTGCAGGAAGGAATGGATTGTGTGAGGATAAACTGTGCCCACGATAATGTAGAAGTGTGGATGAAAATTGTAAAAAACCTGCGAAAAGCTGAAAGAGAGCTTGGAAAGCGGTGTCGAATAATCATGGAGCTGCCGGGCCCAAAGTTGCGTACAGGACCACTGAATCCCGGTCCACAGGTAATTAAAGTCAGGCCCGTACGTAATGAAATCGGCCGTGTTATTAGACCCGCTGTGATATGGCTGACTTCTGAAAATATCACTCATTTTCATCCCTCGCCCAAGTGTACAAGATGTGTGTTACAAGTTCCTGATCCATGGTTGCAATATTTGAATGTCGGAAATAAAATTAAGCTGATTGATGCCCGGGGGTCTAAAAGGGTACTTTCGGTAGTAGATTCAAAAGATCATGGCTGCTTAGTCGAGACGAATAAAACACTCTATCTTACACCTCAAACAGTATTACGAATATCCGGTACTGAAGCTGACAAGTATCAAACTCATGTAGAGAATATTCCGCACTCTGAAATTCCGATTATCCTAAAGCCCGGTGATCAGCTTATTTTGACACGAAATCAAAGTCCGGGGCATCCCGCTATATATGATGATGTAGGTATAGAATTGGCCCCTGCCAAAATCGGCTGCACTCTGCCTGAGGCTTTAGATCATGTGGAAGTCGGTGAAATGATTTGGTTCAACGACGGAAAGATAGGGGGAGTTATTGATAGAATTGAAGACGAAGAGATCATTATCAGAATTAAACAATCACGTGAAAAGGGTCGAAAACTAAGAGGGGATAAAGGTATAAATCTTCCGGACAGTTATATAAGTTTGCCCTCACTAACAGTTGACGATCTTAACTATTTAGATTTTATAGCTGAATACGCGGATGTTGTAGGATTATCTTTTGTAAACAGTGCAAGGGATGTGGAGATGCTTCAAGATCGACTTGAAAAATATGGTGATAAACAACCTGCTATAATGCTAAAGATTGAAACAAAACAGGGATTTCATAATTTGCCGTCTATTTTACTGACAGCAATGCGTTCTCACTGCTTCGGAGTAATGATTGCCAGGGGAGATTTGGCAGTCGAATGCGGATTTGAGAGAATGGCCGAGGTACAGGAAGAGATTCTTTGGTTATGTGAGGCGGCTCATGTCCCCGTTATTTGGGCTACGCAAGTACTGGAGTCTGTGGCTAAGAAAGGTACTCCATCTCGGGCCGAGATTACGGATGCCGCTATGGGGCACCGAGCGGAATGTGTGATGCTAAACAAGGGACCCTATATTCTTAATGCTGTTCGTACATTAGATGATATACTAAGTCGTATGCAAGCACACCAGATCAAAAAGAGTTCCATGTTACGCGAGTTGCGACTGGCCCGTGAATTCACTTCAATAAAAAGATATTAACCAATTGTATTCGAGGAAGTCATTCTAGAAAATACCCCTTCATCTGATTTTTTTAGTTGGTTTCAGACCGTTCTTGGTAAAAGTTACCACGCAATAATTAATGAGTGTACTTCAGAATTGGGAATAAAGACAACTATGGCTGAAATTTACCTATCAGGTACCCACTGATGTACCAACTTTAAGTGTCACCGGTGAAGAGACGTAATTAAAATCATACGTGCATTCTTAGTGTCTCAAAGTTTCTGCGAGATAGTCCGGTGCAGGTTATAATTATGCCATCACCTGATATTCGTTTTCTGATATATTTATTTGGCTTCTACTGCGTCGAACTCTGATAATCTATACTAGTGCAGCCGATTTCTTTGTAAGGAACTGATGCGCAGAAAATTTTTGAAATCCGGTTAGATTGAGCCTTCCGCATAATTAGACTGAAATACTCGATATTTAAACAAAGCTACAACCACAGCCCCACCCACTCCGTTACCACTCAATGTCAGGCCCAGAAACTTAATATAATCGAGAAATGAAATAGAATCAGAATAGAGCCATGCACCAAAAACCTCAATATTACCGACAATACTGTGATGAAATCCCCCCAACCCAATGATGGCGGTTATCATAAATATCAGTACAAGCCTGGTAATGGAATTAACGATAGAACTCAACAACCAGGTCAAAAGCCCCATCAGCCAGCCTGCTGTAACAGCACTTAAAAAGATGACCAGACTGTCATAGTTAAGGATATGTTCTCCAATTTTACTCATTGTATCGTGAGTGAACAGGGTTAACTTTGGACCCAAATAGCTTATAAAAAGAACAAAAATGATACCTCCGATAATATTACCCAAGATGACGGTAGACCAGATACGAAGCAGGTTCAGGATGCTGCGTTGACCATTCAGTACAGGAAGAGCTACAATGGATGTCTGTTCTGTAAATAAAGCTGACTTTCCGACTATTACCATGATAAATCCAACCGGATAGACGATACTGAACAGCTTAAATATTGTTCCTTCCGGTAATGTGCCGTTAAAAAAAAAGTACACGGAACAAATCAAAAGATAACTGAACCCGATTTCCAGACCGGCGATAATGGAGCTCAAAAATACGGTTTTGTTCTGAAGACCGAACATGGTCTCGCCTTCATGCAGAACGGTACTGATGATGTCGTTATAGTTTTTGGTATTCTTGGAACCCTTTGCTTTTTCTTTAAGTATTTGTTGCTCGGGTGACTGTGCGGTTTTATCTGTTTCCATTCTGTTTTTCTTTCATAGAAATTTGTTGAAACGATCATATAAATTTCGCCGGGATTGTTCGGGGTTTGGATAATCAGATTTTTCCCCAGACAGTAATTTCAGTACTCATTATTCCTATTTCTCAAAATTCAAGAGAAGGGTTTTCCTTTCAGAATCCATCACTTCCAAAGAAAGGGATTATCGAAAATTGTAAAGGATCGTGATAAATTGAGAACGTGTGATCGATAATTAGGAAGGGTTATTTTTCCTGATTAAAGATATTGGGGAAATTCATGGGCTTTAGTCAATAGTATTATTTTTATGGCCCAAGGAACAGATGCACTATGTCTGGGGTAAATTACTCATGCGTTCTGCCTTTAAATCCTTAAAATAGCCCGGAGACAGTCCGGTATGTTTTTTGAATTGAGCCGTTAAGTAGTGTTCGTTTTTGTAGCGAAGTTTTTCAGCTATTGCCAACAATGATAAATCATCATACAGCAGATACTCCTTGATACGCTCAATTTTTTGGATAATAATAAATTGCATAACGGAGATCCCTTTTACATCAGAAAAGATCTTTAATATCGATTCACTTCCCGATTGCAGGTTTCTACCAATGATATCTTCAAAACTCAGGTTTGGCAGCTGATCGGAATAATGGACCACTTCGATGATCGTAGTAATGATGCGATCAATAAGCATACTGTCATTTTCATCCAACAATTCTAAGCCTGATTTTAACAGATTATTATTCAGGCGATCAAGTTGCGCCTGAGTGGTTCCGTCATGAAACTCTACGGCACCATGCGGTGAAATGGAGTACTTAATGCCGGCTTTACCGAGCTCCTCTTTTAGTATCATTTTGCACCTAAGACTCACCATGTATTTTACATAGCGTTTTGTAGCTACCATAGTTAACCTATTGAACGTCACTTTTCTTAACTGATTTGCCGAAACAATATAAAAAATAAAATGGGAAAACAGGTACGCTCTCACTCATAACCTGTCTTCCCATGATTACTGCTAAGCAGGGCTCCCTACCTCTGCCTTCGCTCTCTTCATTTCTAAATTTTAAATTTTGTATTGGCATGGTACTAACCCATCCATCCAAGTGCCATGAGACGTTGTTCTATCCCTTCTAATGTCAGGGTATTTCCCGAGGTATAATCGTCCAGGGTTGAAGCCTTCAAATCTTCATTGCTTAAATTACTTGCTTTTATTTTGCAATATGCAGTGAACAGTAAATTCATTTCAAGTATCTCTTTCTTATTGAAATAATATTGACCGGCTTTTTCCATAATCAAACCAATCTGTTTAAACTTGATTACCTGTCGGAAGTCATCAGTGAATTTGTCGTAGGTTGTCATGATGCTACGGCCTTTCGCAGGATCAATTTGGTTTATATCTGCAAGTGTATTTTCCAAAGTCTCTAAAGTCGGTTCCGGCATCATTAACTTACCTCCTCATATCCGCTTTTGATTATTGTGGATATCATTTTAAACCGGTCGTTCGCTTTAAATGAATTAGGGGCATGAGCCGGGATAATGATCGATTCTCCGGTCTCCAGAGGCTTGCTTACTCCGTCAATGATCACCTCTGCTTTTCCGTCAATAATCTGAATGAATTTATCGAATGGAGAGGTTTTCTCTTCCAATTTCTCCCCGGTGTCAAAAGAGACGGCATTGATATTTCCGGTCGATTTTTTAATGATTGTCTTAATCACCACCGAATCAGGGACATACTCAATGATTTCGACAACGATCATTGCTTTCGATTTTTCAAGCTCTAATTGTTCTTCTTTCATTTTTACAATCATTTTTAATGATTACCGCATTGTTGAAAAGTTCGGATCTTTGATTGCCGATTTTGTTACACTTTTCTTTTCGGTCGGTATTACGTAACAAAGGTCACGAAATTCTTGAGAAGATACGTTACACACTTATGGAAATAATCTTACACAAATTACAGATTTTTGACTTTTCCCTTTCCAGATGTACGGTAATTATGTTGAATAGCAGGAATTCTTGAAATTTGCTACGGGGTAGTTGCAGCACCGACAAATTATACCTTAGGCTGCTATATGCAAATAATATACTCCCGGCAGAGGCAGGCTCCGGCAGTCCACATAACGTTTCATGTACAGGCAGTCCGGAATAATTCCTATAGAACCGGATCAGATCTCCGACTTAAAATATCGAAGTCAGGTAAAAATGAATTAAAATCACTTTCGATAAACTCCAAATATCTGATCATTGCAAAATTTCATACCCAAATGTCCCAATGACCAAATAAGATTATTGGCTATGGTTTAATCCGGCCGGCATTCAAAGCCTTGCAATCAGTGATTAGTTGCATTGTAAAACTTACGTGTGTTATCTCCCATTTCTAACATCAGGTATTTACATACACCGTTTTTTTGTTCACAAATTCCAGAATCCCGTCTCGTGAAAGCTCGCGACCGTAGCCTGAATGTTTGGTTCCCCCGAAAGGCAGGCGAGGATCTGACTTTACGAGTTCATTTATAAAAAACGCGCCGTCCGGAATTTTGCTGATGCTTTTCCGGGCTTCTTCAATATCTTTGGTAAAGAGCGTAGTTCCGAGCCCATACCTGGAGAGGGATGCCAGCTCAAATGCCTCTTCTTTGTCTTTGGCCTTTATGATGGCTGCCAGAGGGCCGAATGTCTCCTCATCGAAAGCGGGCATGCCCGGTTGTACATTGGTGAGCACCGTCGGTTCGTGAAATGCCCCCCGCCTGCCGCCGCCTGTTAAAAGTTCGGCTCCCCGGGCAAGCGACTTGTTGACCTGTTCCTGCAGCTGCTCGGCAAGGTCCTCACGAGCCAATGGTCCCATTTCCGTAGATTCATCCAATGGATCTCCATCTTTAAGAGAGGCTATTTGCTCTAAAAAATCCGGGACAAATTTGTCATACGCTTTTCCGACGACTATAAATCGCTTAGCGGCAATACAGCTCTGCCCGCTGTTTAGCATTCTTGCCCTCACTCCTGTTTGCACCGCCTGTTTCATATCGGCATCCTCCCAGACTATGAAGGCATTGTTACCGCCAAGCTCCAGCACTGACTTTTTCAGGTACTTCCCCGCAAGGCTGCCCACTGCCCGCCCTGCCCGTTCGCTGCCCGTTAGCGTTACCGCCCGAACGATATCACCGGCAATGATCTCTTCGGTTCTGTCATGATGGACCATAAGATTTTGGAAAACGCCATCCGGGAAACCGGCCTCCCTCAGCAATTCTTCAATATGTGTGGCACAGCCGAACACATTTGGAGCATGTTTCAACAGGGCGGTATTTCCTGCCATCAGTGTCGGAGCCGCAAAACGAAATACCTGCCAGAAAGGAAAATTCCAGGGCATGATAGCCAGCACGGGCCCTATTGGGTCGTGACTCACAAAACTCTCGGCGGCATCGCTTTCAATAATCTCATCAGCAAGAAAACGCGCCGCATTTTCGGCATAAAATTCACAAACCCAAGCGCATTTGATAATTTCCGCCCTGGATTCACCGATCGGTTTCCCCATTTCAAGCGTCATGGTGCGGGCATATTTATCCACATTTTTCCTTAGCAAATTGGCCGCTTTTCGAAGTAATGTTTCGCGTTCCGGAATCGATACCTTAGGCCAGGTACCAAAAGCTTCCTGTGACTTTTCCAGAATACCTATTACCTCTTCTTCGGTCTGCTCGGTGTAGCTTGCAATTTCCTTTCCATTGTAGGGATTTATGCTTTTAAATAAGGCCTGCTTAGGTTCTTTCATATAATGACTTTTTTGTGAAATGCTAATAACAATTTGAAATGGAATTATACCAGCTTAAACCCTGTAAGGTCGGACGTTATTTCATCCAACTCTTCGGTTTCATCGGGTATTTCCGTAATGTAATGATCATGAATTGCACTGATCCATTTTTTCGCACGATCCGTTAATGTGAAATCATCGGTCATCAAGCGGCCTCTCATTACCAGGATACCCATATCGGCTCCTTCATATAAGTACTTACCTTTTTCGGCAATGCGTAAAAAGAACGCTTCTTTTTCTGATTCAACAGCACGCCTGTGAGAATCCATACGGTCGAAGGTGATGGAACCGTCTTTTCGTTGCTTCCAGATTCCCGAAGAGGGTGCCTCTGAAATATATTCGACACTATCTTTGGTATGTTTGATTATAAGCTGGCTCCAGCTGTCGATATTTTCAGGACGTGCCCACCGGTCGTTGATTGATTTGATACTCAACTCATAAGGTACATCCATCCACTCGAGAAGGTGAAACATGAATAACGGTGCATCAGCCAGGGCAAATACAGCGTGATTGGTTATGGAACTGGCCCCTGTAACCCGTGGATTAAGTTCCCCGAGATACACCCTGCCGTTGTCTTGGTCGATCAGGAAATCCAATTCAAAATATCCCTTATAACCCTCTTTCCTCAGCTGGTCGCCGAGTAATTTTGTATATTGGCGTGCTTTCCGGCGAATGGATGGAGTGAAAGCATCGGCATATATTTCATTACCGCACCAGCCGCCTTTATATGGGGTGAGTTCCGGGAAACCGACCATTTCGGTCATCAGCGGTGCTACAATCGTACCATGACGGGTGACGCATGCTTCGATGGCCGATCCCCGGCAATTGATTCGCTTCATGATTTTCACCTCCTTCTCTTCAACGATCTCTTCCCGGTGCTTTTCAAAATCCTTGCTGTCGGAAATAAAGAAGGTAGTGTGTCCGGAATCACCAAAGGGCGTTTGTATAACCAGGTCCTCACCAAGCTTCTTAGAAACTTTCCGCAATTGCTCGTAATCATTTACTTTTGATAGCACATAGGGTACGCAGGGTACACCTGCTTTTTCAGCAATACGGTTCGTGTTCACTTTGTTGTCCATGGAAGTACGCATTTTAGCAGAGGGGAAACAGACCTCCAGGCCACGTTTTTTGGCCAGTTTTTCTGTTTTTTCGTCAAACATCAGGAACATGGCCTTTCCTGCCTTGCCGTTGATTTTTCGGGTTTTCAGGTAGTCGGTAACCTCCGGATGACCCAGCAGGTAGTTATTAATATCTTCAATGCTTTCGAAATCCTCGTGCGGCACCTCCTCCTTAGGTGAAAATACATTCGGATGCCATCCGTCAAAACAGTTAATGTGACAGATAAATTTAAAACTCTTGATCCATTCGTCAGCTCCCAACAAATTAAAATTGGTTGCACTTATAAAATAGATCGGTACCTCATTACGGTGGAAAAAGCGGCGAATATCAGGTAAACCCTTCAGTGTTTTTACTTCTTTTGTCGTAGTAGCCATGGTTATTGAAATTAAATTAAAATTGTTGTGGTCCCGTCCCTTACCCGGCCTGTGTCTCTACTGCAGCGGGAGCTGTAACGGTTTCGTTTGTACTCAGCACCTGTTCTCTGAAAACTTTGAGCCCGAGTTCAGGCCGGTAGCCGTGAATTTCTTTCACATCCAGTACAAGCAGAAACCGGATAATTTCCTTGCTGATCACTTGCCCCGGTACCAGCACCGGGAATCCGGGCGGATAGGGAATGACAAAAGTTGTGGAAACCAGTTCCCGTCCCTGTTCAAGCACATCAAGGCATTCACCGAGAGCGATATACTCACAGTTTTGCTGCCGGTAAGCCAAAAAATAGGCCCGCCTGATATCGCCGCCTGGTACGCCCTTTACAGCCTGAAAGAAGGAATGAAAATGGCTGAAATCGGGAAGGGGCGGAACGTCCTCCATTAGTGAAATGACCCGTTTCTCTACAATATCTTTTTCTTTCCTGTTCATTGCCGGGAGTTCTTCATCCAGCTTGCCGGCAATATGCAGCAGGGTGTTGATCAGGTAAGCAACACTCCCCCGCGTAGTACCTATGCTGGTCATAAAAAGGATGGAATTGCGGGATGTTTTGTTGATCTGAATGTTATACCGGTCCATCAGATACTTGTTTTTAAAGGTATCTCCGTCAATGCCCGAAAGGCCTACCGTGAGCGTAATTTTAGTGGGATCCAGAACAAATTCGTCATGCTCCCAGGCATCTTCCATACGGTTCCAGCCTCCCTGATCGGTGTAGTATTCATCCAAACCCGAGGGACGAAACGCATCGGGAATAAAATCGCGGACGGTGAGCACCCGGAAATATTTCTTCAGAATGGGATGATCGTGAATTTTGGCACGGACAGACATGGCCAGTTCCACGCTTTTCTCTACCAGTTCATACCCTTCGAACTGCACCTGTCTTCGTCCCGCATCAAGCGAAGCCAGTATCTGATAGTTGGGAGAGGTCGATGTGTGGGTCATGTAGGCTTCCTGGAAACTGTCGGAAGCCAGCCGTTTGAATTCTTCGTCCCATACGTGGATCATGGATCCCTGCCGGAAACTCGTTAGCGTTTTATGCGTACTTTGGGTAGCATATACGCGTATTTTTACTTTGCCGGGGTCGGGCATGGATGGCACTTCATCCACTGACAGGGATTCAATATGTTTTTTGTACTTGTCCCTGTATGAATCTGTTCGATATTTGTTGTATAGCTTGTTTGCCACAAACATGCCCGTTCGCTGTTTATAGGTATACGTAAAACCTGCAAATGCAAACCAGGCCTCATCCCACAAAAATATCATATCCGGTTTGATGGCCAGTACCTCCTCCATCACTTTTTCCACATTGTATACCAGCCCGTCGAATGTACAATTGGTCAAAAGCAGCATTTTCACTTTATTCAGCCGGCCGGCCGCCTTAAGTTTCAGCAGCGTTTTTTTGATCTCGTGGAGCGGAACCGCGCCGTACATGCTGTATTTCTCTATCGGGTAGGAATCCAGATAAACCGGAAGGGCTCCTGCCAGCACCAGGCCGTAATGATGTGATTTGTGGCAGTCCCTGTCTATAAGAACCAGGTCTCCGGGTTCCACCAGGGCTTGCTGTACAATCTTATTAGAAGTAGAGGTTCCGTTGGTCACAAAAAATGTTTCCCGGGAACCGTAAGCCTCGGAGGCCATTTCCTGTGCCTCTTTCAGGGTACCGGTCGGCTGCAGCAACGAATCGAGCCCCCCGGAAGTTGAAGAAGTTTCAGCAAGACAAATATTGCGCCCGTAAAATTCACCGAAGTCTCTTATCCAGCGTGATTTGAAAACTGAATTCCCACGGGAAATGGGCATGGCGTGAAACACCCCTACCGGTTTTTTACTGTATTCTTTAAGTGCCGTATAAAAGGGGGTCTTATATCGCTCCCGGATACCCCGCAATATTGCAAGATGCAGTTCTTGAATATCATCCTTACGGTAAAAGATTCTCCGGAAATTTTTCAGCGTGGAATCCTTCAGATTTTGGAGTGCGGTATCAGTTACATAGTAAATATCCAGTTCCGGCCGAAACTGTTTGATGATTTTACCAAGAATAGGCCCCAGCTCTTCTTCCGGTCGCTCTGAATAATCCAGTTCCGTTACCTTTGAAAGAAATGGCCTTAGAAGTTCGTTGATCTCTCCCAGTTTATAGGGTGGAGCGTAGCGAATGACCACCGACTGTATGTTAAAATTGATCAGTAATGCTATTAGGGCATCCTGAAAGGAGTGCTGTACGGTGATATCATATACCAGGTGCTCATATTTTTCCCGGAGTTCACTGATTTTTCCACGCAGAGCCTCTTCTTCCTGACCGGAAAGGTTATCTACAAAAAGGACTTCAAAATAATTTTTCCGCGACTCATGGGAAGTTCGTTCCGGTGTTTCATTCTCCTGGTTCTCCTCCTCTTTAGGGTTCATAAATTGAGGGTTGCTTCGGTAAGCGTCACTTACCAGCAATCGAACAAATTCTACAACAGATCTCGATAGCGTGGCATATTCTTCTCTTTCAAGGGATTTCTGAAGTTTTTTCACCCTTTTCCCTCCCGGAAAGGAGTAGTACTGCTCAATAGCTGCCAGGTTTTTTAGCAGGGCCGACGCTTTCTCGGTATCCTTTGCATTTTTTTGGGATTGCCCCGTATCGGAAACGATAGATTGGAGTTCCGAACGCAATCGGTTCCATAAATCCACACGTAACTGTGCCACATTAAAGTGCGGCGTACTTTTCCGGTCATTTGCCATTAACTTGATTTTTAAAATGTTAAGGAATACCGCTCATAAATCATGAACTCAGCGGGCGACTCTCTGTATCTATCAAAGCCTGGTATTTAATAACCGGGGATGCCGTTTCTATTTACTATTTATTCGGCATTTCGTTTGTAATCGATATTATGATCCATGCGATCCAGGGTTTTTTCCTGTAATTTCAGATCTCTCAATTCACTGACCCGGTCCGGTTTTTTCAGGGGCCCGAGTGATTCGAGATAGGGATGTTGGGCCCCGTTTTGGTATATCGTGAAATCCCCGATATGGTCACGAAAGCTTTTAAGCGGTTGCCCCAGTCGCAGCACTCCCAGTTCGCGGCTCCGTTTTACTTTTTCCATATTTAGCTCAAGCGGTATAAGTTCTTCTATCGTACCGGCCTGATAGATAACCCTTCCGTCAGGACCGCAAATAATGGAACGGCCGCTGCCCCCGGATTCCAAACCGTTAATATCTATAAAGTAGCACTGATTGGTTGCCGCTGATGCCCTAGCTATGGCAAGTTCAATATCCCGGTCGATGGTCCCTGTGAGGGTGGGATGCAAAATTACCTCTGCTCCCATAACCGCCAGTGTCCGCGTGGTTTCAGGGAACCACATGTCATAGCAGATGGAGACTCCGAACTTCCCAACTTCAGGTACATCAAATACACAAAACTCTTTTCCCGGACTAATCCCGACTTCATAAGGAAAGAAAGGAAACATCTTACTGTAGCGGGTTACAACTTCACCCTCAGGGTTGTACACTGTAGCGGTATTATAAATCTCGGCTCCTCTTTTTTCGAATATGGAACCCGGGAGCAACCAGATGCCATGTTTTTTGGCCATTTTTTGCATCTCCAAATCAAATGGTCCCGGTATTTCCTGCGCCGTGTGGGTCAGCGGACCAAAACCGCATAGCTCACTAAATACAACCATCTCTACCCAGGGATAAAGATTCATGAGAATATCAAGCTTCACCTTCATCATCTCCACGTTGGATTGGGTCGCAGAAACCTTCATCTGTACACCGGCTATAGCAAATGGCTTCATGATGCCACCCCACAAGCTTTGAGAACTTCTTCTTCTAAAATATCGAGTCCCTTATTTAACTGTTCATCGGGTATGACCAACGGCGACAAGACCCTGATAACATTTTTAAATGTACCGGCACTTAATAATATCAGCCCGCGTTCTGCACATCCTTTTACAATGCGGGAACAAAGCTCTCCGTCGGGCTGACGCGAGTCTCCGTTTTTCACAAATTCCAGGGCCATCATCGCCCCCATTCCCCGTACATCGCCTATCTGCGGGCACTGTGCCTGTATTTTTTCCAGGCGGCTCCGCGTAATATTGCCAACTTCCTCTCCCCGCTTGTTCAGGTCAATCTCTTTCATATATTCGATCGTCGCCAGGGCAGCCGCACAGCAAACCGGGTTGCCGATATAAGTGCCGCCGATGGTTCCGGGTGCTGCAGCGTCCATCACCTTCGTTTTGCCCAATACCGCCGCTATCGGCATGCCTGATCCCAGCGATTTGGCATAGGTCGAGATATCTGGCGTAACATCATAATGTTGCCAGCCGGCCCATTTACCCGTTCGTCCAAAGCCGCTTTGCACCTCGTCGAAAATGAGCATGATGCCGTTCTCATCGCAAAATTTTCGCAATCCTTTCACATATTTTTGGGGCGCTACATTGATTCCACCCTCTCCCTGAACAAGTTCCAGAATAACAGCCGCTACATTCTTTGGATCTACCACATTGCGAACGCTCTCATGCAGGCGTTTTAACTCCAGCCCCACAAATGCATCCATATCCTCACCGCTGTTGTATCGATAATAATTAGGAAATGGCAGGCGATACACTTCGGGTGCAAAAGGTCCGCAGTTTAATTTATAGTCAATTTTGCTGGTTAAGGTCATGGCCATCATCGTACGCCCGTGGAAGGCTCCCGTATAACACAAAACGGCCTGACGCTTGGTGGCCTGGCGAGCTATTTTGATGGCATTTTCAACAGCTTCCGCACCGGTGCTGACCAGCATGGCCTTGGTCGCAGATCCGTGTGGCAATATCTCAATGAGTTTTTCACACAGTTCCAAATAGGGCTCGTAGGTAACCACGTTAAAACTTGTGTGTATGTACTTTGCCGCCTGTTCCTGGATCGCTTTGACCACAGGTTCCGGGCAATGCCCCGCATTTACAACCCCGATCCCTCCTGCAAAATCGATCAGCTCTTTGCCGTCGGCATCAGTAATGGTCGCACCCTGTGCTGAAGTCACCGTAGCCGTATTAAAAATGCCGACCCCATTTGCTACGACCGATTTTCGGCGTTCAAGCAACTGTTCAGAGGCTGTTTTATTTAGCTTATCGGGACGTATTTTTTTAATGAAATCTTTGATCATAAATCAGTCTATGTTAAACGTTATTGCAAAATCGCCGGGCCTTCGTTGATACTATATCTGTACCAAACCTAGGTTTTCACGCGCAAAATTTATTCGGTTTGGTTTTTCTTTCCCTTTACGCTGTAAAACAATATGTAATAATGATATTCGCTTTGGCAGGTAGTGGAATAAGCGGTGTTGATGGCTTTACAGAACTGCTGACTTAGCCAATCACTGTGTAGTAGGTAACATTCGGATACGAACCTCTCAGATGCTCATTTTTTACAAGATACCACCATTATCAATCATATCCTTGCGCTAATTGAGAATGTGCCGGCCTCGGTATCAATTCGCCAGGTATTGTTTAACTCTTTCAAGCTCTAATAATACCCCAACAGTTACGTAATTTTTAAAGCCGCCTTAACCCATGCAAGCAGAGAGACACCGTGAAAGTCTATCCAGATACATTTAAAGCTACATTTATAGGTAAATTCTGCCAACACCATCGGGGAATAAACCGGCCCTTCCGGCAACTCGCCTATTCTGTATTTGATAAAGGGTTATTCCATAAGTGTGTAAAATGTGTAACATTTTCCAAAATTTATGTAAGACCCTATGACTAGAGTTTTGACATCTTTAATGCATAAGTTGCATTAAAGAGTTTAACAGTATGTCAGTCGAAAAAGTAACATTCAATAACAGTATCAGCAGGGAATTCAGTAAAACCGTAAAGGAGCGCGTAGACCACTACTTTAAAGAGCATGACCTATCCAGGCATGCCAACCTTCAGATGGTTATAAAAACCATAGTGCTGCTGACCCTCTATTTCGGCTCTTATGCTTTGATCATATCGGGACAGCTCCCCCTCTTGGCGATGTGGTTCCTCACATTTTTAATGGGCATCGGAATGGCCGGCGTCGGCTTTTCGGTATCGCACGATGCCCTGCACGGCGCCTACTCTTCCAACAAGTATATCAATAAGGCACTTGGATATACGTTCGACCTGATGGGAGCAAACGGTTACATCTGGAAGATCACTCACAACATCATCCATCATACCTATACCAATATTCACGAGCACGACGAAGACCTGGAAGTGGCCGGATTTATACGGCTTTCTCCTCACGCCGAATGGAAACCCATCCATCGCTTTCAACATGTCCTGGCATTCTTTGCCTATAGTCTGGCTACCATCTTCTGGGTATTTGTGAAGGATTACAAGCATTTCCTGAAAGACCATATCGGCCCATACAATAATAAAAGCCACCCTGTCAGCGAGTGGATCATCCTGTTTGTAACCAAGGCAATCTACTACACCTACATGCTGGTGCTACCGATGCTTTTACTTGATATTACCTGGGTTCATCTTTTGATCGGCTTTCTAACTCTTCATCTGACAGCCGGCCTGATACTGGGTATTATATTCCAGCTTGCCCACGTCGTGGAAGAAACCGATCACCCGATGCCTGACCAAGAGAATATGATTGATGAGCACTGGATGATTCACGAGATGGTTACTACCAATAATTTTGCGCGCGACAACAAGGCCTTATGCTGGTTTGTAGGAGGATTGAACTTCCAGATTGAGCATCACCTGTTCCCGAGAACCTGTAGTGTGCACTACCCAGACATAAGCCATATTGTGGAAAAGACAGCTAATGAGTTTGGCATTCCTTACAATCACCATGATACTTTCTTCGATGCGGTGGCCTCACATTATCGCACACTCAAAAAATTCGGTGACCCCGAGTTTAGCTATTCCGAGCCCAAGTATGAGTTTAAGTTAGGTTAACAAGTTTAGTGGTTGGATTTTATCTCTTGCCAGCTACAAACAAGTTCAATGTCATCCTCTTGAGATTTTAGAAACATGAATTCCACCAAAGATGTGTCTGTGGCTGGAATAATTGTTTTACTTGGAATCATAAGCTGACAGTATTCCCGGACGACTCCCATAATACCAAAGCGATTCTTCCGAAAAAATTTCTTTGGAACCACGGAGGAATAACTTGTTTGTAGTGTTAAGGTCTGTTTGATAAAGCTTGATACATTTCGACCTCAAAGCCGAGTGGGCAAAAAATATTCAAGACTCTATCAACCGTAAAATATCCCCCTCCGTGCTCCTCTGCGCAAACCTCCGTGCCCCTCCGCGGTTAAAAGATTGCATATCTATGTATTTATAACCCGCTTTAAACCGTCACGCAGATGTGCAACATTGAAGTTTAGCAGAAGTCCTAGTTTATAATTTCCAAGTTTTAGATAGGTCAATATTTGGGCCAAATGAACGTCATGTAAAATTTCGACAGATTTAATCTCAAGTATAATCTTATCTTCAATCAACAAATCGATACGATAGCCGCAATCCAGCTTCACCTCTTCATAAATTACAGGCATCGGTTTCTGTTTTTGAACATACAAGCCATTCTGTTCCAACTTGTAGAAAAGGCACTCCTGATAAGCTGATTCCAGCAATCCCGGCCCCAATGCGCTGTGAATCTCCATACATAAACCTATTACGTTATGAGTCAGCTCTTGATAAATCATACACGATTTAAAAATACATTTTTTCTATGTAAGACCGATAGAGGCAGGATTCCTTACATAGTTTTATAAACCGCGGAGGGGCACAGAGAATTTCAGGGAGTACCACGGAAGAGGCCCCCTTTGAGGTGTTAGTCTTTTTGTTGATAGAGCTTAAAGCGTTTTAATCTGAGGATGGGGAGCGTAAACCTCTTTAACAGTCCTCGATAAAATATTCTTCTCCGTGCACCCCTGCGTTACCCTCTGCATACCTCTGTGGTTAAGCTTTTCAAAGGGTTAAATTGAGTTTAGGTCAATTGTTCACAGCAGCATCAGTTTTTAACGGTGGCTCACAACCCCAACCTGAATGCGATTCTAATTTTCCACCTCTTCCAAAACGTGCCGGCTTATACCACGTCTTTACCCCTGCTCGATATTTTTCGGCATCGAAAAAAGTAAACTGTGCACAACCCACTTTGTTCTGAATGAGATGGGTCTGTGCCGATTGTTCTTGTGCTAAGGTAGCTGTGTGCAATTCGTTTATACCAGAATCTACCAGGCCAAGGTCATATAAAGCCAGCGTTATAGTAGTCTGAATAGTTGCTGCCAGTCGCCGGTAGGTTTGTTCGGCCATTGACCAAGCCAATTGTTCGGATGATGGCTGTGAATCCTCTTCCAGGATGGCCATTCTATCGGAATCAATATGGGACAAATGTAAGTTTTTTTTGGGGGGGGATGCCAACAGGTGATCAGTAAAAGTTATTAGATGGGATGCTATTTCAGGATTTCCGTTGTTACAGGTAGAAAGTATCACCAGATCAAATATCTGATCGTCTGTCAGAAGAACCCGCTGAATACCTTTTGCAAAAGAAGAGTTGTTCACCTTAATAACCGGCATGGTCCAATGGTAGTTATTGACCAATTCATGGCTTGAGCATCACTCCGTAGAAAATACAATCAGAATAATGGAGAATGAGAACTCATTTAAATTACATAACTGATCGGAGAATTAAATTGAGATAACAATCTCCCCCCACTACAGGGAGGAGATTATTATCTTATAACCGGAAGTACTTACTACAATAGCAAGAGTATGATTACAACTAAAAGGGCTACTGTCACTCCAATAGTGATCGTTTTGTCAGCCTGCTCCATTTGTTGTTGAGCATAATCAGAGAAGTTGTTGAGGTCTTTATCAAGTACTTTGTTAAAACCATCGGTTCCATTTAACTCACTCTTTTTTTCTTGTATTTCACTCTTATAAGCTGCAAGCTGGGCGATTTCCTCTTCAGAAAGATTCGCTTTTGCTTCAATACGCTCGATTGCCCGGGTCATTTTACTGAATGATTCGTTTAGCAGCGTTCTTTTTTCCGTTGCATCCTGGCTTTTATGAACTTCCTGAACTGTTTCGTTAAAATTCTTCTTAAATGTTTCTGTAAGATTAATCGACTGTGCAACAGCTGCAGACTGAATGGCAAATACCAGGAAAACGGAAACGGTAATTAGGTGAAGTGTTCTCATCATTAGATTTATTTAGTTATAAAATTATTGATCTTCTGATTGATGCTGTCATCATGAGATGGGGCTTTTCGAAAATATCCTCATCATTTGCTCTTCTTATTCTTATTGATTTTAAGCATCATCCAAAAAAAAGGTATGCATACTGTCGCCTGGATCCGTTACATGTTTAGTAATAAATGTTATATAACTTACAGTTAAGTAAAGGGTAACTATTACACAAAGTTACTCAGAGGCGGCATGGAGAACCGCAAAGAAATCCTCAGTGAAACTCTGCGGTTCTCTGAGATCTTCTTTGGTTTAGCCAAACAGACCTACGAAGCAGGCAGCCTTAGAAGCCAGGTGCTATCTGCAGATGCATGGATAATAGCATTTGAGTAATGATAGAATGCTTTGCCCCCCCCAACCCATAGCTCAAGGTTGTACTCCCTCTTAATGAGCAAATAACATCGGCGGTGCAGCCACCTCAGAGCGGAAGTATGGGTTTCGCAAAGCCATCTGATAAGCTTTGAAGAGGGGTTAAGACCTGACAAAGTCGGTTGAAAAATGACCGGTTTATAAATGCGTTTTTTTTTGTTAAGCACTTGCATTCCACTTTCCTACCTACACGTCATGAAATTTGAAATTCTGAGATTACTTATTCAGAAGCCGAAATATGAGAAATATGTAAAGCTCTTTAGGATTTGTGTAATAATACCTGTTAGGTAAATATTATATTTAAATAACATTTGTAAATCTGGATGAATAGCACAGGAAATGGATATGCATAATAAAGACCAACAGAAAAAATCTTCATCGCCAAAAAAGTCTGACTCCAGGTGGAGGAAAGCTACAGAGTCAAAAGAGGAAGAAAAGAAAGTTGAGAACAATAAGGATTAATGCTTAAAAGTGACTTCCATTCACCATAACCCCCCTTAGCAATTGTTTTAAATATGGATGAAGAGCTACAAATTCAAGACCCAGCTTCTCTTGCTGCCGAAGTAAATAGGCAATACCTGAACCTACAGCCATATATAGAGTTGGCTCAACACATCATGGATGCACCTGTTTGTGAAATTCACATTAGGGATGCTCATTATCAGGACGTGGTAGCACCCAATGTAGATGAAGCCGTTTATAAAGATCTTATCAGCTATAATGCCATCAGGAAGAACGGAAAAATATCTGAAATTGGGGATCTTACAAATAACAAGCTTTATAAAGATCACTCATATGTGAAGACCCCACCCGGTTTTCAATATTACTGCAGTGCAAAACTCACTACTATAAACGGCAGGGATATTGGGGTTATCTACGTGCTAGACACCAAAACAAAACATGTTTCAAACAAACAAAAGGAGCAGTTCCGATATCTTGCCCAATTAGTTATGAATGCCATTGAATATGAAAACAAATACAGAGGTTTGGCTTCAAATTTAGAGGCATTGAATGATTGCTTTCATAAACTTAATCACGATCTGCGCTCCCCGATAAGTGGTATTCTAGGGATTTCAGATCTTTTAACCGAGGAGAAGGATAACACTGAATTTCCTACTCAGGAACTCACGATGATAAAAGAATCTGCTGAAACAATCCTCGATATTATTGATGAGGTATTGGTAGATACAAAGACGGGAAGCAACGGGCATAAAAAGCAGGAAGAAAGTAGTGTAGAGGTAATCATTGAACAATTGAAGCACTTGTACCATCCCCCTGCAAAGGCAAAGGGACTTTCCCTGAAGTTTGTCAACCATATAGATGCCGACCTTAATGTGTCACATGCTTTTACTCTTGAGCTGTTGCAGATCATCGGTAATCTTCTTTCGAATGCCATTAAATTTACCCCGGAAAACGGTGCTATTGAAACTACAATAACCCGGGAAACGGATAAGAACAAAGACATCCTGGATATTACCGTTACGGATAATGGAAAGGGTATGTCTGCCGATCAGATTGCAGCTTTTAATAATGGTATTGAGGTTACCAGATCAGCCGGTACCAATGGTGAGCAGAGTTTTGGGAGAGGCCTCACAGATATCAATCAGATGGTCACCCGGACAGGAGGATCCATATCGGTAAAGGCTGGAAAAAATAACAACGGAACACAGTTTTCAATTTCATTGCCTCTGCCGGTTGATAACTTAGGAAAGTTGCTGTCATCTATATCTTTGAAGGAGAAAACAAATCCAATACGTAATGGAATAAAGTGATCCTATGAAAAGAGGCCTTTTAAAAATGAGGCAGTCATCCTGATCCGCCGGCGGAGAAGGAACTCCCTTCAACGGTTACTTAAGGAATTGGGAGATTTTTCAACAAGCTTAGAATGAAAAGATTGAAGTTTGCAAAGGTCTCTGTAAATAAGGAGGTTTAGCAATAGTATATAGTACGTTGTCAAGCAAGTTCAGTAGGCGTAACCAAATCAATCAGTTTAGCCATCCCGCTGTGAATATCGCCATTCAAGTCCACCCGAATGATTCTTCTGCTATGAACCTCCATGAGGGTAAAATCCCCATCAGCCTGTGCGCGTTTGAATGTGCCGAAGGAGTAGTTTTTCCCCGGGACCTCAATCGTAACCTGATCGTCCCCAATCAATTGTATATATAATCCGGTATTGGGTCCTCCCTTATGATACTGGCCGGTGGAATGTAAAAAACGAGGACCATAGGCAAGGGTTGTGGCCCTTTTTAGCCGTTGTTGAAGAACGTTCCTGAACTTCTGAAGCAGCAGATCGGTTTGCGGTTCCTCCGGGAGAAATGCCTGTATGGCAAGATAGTCGCCGACATGCTCCGCATTCATAAAGGTATCCAGCAACGCTACCGCATTATCAAATTTATTACGATAGGTAAAAAAGGTGAGCTTGCCCTCTGTTATCGCCGGATCCATAACGGGCAGGGCCCCTTCTTTCTCATATTTACCCAAAATCTGATTGGTTCGCTCTTTGCTTTCTTCCACATTGGGTTGATCAAAAACATTTACACCAATGATCGAACCGGCGACCGCGACGGCCATTTCCCAGCGATAAAATTCTCCGGCGATATCAGACATGCTTTCTACGGCGATGCTAACCAGTGGATGCCCGGCTTTCGTTAATTGCTGCAATTTACCGGTGATTTCAGGCTGATGTTCACCTTGAAGATGCAGGTATACAAATAGCCTGTCATCCCGGTACAGTGAGGGTTCCAACAGTTCGCCGGTTATCGGTAAAATGCCTTTTCCCTCTTTACCGGTACCTTCGGCTATCAACTGTTCCAGCCAAAGCCCGAGAGTCGATAACGAATCCGGGAGTACGATCGTCAGCTTATTGCGGTTCTGAATGGCCATTTCTCCCATTATGGCACCCAGTCTGATTGCCGGATTTTCGGAGGGGGTATTATGCGTTTGACAGATCTGCTGCATGCGTACTGCTCGTCCTAACAAATCTTCCACATCCAGACCCATTAAAGCAGCAGGCACCATCCCAAAATAAGAGAGTGCCGAGAAGTGACTTGCAATGCCTTCAAAATTCAAAAAGATTTGACGGTAGTGCAATCCCCGCGCTTTTTCAGCCAGCGGTGTGCCCCGATCGGTAATCGCCACAAAGTGATTTCCGGGATTAACTCCATTAATGGCCTTCAACTTATTATAAAAGTATTCTGCAAGGGCACTCGTTTCTGCCTCTACTCCCGATTTACTGGCAACGATAAACAGCGTTTCCCTGAGGGACGCTTTCTGTTCTATTCTTTGAATTTCGGCCGGATCAGTCGTGTCAATAATGGAAAGTTCCAGCCCGTTTTTACCGGTTCCAAATGTGCGGGCAAAAACAAGTGAAGCCAGGGTGTTGCCGCCCATGCCCAATACAATTACATGCGAATATCCGTCTGACCTAACTTTTCGAACAAGTTCTATTATTTCCGGCAATACCGGGGTCATCCGGGACGGGGTATCCATCCAGCCAAGAGACTCAGAAATCTTTTCGGCTGATTTCCTGTCATCTTTCCATAGTGTGGCATCTCTATTCCATAATCGCTCATTGATATATTCCCTTTCCAATGAAGAGAGACGATTTTTCACTGCTTCATCAAAAGAGAGCAGTTCATAGGTTATCTCATTTATTACTGATTCCATATGCCCGGATTTATTAGAATTGTAAAGGCAAGATGGGCACTTTCAACAGACCAAGCATTATATACTCTTTTTAAAGAGTTATATATATCACAGATCCTCAAGATTTTTATCCCGTTTCTCTTTCAGCTCCTTAAAATAGGTGGGCGTAAGGCCGGTAATCTTTTTAAACTGGTTCGACAGATGGGCAACGCTGCTGTAGTGTAGTTTATAGGCTATTTCGGTAAGGGTCAGCTCGTCATACAACAGCAGCTCCTTGGCACGCTCAATTTTGTGCATAATAATATACTGCTGAATGGTAATTCCTTTTACTTCCGAAAAGGTATTTGAGAGGTAGGTATAATCATAGCCCAGTTTTTCGCTGATATAATCGGAATCATTAACCCTGGGAACCTCATCCTCGTAGTGGATCATCTCCACAATCACGCTTTTTATTTTTTCGACCAGAATGTTCTTTTTATCATCGAGCAACTCCAGACCTGCTTTTTTTAGGTTATTCGAGAAAATTTCAAGCTGCTTATCGGTAACCTCACCCTGAATTTCTACAACACCGAGGTCGACCGAAACACAATTAATGTCCAGCTTTTTTAGCTCATCCTTAACGAACATCTTGCAGCGCAGGCTTACCATATATTTAATATATAGTTTCATAATGTCTTGTTTTTAACCCCTGAGCAAGAAAAAAATAGAAAGAGCACATCTATGTAGAATTACTCAAATTCATATTGTTCTGCATTATTTCTAATCCGGTATCCTTGCAAGCATTCCGTCGGATAGACTTGCTACTTAGAAGCAGCAATTAGAGTTTATATAAAGGTATAAACCTTCAGCTAGACCCCATGTAATAAATATTGCTATTTATTCGTAATAATTATTATTACAAAAAACTGATGGGCATAAGGTGTGATCAAATTTCCAGATTGACCGGAACACAGACAGACAAGATTATCCGGACACCTTTTTTAAAAAAATCAACCTGATGTGTTAGAGTGGGTTAACCGAAAGAGGACCAAATTAACGAATTGCTATTTAGGCCACTCTACTCGATTAAATTATTTTCAATGGCATACCTTGTCATTTCTACATTTGAACTCAAATTCATTTTCTCTTTGATACGGGAACGATAGGTATGGATCGTTTGGGGGCTCAACGCAAGATCCTTAGCGATAGCGGTCACTTTCATACCGCTGGCAATCATGCAAAGAACCTGAAATTCTCGATCAGATAGTTTTTTATGCAACGGGTTATCTTTATTGATACCAACTTGTGAGGCAAGCTGCTCGGCTACTGCCGAAGTAATGTATTTTCGATTTTCAACAGTAATTTTACGGATGGCTTTTATCAACTCTTCAGAAATGCTTGTTTTAGTTAAATAACCATACGCTCCAGCTTTTAAAGCACGTATGGCAAACCGTTCTTCCGAATGTATACTTAAAATTAGTACCGGTATTTCAGGATATAATTTGGTGATACGCTTAAGCAGTTCGAGTCCGCTCTGACCGGGCATCGTAATATCTAATACCAAAATATTAGGCTTCTTACTTTCAAGGATATCCAATAATTCATTCCCATTTTCGGCCTCACCGACTACTTCCAAATCAGTCTTTCCGTTGACAATTTTTTTTATTCCCTCTCGGATAAAGGGGTGGTCATCAGCGATTACTACTTTAATCATTTATCATATTCTTAAATATCTTATTACTGAGTGTGTGCAATTTAAAATTATAAAACAACACTTCTTAAACTCTACAATTATATTGATATTAACAGATAAGAATAAAAAAAGAAATGAAGTTTGGGATACCAATATTATAAGGTCTAATCTCAAAATATTATATCCTTTCTCTTTTAAAAATAAAGGCTTGCTCAATGGCAGTGCATGAAGAAGATTCACATAATGATGAGAACAGGGATCTTCTGGTAGTTGGACTGGGTGCTTCTGCCGGCGGACTGGAGGCTTTGGAAGCATTTTTTGATGCCATGCCCGATTCAACGGGAATGGCTTTTGTAGTTATTATTCACCTCTCACCTGACCATGAAAGCAGCATGGCCCCCCTGTTACAGGAACATACTTCCCTGCAGGTATCACAAATCACCAAAAAGACAAAGATAAAGCCTAATCACGTTTATATTATCCCCCCGGGCAAACTTTTATCTATAGAGAATCAGCACCTGGTGTTAACAGCCGTCAATACGAGTAATAAAAAGCTTACAACGATTGATCTGTTTTTTCGTTCGCTCGGCGAAGCTAAGGGTACATACTCTGCCTGTGTAATTTTATCGGGAACCGGCAGCGACGGAGCTGTTGGGCTTAAAACCATAAAGGAAAACGGTGGTATTGTTATCGCACAAGCCATTGAAGAGGCTGGCTATAATGCCATGCCATATAATGCCGTGCAAACGGGTATGGTGGATGTGACATTGCCTGTTAAAGAAATTCCCGCGAAGCTTAAGGAATACCAGGAAAGTCTTAGAAGGGTTAAAATTTCTGATTCCGGAGAACTTCCTGAACGTGAAACAAAGGTTCTTGGTAAAATCTTTGAGAAAGTAAATATGAAAATGGGTCATGATTTTACCCAATACAAACGATCGTCTATACTTCGCAGAATTGAACGCCGTATGCGGGTAAACCGTATAAATTCCCTTCCTGATTATTTAGAGTATGTCACCGAACATCCGCCTGAAGTTAAAGAGTTATTCAAGGATTTACTTATCAGCGTTACTAATTTTTTTCGTGATCCCGATGCTTTTAGTTCACTAAAGGAAACAATTATTCCCAAACTTTTTGAAGACAAGGACTCAAAAGATAGCGTACGCGTCTGGGTGCCCGGCTGTGCCACAGGGGAAGAAGCTTACTCTCTCGCCATGTTACTTCATGAACATGCTCAAACTCTCAGTAACCCGCCACAAATTCAGATCTTTGCAACCGATATTGATGAAAAAGCGTTGGTTATTGCACGAAAAGGGTGCTACAACGAATCTATTGTAGCTGATATTTCAATTGATCGTTTGCATCAATATTTCAAAAAAGAAGGACCGCAGTATTGTGTAAACCAAAATATAAGCAACATGATACTGTTTGCCGCTCACAACCTGCTTAAGGACCCTCCCTTTTCTAAACTTGACCTTATCAGCTGCCGGAACCTCTTGATTTATCTGAATCGCGATTTGCAATCGGAGGTATTCAACCTGTTTCATTATGCCTTGAAACCTGGGAAATGGCTATTTCTGGGTATGTCTGATTCTATACTGGAAGCTACAGACCTGTTCAATTCAATTGACAAAAAAAACCAGATTTATCAACAGAGTACGGTTTCAAAATCTCATGTCCGGCTGCCTCGTTACCCCTTATCAAAGCAATCTGATGTCCCTACTTCTCACCGCCAGTCAGAAATAAATAATAAGAAACAAAGTAATATTGAGGATCTCCACCAACGACTTTTATTTAAACAGTTTGAACCGGCAAGCGTCATTATCAATAAGAATTATGAGGTTCTTCATTCTACCTCTGATATTGAACGATTCCTGAAATATTCGGGCGGTGAACCCAGCCAAAAGATCCTGAATATGGTCATCCCTGATCTGCGAAAAGTTCTGAGTCGCCTATTGTTCCAGGTGAAACAAGATGCTACTACACCAGCCTCCAAAAAAGTCAGGCTCAATATCGAGGGCAGCTACCATTATTACAACATTATAGTACGAAGGATATCCGAACCGAATTTCTCTGAAGGATTGCTGCATGTCGTCTTTATGGAAGAACCTGATGAGACTAACAGTCATCCACAAAAGGTTGAACATGTAGATTCGGAGGCAGCGGAGGAGTCAGACATTATTGCGGCTTTGGAAAATGAGCTGGAGCATACCAAAGAACAACTTCATGTTACTATCGAAGAATATGAAACCTCGAATGAAGAACTTCAGGCTTCCAACGAGGAACTGCAGTCGATGAATGAAGAGCTGCGATCAACAACAGAACAGCTTGAAACCAGCAAAGAAGAACTGCAATCGGTTAATGAAGAACTCAAGAGCGTAAATACTGAACTAGAACACAAAATTGAAAAACTCAACGAGGCCAATAGCAATCTCAAGAACCTGATGGAATCCACCGATATTGCTACGCTCTTTATTGATAGCAATAATCGTTTGCAATTTTATACGTCTTCGGCTACCGATCTTTTTAATCTGATTGCCTCCGATACGGGACGGCCTTTTAGTCATGTCACCCATCAACTCAACTATGATTCAATACAGGCCGATATCGACCGGGTAACCGAAAGCCTGCAACCAATCAAAAAGATTGTACAGGATGAAAAAGGGAATCAATATATCATGCGCCTACGTCCATACCGCTCGGTAAATGACATCATCGATGGGGTAGTACTTACACTCGTGGACGTCACGCAGCTTAAAGAAGCAGAAGAAAAGCTTAAGCAACGGGCAGAGCGGCAAGAAATAATCTCAGAGTTGGGCATATTTACGCTGCAGGAAGATGAGCTGAATAGCATAATTGGAAAAGCAATAGAAAACATTCGTCATATTACCGGATTCGATTACTGTTTCGTCTTCTCAATTGATAATCAAAAAGATTACTTGACGTTGATCAGCAGTAATTTAGAAGATGGTACACCAGACAAAACAACCATCGAATTGGATACCGATTGGGACGTCGGTTATGCCTTAACACTATCAGAGCCATTGATTACTGAAGACTATCATAACGAACAGCGGTATAACAAAATACCCCTGCTTGATAAGTATGAGGTTACTTCCGGCTTACAAATTAACATTGGGGGTAGAGAAAAAAACCTTGGGGTATTATCCCTCTATGCCAAAGAACCCAAAGATTTTTCAAAGTTCGATATAAATTTTATCAAAATTATTACAAACATTATTGGATCGGCTATTGAACGTAAGCAAGCTGATCAAAAACTTTTAAAAATCAATAAGCAGCTTAAAAAAGAAGTGGAAAGAAGTACCGATTTGCAGAAACAGATCTTAAGCAACAGCATGTCACAGCGCTGGGAACTTGGTGGATACCTCCATGACACACTTGCTCAGAATCTTGCCTATATCAAAATGATTTTAAGTGATCTTAATGATGAACTCTCAGTCACGAATCAGACTAATGCATCTGATATGCTTGATAAAATTAAATCTCTGGTAGATCTTGAAATTGATAACATACGGGAGCTAAGTCATGATATTATTCCTATTGATGTTGAGGAGGAAGGGATATCGCATGCCTTTACCCTTCTCATGAGACGGTCACAGAGAATACATAATATAAAATGCACCCTGAAAGCTAATAAAATTTTGGATAAAATTAATAATAGAGAGCTTTCCTCCAGCTTATATAATATTACCCGGGAAGCAATTAAAAATGCTGCTACCCATGGAAAAGCAAAACGAATATTGGTGGTCACAAAGCAACAAAAAGACCAATTTAAATTGGAAATCAAAGATGATGGCAAAGGATTTTCACCCGAGGAAACAAACAGTAAGGGGATGGGATTGCGAATTATCGGCCACCGGGTGGAATTGCTCGGAGGAACTTTTGCCATTGACAGGCTACCCGACTCCGAGGATTTTACAATTTGTGTGAGGTGTACATTTCCGCTAGAATCTATAAGATGAATATATCTGTGCAGTTGGACGTTGCTCGTAAGTTCTGTACATGGTGACCAAAACATTATTCCTTTCTTCCTTTCCGGAAATCAGCGATATATGTAACCTTTTTTTGGATTCGTATAAAGCTTATCAGGCTTAAAATAGCGACCTTTTGTTAACTGTAATTAATACCCATAAAAGGGAGCATACCATGACTCCGACCAGGCAAATATATCATTTTGTTTTGTCCGTACTTATCTCCGGCCTAATAATGACCGCCGGTTGCCAGTCAACGGGTATGGAGCGCTCCAATGAGACCCGGGTCTCGCTGCAAACCATGGACGATGATATAACATCGGCGATCCTGCAGCTGGAAGCCACCAATGCCGCGCTGGGTGATCTTATCAGGCCCGGTCAACCCGACCTGAAGAAGGCTCTGGAAATCTTTTCAAATAACGTAGCCCAAATAGTTGATACCGAGACCAAGTTTACCCGTCATGCCGACGAACTCACCGCCAGAGGCACCGATTATTTTGAGGAATGGCAAAAAGAAGGAAACGAATATAATAATCCGCAAATACAGCAACTGAGCAACCAGCGCCGATCAATACTGGGTGATGTTTACAGCCAAATTTCTGTTAAGAGTAACAGTATTAAAGACAACTTTAAAGCGTACGTTCTGGATGTCACAGAGATTCAGAGGTTTCTTTCCAATGATCTTTCGACAAAAGGGGTGACCGCTATTGCGCCGATTTCACGCCGGGTTATAAGCGAAGGTGACAGCCTGCAACATGCTATGCACAATGTTCAAAGCATTATTCAAAGTGCACGCAATGAAATGGCCCAAAGCGGAAGCGGTATGTGACTACGTTCGTAAGACTGTCTATTAGCAAACCTGCTGCATTTTGGCTAATGATTATTTCCCAAGACCTGCAGATTAATGTTGCAAACAATAGATAAAAAATGTGAGCAGCAAAGTAGATTTTGGCAGTTGTGAATGAAGAGTAACTTCTTTCACAATAATCTTGGTCGGTAGTCTGAAGAGCTTAACTTTTATTTGAAATAATAAATAATCAAATAAAAAAACATGGATATACTAAAAATTATTTTTGCTGTTATTCTTCCTCCTCTCGGAGTTTTTTTAGAAGTTGGATTAACCGGTGCTTTTTGGCTAAATGTTATACTGACCATACTTGGCTACATTCCCGGAATAATTCATGCTGTATGGATTATTGCCAAACATTAAACCGCTGTAAAGGGTTTGCTACATATTAATTTTCTTATAGTTGAAGAACCTGAATATCGTGTTTTTACGATTTGTTGAGTAGGAGTTGCCTACCCCGAACCCACGGTAGATGAGATATGTATCCTACATTAAATCTTTCGGCCATGTTTAATTAGTGCTGCGTCACATTTATAAGTATTGGTCTGTATACGCTATAGAGATTCGAAAGGAATATAGGTAAGAGGGGTATAAGGGAAAAAGGGAGACCGGAGGAAAGGCCCCGCCTGCGCTAAAGCTTAGGTGGGTGAAAGACGCTGAACGGTAATAGATATAGAAAGATTTTCAAAGACTCATAGCCTCATAACCCAGTCACCAAATCACTTAATAACCTAATTATCTTAAGTATTGACCTAAAAGTTGATCAATGACGTAAGACTAGCCTTGTTTAACACAGGCCATAATCAATCGCAAAAACCTGCCCGTTACACTGAAAAAATAGTTCTGAAATGTGAGGAAAAGTCAGCCCGTACCGACTTATCCAAAGTGCAAGTATAAAATGGACATGGTAGGGATTATTTTGAAAAGGCAGAAATATCAACGCCTCTCTCAATGAGATTAGCATGACTTTTAAAGAGCTCAATATTATCCACTCTTTATTACCCACAAGTGGACTTGGAGTTCAAAATAGTAATATTCCTGGGAGCATTTTTTAAAAGATCTTTTTTCCTTGAATCACCTGTAATAAAATTGCTATAACGGCAATGACAAGTAATACGTGAATCAGTCCACCTGCACTGTATCCAATAAATCCAACCAGCCAGCCGATTATTAAAATTACGGCAATAATATAAAGTAGATTTCCCATAATAGCTTTTTTTAGATTGCAATCCGGCTTACCGGATTATGTTATCCATCTCTTTTTAAAATCAATAACCGGGCAAAGAGAACTGACAAAGGAGAAGTATTTCTTCATTTAGAAAGGTATTATTATTTCACCGGATCAATATTACATGATCCAGAAAATAAGTTGTAAATATCACAGATCTCCCGGGCTTTTACTCCTTTCTATACAGTTCTACCCGGTGTTTTGAAAAGCCATGGGAAGCCGGTGCAATCCCTAAATTTCCGGAT
The DNA here is from genome assembly GCF_011059145.1 of Halalkalibaculum roseum. NCBI lineage: Bacteria > Pseudomonadati > Balneolota > Balneolia > Balneolales > Balneolaceae > Halalkalibaculum > Halalkalibaculum roseum. The sequence goes on along the minus strand of NZ_JAALLT010000001.1, from coordinate 816,465 downwards.
AAGAACCAAACAACGGATTTGCCGGTCTCCGCTAATAGTTACCCAAAACTGTAATATATGTAAACATTTTACCTCAGCTTATAACGTTTATGGGGCATAAAGAGGGGATATTATAGATGTGTACAAGTTTGAGAAAATGGAGTGAAATCCACTCTATTTGACAGTCTCTATTTTGATTATTGAGCCATTTATATCCCGGCTGCTATAGTGGAGAGATTTATACATGTTCTGCCGGTATTAGCTGTTATTACCGCCTGCAAAAACTGAAATAAGATAACTCATTACACATTATGGACTCAAAAAAAGCATTATTTGCTCTATTTGATAGTGGGGCACAGACCATACTAAACGAAACTTTATTAGCTCACAATAGACACACTTCCGGCCGAAATAACAACGCAGAAGAAACAGTTGACGGTACCGAGCCTAAAGAAGAAACAGCAAAAGAATCAATTGCGAATGTAAAAAGTCCGTTGCAAAAAATGGGTGAAGCCGTTGACCGGATGGTTAATGAGGGAGGAAGCACAGAATACAATTTAGACGAGAAATGAAACATACTGTTGCCATAGTGATGTTTATCGCCGGAATGATGATTGCAGAAACAGCCCGGGCACAAGATCAGATACCACTTACTCTGCAGTACCGGCTCGTTGAAGGTATAGTGCAAATATCCAAGCCTGGCGATGAGTCGCTATTGATTAATCTCTGGGGCGATGTAAACGCACCCGGTCGATTCATGGTACCAACGGGCACTACCCTTATCGAACTTATCTCTTTTGCACGCGGCCCGGCCAGTTTCCGTACGGGCGAAACCACACTTGACTGGTCTAAATTACGTGTTGAGGTCAATGTATCTAGACGAAACCAGGAACTGAACATTAATGAGGTGGTCAATTTCAGGTTTCAGTATACGCAGCAGTTGCCGCCCGGAATACTCGACTTCACGTTGCAAGAAAATGATTTCATTACTCTTGAAGTAAAAAGGCGGCCGGCTTTTGTCGATTACATGCGGATCATTGGCCCCATCGCCACTGTCGCGGCCACCATGATACTGTTTATAGACAAGCTTTAGAATTGGATCGCCTCCGCTTGCCTCTTGCACGATCTCATTTAATAGTGCCTGCCTATTCCTCCGGCATGTGATATATATAAATCTACCTCGGTGAACTGTAACGCTTTACGAAACCGGAATGCTCATATTCCATTAGTGATAATAATTCACACCTGTCCCGCCAGTTGCGGGCAATTAATAGAGATTAAAATGAAATTACTAAACCATACATATACTTGGAGCTCTGTTTTACTGATCATAGCTGCATTTGGTATTACCAGTTGTGCTACCACAGGCATGCAGCGTTCAGAAGATACAAGAACAACCATGGAGACCATGGAAAATGATATTCAAAAAGTATCCCGACAGCTAGATACTACCGGAACCTCCCTGGAAGCACTCATGAGGCCCGGCCAAACGGATGTAAAACAAGCGTTTGACGCCTACAGTAATAATGTGGTAGAAATGTTGGCCATGGAGAAAAAGTTTGCAAAACATGCCGAAGAGATGAGAAAGCGTGGTATAGATTATTTTGAGGAATGGAAAAAAGAGGGCACAGAATACGATAACCCGGAAATCCAGAAACTAAGCAATGAACGGCGAGCGGCACTTGGAGATATCTATGACAAAATAGCTGAAAACAGCATTGGCGTTAACGAAGCGTTCAAAGCTTATGTCTCTGACTTAAAGGAAATACAGACCTTCCTATCGAATGATCTGACTACCAAAGGAATCGCGGCCATCGGTCCGACCTCCAAAAAAGTCGTAACCAAAGGGAATAATCTGCATTATGCCATCCAGAATGTGCAAACAGCTATTCAGAATGCACGAGCGGAAATGTCACAAAGCGGAACCAACTAATCATAACCTTAAATGACCCGAAAAAAATCTGAAAACATCTTACTCATTTTCTTACAGTATCCCTTAGTACCCGAGTAAACATTCATCAGAGAGTAAGATCATAAAAGGACAGAGTTAAAACCTCTGTCCTTTTTTATTGGTAATACTTTTGCCATAGTTTTTCACTCATGTTCTCAGATTGAGATCCGTTATCAGCTGTGAAGTTTTGCGGACTTCGCTATGTGGTGGTTGTACCACCTACGTGCTATATCCATAAAAGGAGATACACCAAAGGCTCCAGGGGGTAGAGTGCTTATGGTACAGCTCCCTTTGAGCAATAGGTTGGTGGTTTTACCCTTTGTAAACCTTCGATACAAAGCTCTCTGGAAAACAACACCTGTTGCCAAGCTTACTGCCTTGGGAGTTTTAACCAGGTGCCGGTTATGATCTGTTCATCGAGTCCCACTTGGTTCATTATCGCAAGGTCCTCCGGTGATACAGTGATTGATAAGCTTTCAAAATTAGTCGGTAGAAAAGACTTGAAGGTGCCTGCACGACTGGCTTTTACCGTTTGCAGAAGAACCGGTTGAATATTCAATATACCTGAATCGGTTAGCTTCTTAAACCCGCCGGTTATCTCATTAAAACGTGAAGCATAGGTTCCATACTTTTCAGCTGTTGTATAGTTTAAAAAGCGATAGATGGAGCCGCCATACTCTATGGCATAGACATAGAATGTGAGCTTGGGGCCGTCCTCAGCTTGTCCGGTGGCTTCTGCCCGAAACGCTGCAAGTCCGTTGCTTTCTGCGTTAGATTTTCCCAGTGTTGTGATGCCTTCCTGGTTTAAAAACTCGTTAACTGAAGCCTCTGCGCCCGCCGATTTGCCATCCAGCGTCATAATCGAAACGGCATCCTGATCCCTGTTGACAACTGCAACCAGCGACCGCTGGTTTATCACCTGCCAGCCGTCCGGGTAAGGAAATTGAAATCTCATTTCCGGGTGGTAAAAGAAGCCGTTCCGGGTAAATCCCTCCCGCGGATTTTCACCATAGATCATATTATTTAGCTTACCCATATACTGATCGGTATTGTCAATGGTCTGCTCATACCCTTTCGCCCTCCACTGCTCGGCAAGCTCAGGAATGCTCTTAGCCCTTTCTGCCGGGTCGGGATGGGTTGATTGCCAGTCGGGAATGCTTTGGCCGGATTGTTTGGACATCCGCTCCAGGGATACAAAAAACTGTGCCCCTTCGGCTGCCTTATAATGCTGCATGGAGGAGTATTCCACTCCCAATCGATCGGATTCCCGCTCATCTTCCCGGCTGTAGCTTAAAAACAGCATTTGAGCCGCCTGACTGCCAATTCCTAGGATATCTCCACCGGGAAGACCCAGTAGTTCCCCGCCAATGGCACCTCCGATCAGGGCAAGCTGCCCCATCTGTTGTTCGAAGGCCCTTTGGGAGGCATGGCGAGCAATCACGTGCCCGATTTCATGACCCAGCACCACAGAGAGTTGGGCTTCATTATCTAGATGTGATAGCAGCCCCCGGGTTACATAGATGTACCCGCCAGGCAGGGCAAAGGCATTAACCACCGGGCTGTCTAAAACACGAAAGTAAAAGTCCGTTCCTTCATACTCGGCAGGTGTATCGGGCCTGTTCATATGGCTGACAGCCAGCATCTCCTGTCCAATCTTATCAACATACGCTTGAAGCTCATCACTATCATATAAGCCGAATTGTTGTTGAATCTGCTGGTCGGCATCTTTACCGATCTTCTTTTCCTGATCCCAGCTGTAGCCGTATGCACGCCGTTCACCGCTAATTGCACTTTCTTGAATACTGCAGGCAGAAACCAAAAGCCCCAGAATAAATAACAGACAACAATGTGAAATAATGGATCTCATAATCAGCCTCTCCTAATTAATTTTTTTATTGTATAGAAACTTCCGGTACATCATTCTGTGAATGCCTGATTCTAACGATTGGATTCGCCATGTTCCAAAGGGTTAGGATTGTTTCAAATAACAGGCCATCCCTCCCCATCAGGGTATAACGCAGGTTGACCGGATGGACAATGGAAGGGTTATCTCATGTAATGAATACATCCGTACAAGCACCCTTGGACTACTTAGATTTATAAATGACTACCCCAACAATGAGGACGATTAGTGATACAAGAATCGGAACCCAATCACCGGTGCTCACTGCTATATCTGCCCCCAGTAATTCAAATGATTCAGAATCGTCCAAGTATTGAATTCCAAAAAATATGACACCAATCAATCCGCCTATACTCAGTATCCCGCCTAATGTTTGTTTCATAATGTACTTTTCTTAACTAATGTTATTTACGATTTATAGAACACGCTTAGATGCTCTTTATAGTAAAATGTGAGCACATTCATGCAGATATGCGTTATACATTCTTTTCAAAGTGTTGCATATATAACAGATTTTATCCGGGAATTTTGAGGAGTCGGAATGAATTTTACGATGGCTGCATATTGGATTTTTCCTTAATCCTGCCCAATGCTATATATGTTTCCGGCCATCAAGTAGTTATCCTTAATGAGGAACTGTACGTGCATTTAGCTTCAGTGAAATCTGCAACTTATAAACGGGATGCTGTAACAACACTCAGTCAAATTATATGCAGATTGAAGGCGTGATAATTATGTCACGCAAATTTTAGATAAATTATTATGAGAACGAATAAACAATTCTATGAGAGCATAATCCTTACAGCTTTGCTGTTTGCCGGATTTTCTGCCGGTGGTATGGCACAGGATAAAAGCAATATCGTTGATCCTGAAACAAAAGCACCTGTCATTTTAGCAACTAGTCCTGCGGATGGTGAGGTTAACGTCAATCAAAATAGTGCTATAGAGATCACCTTTAGCAGTGATATGGATGCATCAAGTATCAATAGTACCAATTTACTGCTCTATGCAACCTATGCTGATACGGTGAATAAAGAGCATGGAGAGATGCGGCAGGATCAAATAACAGGCAACTTAACCAATGAAAAATCTGATAACAGCTGGTACTATAGCGTGGGTGCTGTAAATGGAACCCTCAGCTATGCTAATAAAATTGCGGTATTCACACCTGATAAGGAATTGAGGGAGGGAACTACCTACACCTTTACCGTGACAAATGGGGTGAAAAATTTAGATAATATTGCCCTTGAAAATGATTATGTGTTGGGTTTTGTAACTATAGGCAAATCAAATAAGGGCTACTCTGATAGACAAAATGACCAACGGAACGGGAAAGAACCTAATGGCAAGTCAATGTATACCGTATCATCAAAAATGATGAAGGGCATTGAACTTGGCAAAGCAGGCCATTTTGTTATTTTGACAAAAACATCTGTTCAAAATAAGTCGGCGTCCAAAATTACGGGTCGCATCGGGGAAGGCTCGGTGGCAAAAAGCTTAAAAAAAGAGGCCAATAAATCTGAGCCAAAAATGCAAACAACCTCCGATAAGAATGCTGTTTTACAGTCAGACCTAGGTAATACAAACTCTCCTGATGTCTTTGAAGCCATCAAAGATATGATGTTTGCCTACAGTGATGCTTCACTACAAAACGGAGGTGATTCAACGCTTCACAAGAATGAAAGTTTTGAAAGTGTTGCATTGGCTCCAGGAGTACATGAGTGGAGTGATTCCCTTCATATAGCATCCGATGTCACTTTGTCGGGCAATGCAGATGATGTATGGATAATAAAGGTAGGTAAGAATCTATCGGTTGATGAAAATATTGTGCTCACGTTAACGGAGGGAGCCCGGGCAGATAACATCTTTTGGCATGTAGATGGTGAAGTAACCATCGGCAAGAATGCAAATTTTAAAGGTATTATCCTGTCCATGAATGAGATAACACTCGGAAAAGGCGCAAAATTAAACGGGAGATTGTTTAGTCAAAAGTCAATCACTCTCGATGATAACACCGTTACAGAACCGGGAAGTATGGTCGGACAAGCCTCTTCAGAAAACAAATAAGTACGTAATCTTGTACTAAATTGAACCATAAAGCGAACACCCAAAAGTGTTCGCTTTATTTTTTTGGTGCAAATTGTGCGTGAGAATTTGAATAAATGCAAAACCCTCCAAGAGTTTAATACACTTGAAGGGTTTTTCCTGCAAAGACCTATTTTAATGCTTCAACTCCGGGTCTCGATTATCTACTCTTGAAAAATATTCATTTCTTCGGTTAGATCTTTTTTCATAAACATAACCTTGCCGGCCGGCTTACCCTGATCTCGCTTTTCCTTCAGCTGCATTGATTTTAGCATGGCGGTTACCTCTTCAATATTTTCCACACAGAGCATGACAAGTGTGCCCGGCAATGCATTTTCCATTGCAAATTGAAGGGCCTGTATTTCATTTGGGATACAGACCACAGACGGATTAAAGCAGGAGCTTTCAACCCCTCGTTTCACGATCGACGAAGACTCTCCTGCAGCTTTTCCCCTCAAATCGGAATCTTCGCGTATAATAATTTTGCAAAACAGTTCCGCCGAGAGCCGACCCAGTTCCAGGCTGTCTTCTTCCCTTCTATCACCAAGGCCACTTATAATGCCCGTTTTATTGAGGTAAGAAGAGTTATCAATAAATTCTTTAATTGCAACCAGGCCTGCCGGGTTATGGCAGTAGTCTACCAATACATCATAGTCTTCAAATTTAAAGAGGTTCATCCTACCGGGTAAATGCTCCGGTGAAGGCTTAAAACTTCTCAGCGCACTGCGTATTACTGCAGGAGATATCTTTTGTGAATAGGCCACGGCTACCGCTGCCAGGATATTCTCTATCATAAACAGCGCTCGTCCGCCAAAGCTTAGCGGTATATTCTCAATATGTTCAATGGTGTGCGTATCCGATCCGTCCCAGATCGTAATAGTTTTGTCCGTGAACACGGCGCATATACCACCCTCTTTACGGTGCCTGCTCAATCGGTTGCTGTCCTCCTTCATTGAGAAGAGAACCGGTCTGCACTGCAGGTTTTCCCGCATTGCATACACTCTGTCATCGTCGGCATTGAGTACGGCGTAGCCTCCGGGATGCACACTTTCCGGCACAACCGATTTCAGGTGGGCCATCTGATCAATAGTATGAATCCCTTTCATTCCAAGGTGGTCGGCAGTTACATTGGTAACTACAGCAACATCGCACTTATCAAATCCAAGTCCGGCCCGTAGGATCCCACCTCTTGCACACTCAAGTACTGCCGTGTCCACGGTTGGATCTTTCAAAATCAGTTGCGCACTTTTTGGACCACCGCAATCTCCTTTCATTAGTAGCTCATCGTTCACATAAATTCCATCTGTTGTGGTGTACCCAACCCGGCGCCCCGCCTCTTTCATAATATGCGAAATCAATCTTGTTGTGGTTGTTTTACCATTGGTACCTGTTATTGCAATGATTGGTATCCGGCTGCTGCTGTCCTTCGGGAACAGCATATCCACTACGGGTGCGGCTACATTTCGCGGTGTTCCTTTTGAAGGAGCAAGATGCATTCGAAAGCCCGGTGCTGCATTTACCTCAAGCACGATGCCCCCTGTATCAGCAAGGGGTTTGGCCAGGGTTTGGGCCATTAAATCGATACCGCAAATATCGAGCCCCGTGATTTTACTTACTCTCGCGGCGGTTTTTACCACTTCCGGATGCACCTGATCGGTAACATCTTCAGCGGTTCCTCCTTTGCTAAGGTTTGCTGCATAATCTAAATAAAGTATCTCCTCCATCTTCAAAACGGTATTGAGGGTGTAACCTTTTTGGGATAAAATGGACTTTGCAGCCGGCCCTGCCTGTATTTTTGTGAGAAAATTCTCGTGTCCATCACCCCGTTTGGGATCGCGGTTTACATCATTAATCAATTGCAGAACAGAAGACTTTCCATCGCCGACCACATGTGCGGGTATACGCTTGGCCGCAGCGGCTAATTTTCCATCAACCATAAGAAGGCGATAGTCATAGCCGGGGATGTACTTCTCAACGATCACCCGTTTACAATCTGTTGATGCATACCCAAAGGCTTTCTCAGCCTGCTTGAATGTCGTGATATTTGTTGTAACTCCACGTCCCTGATTGCCATTTGCCGGTTTGATGACCAAGGGAAATCCCAGGCTATCAATGGAATGTTTCAGCTCATCCAAGGATTCTATGGCAGTACCTTCGGCAATTGGCACCGACATGCTCTTTAAAAGAGCCCGGCAACGCTCTTTATCACAAGCTATTTCTACGGCGGAATGACTGGTAGATGAAGTGATTGTCGCAGAAATTCGTTTTTGATTGCAGCCATAGCCTAACTGCCAGGATGAGTTGTCTTCAAGTTTAATGACCGGAATATCATGTGAAACAGCCTCTCTGAGAATCGATGCGGTACTGGGTCCGGGAGTGTTCTCTAAATTCGTCGTCCTTATCTCATCGATGTGTTCATCAATATCAGTTTCGGTTCCGTCAACCAAGTATTGTGCAAATAATACAGCTCTTTCTGCAGCAAGCCGCCCTGACTCTTCGTCCGCACAATCAAACACCACATAGTAGTGCCCCCCTTCACCGGTTCCACGAGTACGGCCAAATCCGGACTCAATTCCGGCCATAACCTGCAACTCTATGGCAATATGCTCTATGACGTGGCCCATCCATGTCCCATCCATTATCCGGGCGAAAAAACCGCCGGCCTCTCCTTCCGAACAGCAATGCTCATAAAGACCGGGAAGGAGCATTTTTATTCGTTCATAAAACCCTTCAATTTCATTTGTCGGACGAAATTCAAGGTCTCCGATATCCAGCTCCATGACTACAAGTCGGTGTCTTTTTACAGACCATTTATTAGGACCACACGTAATATTTATATTTAGAATCTTCATCAAAGTTCAATTTTAAAATATTTATGCTCACACTCTGCAGAGTGCTCAAGTTATTAAACAGAACGTGATTAAAGGTTACAGGAAATCCACTATTTGTTACATAAATCTTACCACCTCGCCTGCAGAAAACGGCCTGTAAATTAAATAGGCCACACTTAGGCATTTCAGACGTTTGATGTACTCAGACATAGATGAATTTACCAGGGGAAAGTTAGTTATATTCGGCTACACACTTCTGATCATATCGAAGGCTTCAAATCATGTATATCCCATTTAAATGAAGACACCAAAGGGAACGCTGATTGCCATTGGCGGTAATGAACAAAAGAGATTTAAAAAAACAGATGAGAGTTTCCATTCCCATTTTGGGGAGGGTTTCATCCTTCAGGATATCATTAATAATTCCGAAATCTCTAAGCCACGAATAGAGGTGATCACCAGTGCCTCTGAAATACCTGAGATTGTAGGTGAAAAATATAAAGAATCATTTTTGATGCTTGGAGTTGATAATGTCGGTATTTTAGATATCCGGGATCGACACGAAGCTGATGAATCCTCCACCCTGGATCGCATTAACAAGTCGGATATTATTCTTTTTTCAGGGGGAGATCAAAGCAAGATCAGCCGGATCATAAAAGACACCTTGACCCATCATTTGATTTGTAAGCGCTATCAAAATGAAAAATTTACCATAGCGGGAACCAGTGCCGGGGCGGTTGTAATGTCTGAAGAGATGATTTCAGGGGGGCGAAACGGCACTGTTATAAGAAAGAACGATCTAAAAACAGGAAAAGGACTTGGTTTGATGAGTGAGGTTATTTTTGACAGCCATTTCATCAAAAGACATAGGTTTGGCAGGCTTGCCGAGGCTGTTGCCCTTCACCCAGATAAACTCGGTGTGGGTCTGGGGGAGGATACCGGTGTTATAATCAGAGAAGGAAATATTTTAGAGATTGTCGGGTCGGGAATAGTTGTTATCTTTGACGGCAGCCATCTTATTTATAATCAATATGGCAAATTGAAGGACAGAATACCGATCTCTCTTGCCAATTTAACGGTTCATATTCTAGCTACTAAAGACAGGTACAACATCCGGGAGAAGGTTGCCAGGATTCACTATGATATGAGACATCATAAACCACCATTCAAAGAATCCGGGTAAAGGTGTGGGTTTTGTTTTTCATCCCTCTGTACATCCCTTCGGTATTAAAAGGCATACAGATATTTCCTGAAGAATCAACAGCGATTAAACCGCCCTCACCGCCCATCTGTTCCATTTTTTCATAGATCACTTTATCCGTGGCCTCTTTAAGGTTCTTGCCTCCATATTCCATCATGCATGAGGCATCATAGGCGATAACTCCTCGAATAAAATACTCCCCATGTCCCGTGCAAGATATGGCACATGTTCTGTTGTTTGCGTAGGTTCCTGCTCCAATAAGAGGGCTGTCGCCAACTCGACCCCATGCCTTGTTTGTCAATCCGCCTGTGGATGTTGCAGCAGCTACATTCCCTTCATCATCCACAGCAACAGCTCCCACAGTGCCAAATTTAGCTCCCTCCCCGGAATGATCCAGCTTCACCTCTCCACTGCCCCGGATCTCCTGCCACTGCTTGTGCCGGAGCTGCGTATAGAAATAGGAATCCGGCTCAAATTTGAAGTCTTTTTGGCGCGCATACGCAATCGCTTCTTCTCCCGCAATCATAACAAAGGGTGTATTTTTGAGAACATCATAGGCCAATAAAACGGGATTTTTTACTCCTTGCAGCCCCGCCACTGCCCCAGCTTCAAGGGTCTTTCCATCCATAATTGCCGCATCCATCTCATGTTGTCCCTTTGCAGTAAATACCGATCCCTTTCCTGCGTTGAACAGGGCACAATCTTCCAGGACCGCAACCGCTTTACTGACACATTCCATGGCTGAATAACCATGTGCCAACATTTCAAAACCCTCATCTAAAGCGTTATCTAGAGCTTCCAGATATTGTTTCTTTAACTGAGAATCTTTGAGATTCGAAGCGATCGTTCCTGAGCCGCCGTGAATAGCTATGGCCGGTAAATTCATGAAGTTCTAATTAGTGGAATTTTACTTTTGGACAACCTCTGAAGAAAACGTTTTCTCAATGCCTGTTACTATCATTATTAAGTAAAGCAGAAGAATCGATGAAACAAAAACAAAGAAAATGTACGGGCCTTATTGTTTCTGGTCTTATGAAATTAACCTAAAAAGGAAAGAAATCCTGACAACCTGTTAATTATATAACTTCGCATCGCCTCCTTATAACACTTATCAGCTTTTTTTATCACACCTTGTAGATGTAGAAATACTTTAACCCCTATTCCTGCAAGCTGCAGGAAAGAGGCTTAAAATTAACAACCCAACAAAACTAAATCACTTATGAAATACTCAATAGGAATACTAACAACCGTCTTACTCGTTATGGCAGTTGCTCTTTCAGGCTGTGATAACAAGTCTGACAATGTAGATAGGGCTGAATCCAACGTTGCAGAAGCAGAACGGGATTTGGAAATTGCAAAAAGTGAAGTGGAAGCTGAACTTCGGGAATATAGAGCAAATAATACAGAACGAATTAAGGAGTATAATCGAAAAATCAGCGACATAGAACAAAGAATAGAGAACGAAACTAATGATGAAGTCAGAGTAGAACTTGAGGAAAAGCTTGAGGAATTAAAAGAGACCCACAATGAACTTAAGCGCGAAATGAATAATTATCAGGCTTCAGGGAGAGATGACTTGGAAGAATTCAAAGACAGTTTTACCAATAAAATGGATGACCTTGGTGATTCATTGGATGAATTCTTTTCGTCTGACGCTACCACTTCGACCAGAAATTAACCTTAATCTAAATCATTAACTATCATGGGAAATCTATTATACCTCGTAGCCGTCATTTTAATCATAGCCTGGGCAGTGGGGTTTGTTGGATACAGCGCCGGAGGACTCATCCATATCCTACTTGTTATAGCTGTAATTTCAGTTTTATTTCAGTTGATATCAGGCAGAAAAATAGCATAGCGTTGCAATGTGAAAAAGAAAAATTGCGCGGAAGGCCATCAGAAGGATGTCGGGTCAAGAAATGATTATTAAATCACTGCTTAGGCCCGAGATTCTACGGCTTTAAAAATAAGTAAAAGATAGCATTCACCCACCCAATAAATTTAAAAGGAAAACATTATGAAAATTTCATCGATTATTATAACCGGTTTATTTGCAGGAGCCGCAGGAGCTATAGCAGCAACATTATTTGCACCCACAAAAGGGTCAAAAACAAGAAGTAGAATTGCTAAGAAAGGTCAAAAATATAAAGATTCTGTCAAGGATAACTTAAATGAATTTACCGATACTATTTCCCATCCATTTGAAGACATCGAAGATAAGACCATACGCATAAGCCAAAAAGCTTTTGACAAAGCGAAAAAGGTTAAGGCAGAAGTTAGTCAAAAATTAAACTCTTAAAAATCATTAGGCTAAATGATTTATTTAGACAAGACCATCTTTGGGGGTATAAACTAAATTAAACAGACCTTTAAGCGGAGATAAATAATTGCATAACAATTATAAGCAGTAAAGTGGGATATCCATTGTATCCGGATGTGAAATTCAGGAAGTATTGCAATCTTAAAAGCCAACCCTGAATTTAATTGCATTTGGCAACGGCAGAAGAGTTCCTGGGGCAGAAATAACAACCTACAGTAAACCGAATTTTGGCAATGAAAGGTCACCAACGATTTCAGATAACGCTTACAAAAAGTTTGTCTTTTCAGCTGAAACAAACTTTGTTATGGCAGTTGAGATCCCTGCCAATGTTCAGATGGTGATTGCGACGATAGTAGAGTACTAATATTAAACGGATCTTTTGATGATAGCCTCGGTAAAAGCTTTTCTTTTCGAACATAAAAAAATTGCCCTACTCCTGTTCTTTACCGGTGGTTTTACATGGGACAGTCTCACGCTTGGAAGCATTGACGGCTGGTACAGCAACGTGGTGCTATTTACTTATCTGTGCTGCCTGACGGTGACAATCTATATATTCAATCGCACAGACGATAATGCCTGGAACGGAACCACTATAGAGCCATATGTTGAATATGCTCCCTATGCTATCCAATTTTTTCTGGGTGGCCTCTGCAGTGCCTATGTCATCTTCTTTTTTCAGAGTGTTTCCCTGACAAAAACCATGGTTTTTTTCCTGCTGCTGGTTGTCCTTCTTTTCTCCAACGAAATCCTGAGAAATCGAATCTCCAATAAATACCTGCAATTCAGCGCCTATTACTTTGTAAATTTTACTTTTTTCACTTTTTTTATTCCCATTCTGGTCGGTGCTATGAATACCTTTTGGTTCATCATTTCGGGACTGCTGAGCATTGTCAGTACGCTGTATCTGATCTTCTTTATTTATTATAGAAGTCCCTCCACTCGGAAAGAGATTAAAAAAATAAGGATCAGTAGTCTTATCCTGGGAATTTATGTTTTTATAAATACATGCTACTATTTCAATCTCATTCCGCCAGTTCCACTCTCCCTTCAAGAGGGGATTGTTGCCCATCGTGTGCAGAAGCAAGAAGGAAATTTTATTGTTACTTACGAAAAGGCACCCATCCATCTTTTCTGGAAGTCATTTGACAACACCTTCGAACTCGGACCCGGTGACACCGTATTTGTGTACACCTCTATCTTTGCTCCCACTAATCTTGAAAAGGAGATATTCCATCACTGGCAGTGGTTTAACCAGCAGAGAGAAAGCTGGCAAACAAGCGACAGTATTTCCATTAATGTTTTAGGTGGCCGCAGGGGTGGATTTCGCGGGTACACCTTTAAGGAAAATGTATCACCCGGCTACTGGAAAGTCGATGTAATTACGAAAGAAGGGCTTGTGCTGGGGCTACTGAAATTTAATATCCGAGAAGACAGTACTCATTTCAGGGAAAGAATTACCACCCGGTTATTTAAATAGGAAGGCCTCACTCATTCGCAATGCCGGTTAGTACTGCCAAGACCTCCCGAAATAGCAATACATACCGGTTAGCGGCCTCCAGCTACAATCAGGGCATGTAAAATATGTAACCTTTGCTCAACTGCATGTAACGGATATAATATGAATAAAGCTCATCTTTCTATTGTGAAATACGTTCACAATAAACCCTTATTCGGGGAACAAAAATAAAAGGAGCTTCTAATGAAACCTGTTACCAATTTTAAAATCTGTCTCATTGCAATGACGGTACTCTTTAGTACCTCATGTGAAAAATCGCTCACCGGATCGGAACCTGATCTTACGATAACACTTAAATCTGTTGAAGAAGTGCAGTTGATTTCAGGTGGAGAGAACACAACAATAACGGTGAATAAAAATAACAACGAATCTAATTTTAGCATCTATTTCAGTAATATTGATGCAAATAACGTGATCGAAAACGGGACCCTCGAAGCATGGTGTATAGACTGGACGAAACATATCGGCAGTAATAACACTACTTACCAGGGTATTAAGCTTTACTCAACAGATCGTGTGGAGAAATGGGAAAAAGTAAATTATCTACTCAATATTAAAGACCAGCTAAAAAATGGGGACCCTAATATCACCTGGCGTGAATTTCAAGTCGTAATTTGGTCACTTCGGGCTAATCCTGAGTTTGACCTGGACAAGATTGAAGTAGAAGACCTTCCTAGCAGTATGCTGACTAATGGACAGCCGAATTTCAGCTATGACAAGGTCAAGGAGATCCTGCTCATTCTGGAGAACGGTTATAAAGAGTTCGTTTTTTCAGCCGGAACAAAATTTGCCGTGATTGCTGCAACCCCTGCCGATGTTCAGACGGTGTTTGGAGTGGTTGAAAAGAAATAGGTTTATATTCGATCCCACTTCCCGGTTTCAAAACTCATTAACCGGTAAAATATCCTGCTGGATATCTAATGGTTTTTCAACATTATTGTCTTAACGCAGTGGCATATTCTCACCTAACAGATTTTGGAATGGATACTTACTGTCTAAGTACAACACCAATTTGGTACAGGTAATGCAGGAATAAGAACCAGAAGTCAACTGATACTGCAGATAATGACCTTCATGTTTTTGTTGCAGTAGGAAGAAGCAATGACCAAAGCTTTAAAAGCTAAAAGGTCAATAGGTGGCTTAAAAATGCAACTGTCAATGGGATCAATACCCTCTCTCGTAATTATAGTAATTAATAATACTCAATACCCCTCTAATCAACCTGCCGATTTAGTTCTGCCTCTCTGTTGATCTGTAAAATTTATAACACTTTTATAGCAGCATGTAACATGTATTCGATTAATAGTACTGATCTTGATAAAACAAAGAGTTATCAATTGAATCAGTTCAGAAAATCGATCTTAAGTTCTGAATTAAATACTTAGTGAACAACGCCAGGCACCTCTGTGATATAGGTGTAAAAGAAATAAAGCCAAAAGCTTCCTTTCCAATGATTTGCTTTTGAAGCAATTGGGTTCTCAAAGTACAACTTCAAGAAAATTTCGAAAGGGAAAGGTCAGCTTGAATCCTTGATTTAGAATGAAAGGCGTCAGGCAATAGAAAGAGCATAAATGGCGAAAATGGGCAACAGCATCTATATACTACGCTATATGGTATCGGAATTGAAGTATAATCTTTATTGGTAAAGTCATTAATGGAGAAATTCACATTTATATTATTTGCCACTTTGGCGATTGCATCCTGTGATCTTTTATATAATCAGGATTCTGATTCATCGGCCCCTCTTAATGACATTTCGATCTCAGCCATTGAAACTACTTCCTTTGCAAAACAGGGAGAGATCATAACAGTTGGTATTACCGTGACGAATTCAGGAACCAGTACCATAGATGAAGAATTTGAAATTTTGCTTAATAATCAAAGCGAAGGGGTTACGATCGGTAGCAAATTCCTAGACACAGGCTTGGCACCAAAAGATTCTGTCAGAGTCAGTTATAGTTGGAATACCGGTAATGTTGCCCCCGGAACGAAGACTCTTGTCGCAAAGCATACGTTTGAGGATGATAATCCTGCAAATGATTCCCTGCAATCGACTGTAACAGTGAACGAGCCTGATATCACTGATATCGCTGTTACTGACGTCAGGCTCCCTGATACGATAGAGGAAGGCAAAGTTGTTGACGTAGAAGTTGATGTGAAAAATATTGGGAATCAGGACGTAAATGAGACAATTACTATTACGTTAGATGACTTAGCTGACGGAAAAACCATAGGTACCCAAAAAATAGATGGCGGACTCGCAATAGGGGATTTTACAACCTTTACTTATAGCTGGGATACTCAGGGATATTCCATAGGAGATCACCAGCTTTCAGCTAGCCACGATTTTGCTGATGAAAATACGGACAATGATACCCGTAAGGCCAGTGTTACCATCAATGAAGCTCCCATTACTGATATTGCCGTTATCTCACTTGAAGCTCCCTCGGAAGCTACCCAAGGAGATAATGTGCAGGTAAAAGCAAAAATTGAAAACCTGGGCAACCAGGATGTTGGCGATGCTATAAAGATTACTCTTGTAGATCAAAATGATGGTACGACTATAGATTCAAAGTCTATTAGCGGAGGTTTAGCTACCGGAGCGGCAACATCAGTAACCTTTAACTGGAATACCGATGGCGCCTCCACAGGGAAACACAAATTGGAAGTGCGTCATGTTCTTAGTGATGATATTTCAAAAAATGATAGCAAAAGCATTGAAATCGTAATCATCGAAGCCATATACCTGGACATTGCTATAACCACGATTAAAGCACCCGATAATGTAGAGACAGACCAGAAAGTAACGATTGAAGTGACGCTCCAAAACTTGGGTAATCGTGATGTTAACGAAAATATTATGGTAACCCTTGCAAATCAAACAGAGAACAAGAACATTAGCGTGGAAACGCTGAAGGGAGGATTGAAAATAGGTAGCTCTAAAACTTTGAAGTTTGAGTGGAATACCAAGAGAGCAAGAGAAGGCAATCATACGTTGACAGTAAGTCACAATTTCGCCGATCACAATTTGACCAATAACTCTCGTACTTTTGAAATTGAGGTTGAAGATGACTAGTGTTAAGTCAATGGTCTACTTTTAGGTCAATGCTTAGGGTAGTGAAGTGACAAAGTAACAAAGTAGCAGAGTGAAAGAGTAGGCTTGCAGTTCTCAGTCTTCAGCTTTTTGTGATTTGCCAATGTTTTCGGGACCAGTCCCACAGGGATGCGATGGCAAACTCCCTCAAAACGGTGATTGTGTTATTACGTGAGTCAACACTCTAAAATTCTATCTCCGGTCTTCTTTCCTCCGTTCTCCCGTTTTCCTTTTCTCGCGTATACCGTATAACCCTTACCAAAATTCCTTTCGAAGCTCTGCAAAAGATTTCTCGTCACAAGGCCATTATCAAAAACCATGTACACCCAAAGTTGAGGAAGCTTGTAATTCGGCTTACAAACTATCGGCCGGTTATGGGGCAAGCAGCCGGGGCCGGTATAGAACTCAAAAGCAAGGCCGCTATATTTCTCTGTCCGGTTTATGGTTGTACCAAGACCAGGTAGTCAAATTGACTCATGAAGATGGGAGGCTTGATCCTAACCAAAGCACAGGTGCCGGCCCCGGAGAAAGAGATGGGCAGAATGAGGCCATCGGAGAGTTCGAAACCAATGTATGGTTCCGGCAGACGATATAAGACGAGCTCTATGCGGTGACCTACCGACACTAAATATGCCATACGATTCGAGCAGCAACCTAATCAAGATACGCCTCTGGATTCTACCGCTATAACACCGAGCGAACCCACAATGGAAAGTATTGTTACGATAAAATATTGATTAACCGATTTGTGATAGCGAACATCTGGCATAAGAAAAAATGTTGGACATAGGTGTCTAGCCGATATACCTTTAGCTGCTGAACTGAGGAAGAGGTATACTTCTTCCCCTCTGAAAATAGCAGAAGTGTAGCCTGAAGCTATCTTAGGTTACTGATAATACAGGTGAAGCTCAATCCTGCTATTTTTCACTTGTTCTCTACCGTCCTGGGAATCATTTGAAATTTCAGGTCTTGTATCGCCATAGCCAAATGCTGCAATTCTATTGGCTTGAATCCCTTGCTCAATCAAATAATCTTTTACTGCATTTGCCCTGTCAACAGACAGCTCTAAATTTTGAGCGGCACTTCTCGAGGTATTTGTATGTCCTCTTATTATTAAACGAAGATCAGAATCACTTTGCATATAATCCGCCAATTGCTTCAGGGCATCATAAGCTGTAGAATCAACTACGGAACTGTTGTCTTCAAACTGGAGCAGAGAACCTAATTTCTGTAAATTCTCCTTCATATTTTCGGTTAGCTGCTTTTCCTCTTTTTGGGGGCACCCATTGTTTGCGGCAGTACCTGCTTGTTGGGGACAATCATCTTCGGCATCTGTAATTCCGTCATTATCTTCATCTAAAGCACGTGGGCAGCCTTCATTTTCAAAAACACCTGCCGTTTCCGGACATTTATCCCGACTATTAACTATTCCGTCTCCATCACTGTCGGGACATCCTCCTAATACAGACCGCCCGGGGTTGTTAGGGCAAGCATCTTCATTATCCGGTATGCCGTCACTGTCACTGTCAGGACAACCCCAAAAAGAGGTACCATAAGTATCAGGGCAAAGGTCATTTTTATCAGAAATACCGTCTCCATCTTTATCCCTGGTTTTGTTAATACTAATTTTAAAGCCTACCGAATAGACGATAAAATCATCGTGATTAATGCCATCCATATCTAATGCTTCCCCAATTCCATCTAAATCATCAGAAAGACTGCGATTATAGCGAGCTTTGAGTCCTACGGCCATATTATCATTAAGCTGGTAGTCAAAGCCGACTTGAGCCGGCAGATGAAGTGTAACTCCGTTTTCTGCTGATGCACCGTTATTAAAAAATGGAGAAATACCAAAACCTGTACCAAGATATGGTTTGATGTGATATTTAGAGCCCATAGGCTTCACATTTAACATGATGTTAGCATTTATTATAGTCGTGCTAAATGCATTTGTATAATCAAGCTCGGCGTAATCCATGGATAATTCAAAGTCGAAAAGGTTACCTAGATACTGGTCGAGCTCGAGACCGAGCGTCCAGTCATAGCCAACTTCAAAAGCAAGGATTTCATTACCGAAATCACCATTGTATTCTTGGTGGCCAACTGAAAATGTTATCCAGGTTGGCCGGTTTCTTGATTGAGCCTCTGCCTGCCAAACCCCATTCAGTGCAAAAAGACATGCGAGAATAATAATGCGAAGCCACTTTAGAATCATTTCGAATATAAGTGTAGACAATGTATAGAGATGATACTATCTCCTGAATTATTTCGTGAAATTTTTTCTCTTTGACGATAATTACCTCTTACCCATCTCAGAAACCTAAAAGCTGAAATATTGGGAAAGGGCTTATCTGTATCTAATGATCATAAAATTTCCAATCAATTGCCCGATTAATCATAATTAATATGCGTTTAAATACAAATTTTAAAACGTGCAACCGTTACAAGCTCATAGAAAAAAATTACATAATTCACAGATCTGAAAAACGTAACCTTGAACCTGATATGTAGAGATAACTCATAGAACTGTGATATATGTAAGTTGGGGAATGAAGCATGTAAAGCAAGTTACAGTAAAAAGTGTAGATTTTAATAGACAAGCAGTAGTCAAGGAATCCCCACCATTCAATTAAGAAAGTATATTACCTGAATAGGTGGGGAAATAAATTGCGACTGAGAAGGAGAAAACCAATTCCGAATTTTAAAAAGAAGATCAGGTACCAAGCATCATTCCTCAAATGAAAACAAGAACTTTTCTAATTACATCTGTCTTTGTTGCTACTCAGCTTATATCTATGGCCATCACAGGATGTGGTAAAGATGAGAAGGCTATTATAAACACCTACTGGCAGGTTGAGGAACCCAGAGGAAGTTCATCGCACTATATTCGATGGGAAGTCACGGCAAATGCTGACAGTCTGCAATTTATCTATTTTTGCGGCGACGACACTACCTATTCGGAGATTAAATATAGTTCATCCCGAATTTTTAAAGACTTACATGTATCCCAATGTACTTTAGAAACAAAAGTCATTATAAATCCTTTCGTAAAAAATCAGCAATATTTTGAATACATAAATATTCCATTCATAACATCGCTCCCTGATACTCTATGAAAAAGACAGCGACATGAATCACAGATACATGCATACAATGGTGATGGATAGAAATAGTGGTAAATCTTAAGAGCTGAATATTATCGCACTATGGTTTCCTCGATGAAGCCATAGAGGATGAAACAGCTATAAATTAGTAACTAATTGAACCTAAAAATTATGAAAAATCGATTGACCTATTTAGCAGCCATATTATTCATTTTATGGGTAGTTGCATTTTTTGGTTTCGGAATCGGAGGCTTCATGCATTTGCTGCTTGGTGTGGCCTGTATCGCCTTGATACTGCGACTGGAAGAACCCATCTTTCTGCCCAAGACAAAATAGCAATTATTTACCCTGCACTGTAAATAGGGACAGCTACAAATATTCATTCCCCATTTCCCCGGTATCCTCAGATTTTACATCGGCCAAAAGATGGGAACCAGTATAATAACCACGGACCAAAGTGTGACCTGCAAGAGAAATCCAACCTTAAAGAAATCGGTAAATCGATAATTTCCCGGTCCGTATACCATGAGATTTGTCTGATAACCGATGGGGGTGATCAGAGACATGGAGGCTATCACGGTGATGGCAATAACTAAGCCGCGGGCATCAATCCCCTGAGACTCCGCGACAGACAAGGCAATCGGAAACATGAGGGCTACCGCCCCGTTGTTTGTGATAAGCTCGGTAAGCAGTCCCGTCACAATAACCACACCCGCCAACACCGCCCGTTGTCCGTAAGCGCTGGTCAGTTCTGCCATATACCTGCCGATGAGCTCGGCTGTTCCACTCACTTCCATTGCCTTACCCAGACCAATAGCGGCGCCAATCACTATCAACACGGTCCAGTCAATGGATTTTCGGGCTTCACCGGCTTTAATAACCTTAAAACCCAGAAGCACCGCTACACCCAGAATACCGGCCAGCGCGATGTGAACCACTCCCATGGCGACCAATGAGACAATAGCCAGCAAGACGGTTACCGAAACATATAGATCTTTACCTCCAGTTCGGTATTCATCGAGATCTTTTTCTGCACCGGCAGCTTCGCCCCCTGCGGCACTGGTAAGGAAGAAATCCTTAGTATTCTCATAGGCTTCCCGGAACCCGCGATGCGTATCAAGCAGCAACACATCCCCGGAATGCAGTACAAACGGTCCGAGAGGCTGCTCGACCCGCTTCCCCCTTCTGCGAACACCGGTCACGGCGGCACCGAATCGTTCCAGGAGCTGGGCTTCTTCCAAAGCAGCACCCACTAATGGCGACCCCTCCTTTACAACTACCTGATGCAATTCACGGTCTTTTTTTTCCCTGCTGGCAATATCCCTCGGGGCATGAAGAGCAAGCCGCAACCCAGGGTACCCTTCCAGATCGGGCTCATGGGCGGCAATACCATCCCGGGCAGCGTATAGCAGATGATCTCCCCGCTGCAGTTTCTCGTTTTTATGGACCGGCGCTATCTCCTGTTCATTGCGATTTATACGGGAAAGATAAAACTCGGGAAAGCTTTCCAGCCCTGATTCCCGTACGGTTTTTCCGATGACCTCAGCTCCCTCTTCAATTTCATACTCCACCAACAGCTTTCTCTTTTGTTCCTCCTCATACCGGATATCCCGTCGGGCCGGGGTCAGCAATGGAGATATAAAGACGAGATACATTAGCCCGACAATGGCACAAGGTACGCCCACCCATGCCAACTCAAAAAAGGAAAGGCCGGCAAATCCATGGCTTTGCAGTAGTCCATGGGTAATCAGGTTGGTGCTGGTTCCTATTAAGGTACAGAGCCCTCCCAGAATAGCGGCAAAGGAAAGCGGCATCAACAACTTTGAAACGACTATATTATTTTTTTGAGCCCAGCTTCTGATCGCGGGAATCCCCATAGCTACCACCGGGGTGTTATTTAAAAAGGCTGAATACAGAGACACGCTGGGACACAATCGCAGCAAAATTCGCCGAATGCTCCGGGTCTCGCTACCAAGGATAATTGCACTGGCCCGGTCCAACGCCCCACTCTCTCGCATCGCTGCCGATACCACGTATAAACTGCCCAGGGCAATTATGGTAGTATTTGCAAAACCCTCAAATGCCTGCTCCAGGCTCATGACCCCGCTTACCGTAAGAAGAGCCACAGCCGTCAGTAGGATGGCATCAGGGCTCCATACATCCATTGCCAAACCGATAAAAGCAAATAATAAAACAGCAATAATGAACAGTTGCTCAAATTCCATGTAAAATTGACAATATTAAGGTTACCGGAGTAACAGCGCCATCAGCTACTCTGTTAGTTACTCCCTGACAAATGGTATGTTACCACTTTAAGAGCAATCTGAATTTCAATAATTGAGATTTTGCCTGTTGCACCGGTCAGGAAAATCGGTATAACCAGTGTTTTATTCAGGCCACAACGTACTCACATCCGGTTTAAGCTGTACTAAATAACGTAAACGTGTAGAGAACCGGGCCAAAATCAATCAGCTTACATAACGTACACCCGATAAAATTAATTAAAAACTTATATACGGATGAGTGGTTTAATATACCACAGGTATTCCGATTAAAAAGAGTAAATATTATCAAGGCATAATGGAAATTAAACAGTAAGTATATAATAAATAGGTATATACCCTAAATAACACTACCTTTACATGTTATACTTAATTCCCCACCTGAGAAGTGTACTTTTTGGAATGATGCGTTAACCCAACTCCTTTCACATGACGAAGCCAACAGGTGCTTAAAACACAATACACTATGTCACAACAAGGCAAAATAAAATTTTTCGATTCACAAAAAGGATTTGGATTCATCGCTCCCGAAGAAGGAGGAGATGACATTTTCGTTCACAAAAACAACGTCGAAAGTCTTGGTTATGGCCAGGGTTTTGAAGACGGTGAAGCCGTGGAATTTGATATTGAAGATACACCGAAAGGCAAAAGTGCAATTAACGTACGAAGCCTGAACTAAGAATAGTTAGAAGGTATTCAAACTCGAATTAAAAGCCTGCTTCATTAAGTTGAACAGGCTTTTTTTAGTTTCTGAATTCATTTAACTCATATATAAAACTTATGGCCGACAAACAAGATCTCAATTTTACCTATAGTACCATTGACCGGATTTTCCGGCTAAGTATGGGGGAAATGGCTGATTTCAGCGGAGCCATGTACAACGGGGATTTCTCCATGACCCTCGAGCAGGCCCAGGAAGCGAAGCATCGGTTTATTGTGGAACAGTTGAATATCACCCCCGAAAGCCGTGTGCTGGACATGGGATGCGGCTGGGGTCCTTTGGTCAATTATATTGCCAACGAAGTCGGTGCATCGTGTATTGGCCTTACGCTCTCCGACGCCCAGGCCGAAACGTGCAGAAAAAACGGGCTGGAGGTCTATAACAAGAACTGTTTGGAAGTAACATCGGATGATTACGGAACATTTGATGCCGTGGCTTCGCTGGGTGCCTTTGAACATTTCTGCTCGGTTGAGGAGTATAAAGCGGGAAAACAGGAAGAGGTGTATCGCCGGTTTTTCCGTACGGTGTACGACCTGATGCCATCTGGGGGTAGGATGTACCTGCAAACAATGGTATTTAGCAAAAACATGATCGAGTATGAACATATCGATATTAAAGCCAAAAAAGGTTCCGATGCCTACATATTAGCATTGATGGAGAAACAATTCCCCGGATCATGGTTACCCTATGGATCAGAGATGGTGGTTAAAAATGCCAAACCCCTTTTTAAACTGATAAGTAAAAGCAGTGGCCGATTAGACTATATTGAAACGATAAGCCAGTGGGAAAAAAGATACCGGTCGTTTAACCTGAAGAAATTCGGCTTTTTACTTACGCTCTTACCTAAATATCTTACCGACATTAATTTCAGGGCACTGCTCAGTACCGGTCCAAACAAGATTTGCTTTGAGCGTGAAATATTCGATCATTACCGTATGGTATTTGAAAAGACCGATTGATAGTACGCTTACCAATAATATGTTATCACTCGATTAAAAATTAGACATGGAAATATTTGCAAACGACTGAATATCGATTGCATTATCTTGAAATATTTCCACTATAAGGCTTTTTATAAATTTATTACCAATTTTCGGATCAACTTTTTGTTAAACACTCACCTATTAAAAAAATTACAAAGCAGGTAATCTAGCGATCTTCACACTTTGATAGAGCCTGGTTTTAAAATATCCAAAGCTTCAAGGTTTAAGTAAGAAAACTAAATTGTAAGATTACTTTGTAGAAGTACTTCCCAATCCCTTATATTTGCAGTCTCAATTTCATGAGTGTTCAATTACATATTGTTGACAGGACTTTGTTACCTGTTTGTTACCAAAATGGGGTAATTTTATCCTGGAAAAGTACGATATGGAAGCAAACTGAAAACTGGCAAATTTTGTCCTAAGTCGTTGTCAGGCAATTGATTTCAAAAATTGCCCGAGTGGCGGAATTGGTAGACGCGTCGGACTTAAAATCCGATGATGGCTAAACCATCGTGCCGGTTCGAGTCCGGCCTCGGGTACTTACACACTTGTCTATGTTGTTTATTTACAACTACTTAGGCTGGCTATTTAAGATATTGGTACAACGATAGTACAACTATTTAACTTCTTTTGGAGCAATCCCAAAGAAATCTTTTCTAGAGATTTGACTGAAATCAAGATAAAGAGCCAATAATCCCTTCAAATCACTTTCCAGTTTATCAGGGTGAACCACCTCTTTTTTAAAGCCTACAAATTCAAATCTTTTCGCATAATCAAAGAGATGATTTGTGTTTGAAGTGTTTGAAAAGAATTCAGATAGAACCTCTGTAGGTATATCTTTTGATGTTGAGTCTAAATCTTTTTTTATCTGTCTTATAATCTTATCTCCATCAGTAACATACGCTGAAACTAATTTACTAACTATACCCAAAATGTGATCAGTCTTTGCCTTTCCTTGGGTACCATGCTTAAAACCTTCATTTAATAAATCCAATTTTTCTTCTTGGCTCATAAAAGGAATTGAACCAATTATATAATCAATAATCACTAAAGAATGAGATATTATTAAATAAAGATATCTTAAGTAATAAGCAGATTTTGTTGGGTGCGATATTATGTCCTGAAAGAGTAATTTTATGTCTTCTAAACACTGATTGAATCCTGAAAAATTTAGACCAGATATTAAGCGTGTTTTTGACATCTCATATCTGCTCCACCAGTCTCCCAAAAACTTATTTAACTCATTTTTCGAGAGCTCTTCTTTTAAATATTCTTCGCTAACTCGATCAATTTTAAAATCTCTTCTTTTAAGTTCAGACAAAAAACTTCCATCTAATACAACAACATCCTGTTTTTTTCCAAACTCGGTCACTTCCGGTCTACTATCACTTGTTGCCACAATGCACTTGTCTAGACCTAAGTTGTTTTGAATACCTTTAGTCCAAAATATTCTTTCGACTGCTTTAGGCTTCTTTTTGTCTTTTATATCAACATTTATTCTCTCTTTGCTAAAACTAGAATTTTTATTGTATAGTAATAGATCAATATCTGTAATATTTACATTCTTATAATTAACCTGAACACCTCTAACAACGTAAAAACCTAGACCTTTGAAATAATATCTGAGAATCTCCTCGGTTTTATTACCTTTTGATAAATCCTTAATATTCTTTGGCATACTAATTTTCTGTTCTAATAGAGTTTAAAATTTCTCTTAGATCTAAATTTTGATTCTGCTGCTGTTTTCTAAGAATTGATCTATTTTGCTCAGGTGGAATATAGTTTGTGACTGGTGAACCAGGAAACCTATCAAGCGATTTCTCACTAGCATCTCCTTCCTGAATAACCTTTAAAGCAATTTCTCCAATTTCTTTTTTTAACAGTTTCATTGAAAAACCGTAACCTTCCCTTTTAACCTTAACCACTTTCTTCGTTTCAAGAATTCTATAGTCTTCTCCAATTGCTTTAGCTGGGCCAACCCATTTACCTCTAAGTAGTTTCTGCATTAATAATTCTACCATTCGAATCCTACCATCCTTAGCACTTCTTCTGTTAATACCATAAGTAATCGAAGCAACTAAGCTTTTTGCTAGATCAAAAGTATCAGTATTACTTGGATCTTGAAATTTTACAAACGCCTGAGGCCTCGTTACATAAATAACACTTTCGGAATCATTACTTACTTGATTTAATTCGTACATGCCGATTGATAAAAGTTTTTCAAAAAGATCTTTTCCCAATAGCTTTTCCAAATCTTTCGATTCGACACAACCAAATTTTTCTAAATATTCATTTGCTTCTACAACTTTTCTATTTTCTGCATCTGATAAAGAAGCTAATACAGCATTAATTTTGGGAATCGATTCGTGTTTAAATAAATAACCATTAAAGTAGATTTTATTTTCATTGGATAATTGTTCAAAGTCAGTAAACCCAATTTCTTCTGAATTACTTAAGAGCTTGGTTGATTCTTCATTTGATAATTTATAGGTATCGGAAACATACTCTTTAGCTTTAGTTTCCAATTGGGGTCTATCTGAACATAAGTCTGCCAATTCAAGGCTGGCACGTTCTAATCTGGAGGGTTTAAGCTCTTTAAAAATATCTGAGGTTTGTGATAAAACTGCACTATTTGTTAAGCCTAATACTTCTATCCCATTCTGATTTCTCTCAATTAAGTGATTATTTTCTAATACTTCTAATAGCCTCGGTAACTCAAAAGTAGTATCAATATTTGATGAGGCTGCTAGCGCCTCCAATTTAGTATTAGTAATGGAGGAATCTTTATCTTCAGTTATTGCAGAAAGAAGTGTACCACACTTACCAGCGACTTTGATATTCTTAAATTCGGGACTGTGAATGTATCCATCTAGCTTGTTAGAATGATGAACGACCCATGAACCAATTGATTTTTTCTGCATTATTAACCTCCAAATGATAGCCTTTAAAGATGATAAACTATAGTGTAAACGCTAATTCATTTTTTTGAAATTGCCTTTATATGCCCTCTCAACCCAATAGCCTTTTTTGAATTTTGCTTGAGCTTCTCCAGTTTCTGGAATTTCCTTTCAGGTGCAACTAAGCCATTATTTTTTACCAAGACTCCCGTGACTTCCGTTATTCCAATGTTCGTTTTCGTCTTACGAGGATGAAATTTAAATGGGGAATGTCTTATTACATCAAGGATATTTTGAATTACCGCTTTTGGTATAAAATTTTTCGAAGAAAATGTTAAATCATCAATATAGCGTGTATATGTTAATTCATGCTGCTTACATATTTTGATGATTTTAGAATCGTAGGGCAAAAAAACTAAGTTTGAAATTGCCGGGCTTGTAGGTGCACCTTGTGGAATGCAACCCTTATATGTAACAAGCCTTGTAATCAAACTTGCCACTTCAGGAGAAAAGTCTAACTTTATTAGTGCCTCATAAACTAAATTATTGTTTATTGTAGGAAAGTAATTCCGCAAGTCGGTTAAGAAAAAATATTTATTACCTTGATGTTCACGGGCATTAGTTATGCAACTTTTTTCTCTGATAGATCCATGTAGTTGCGGGGGAAAATCTATCTGCGAAAAAATTCTAGAATTAATTAATTTTTGAATGCCCTTTAATTTACCCTTGGGAGGAATTAAGACCCTGATTTCAGGTTCTCCGTTTTGATCAGTCTTGACATTACCAAACTGGTCTAATTTCTTTACCTCTTTTCGATAATAAAAATCAGAAATATTATTTTTTATTTTCTGATACTCTTGCCGATCTGTCTCAATTATATTTTTAAAAAATGTTTCTGCTTCCCAAATCATCTATCTACATCTCCACCCTCATCAAATATCTGGAATAACATGTCTTTAATTTGCGGGTAAACTAATCTAAAAAGTTCACGTTTATCATTTTTAACATCTTCTTCGGAAATGGAATAAAAAAGCAAAATTGGTAACGGAATATTGATACTGTTACTTATTTCTTCCAAGAGCTTAGTACTAGGTCGCTTCTTATTATTTTCCAATAATGATAAGTATGACTGATCTACACCTATCAATTTAGAAAATTTATCCTGTGACATATTCTTTTGCTTCCGAACAGTATAAATTGCATCTCCAAACTTCATAAGTACCTACATTATATTTTTAGAAAAAAAAGGAAGCCAGATTACTACTGTAATATCTAACCGCACTTGCTATTCAAAAACATCAAAAAGTCTCATAACCAACTCAACAATTTTAACACTCCGATTTATAAAATCGATGTGATTCTGGGTTGGATCATTCAACTTTTTTAGTTCATCAATAACTTGATTAATTAGTATTACATCTTCATCTGTCAGGTTGCTACGATTCTCTGAAAGGAACTCTTGAAGCTCCTTTACTAATTTGTAAGGCTCCATATTATTCACCTTGCATTTTAATTTGGGAATTATACTACGGACGGTGAATCTCACCGGCCTCCCAAAATGTGATCTCACGCCGTAGTTCGTAGGAACCTGTGTTAACTTCCTTTTTCTGTCCTAGTGGTTATGTATATGTGGTTGGTCTCCCACCAAATTGGCCCTCCCGGGGTTACCCCAGGGGGGATTACTCATTGTGGGGACACAACATTTAGGCCACCGAAAGCGGATTAATCCGCACCTCCAATTGCAATACTGAAGGCAATTAAATTAATAGCGGCTAGAGATATCACTTAATCAGTATATCAGAGAACTACACTATCAATATACAAAAAATATTACTAAAAGTCAATAAAAAACCTAATATATTTACCTTTTAGACAATTAATCCTGCTCTATTGGCTTAAAAAGCTATTTAATTTTACCAAATATCAGTAAAGTTAAGATTGTAGTAGTTATTCCAGCTATAAATTTGAAGGTCACTCCAAAATTACTTTCCGCCAATTTCTCTCTACGAATTGACTCAGTTATTTCTCGCCTCCCTATTTCATGCTTATGTCTTGCATGAGAAGTAAGCCCCCTATAGTCTTGAAATCCTTTTCCGCACTCAGGACACGTTAATTGGTCATCTTCTTCCAGTTTTTTTGGTTTTTCAATTTCTTCTATCATAATCCTAAGATTAGTTTAGTTTACAGTTTTACGTATTAAAAAGGCTGAGAACCCATTTTCAACGCTTTTACTTGTCAGTAAATACGTTATAAAAATGGATTCCCAGAAAGCGTAAAACTTCCTTTTTTAGCCTTTAAAAGGATATTTATACAGGTTTAGAAATCCTCACTCCATTGGCATAAACGTTGGAAATGCCTTTTAAACACTCCAGATGATATTCATACCAATGGTTCCCACTGGAATCGCATATATTGAAACCAGCAGATTTATCGTCTCCCAAGCTATTACCACACTTGGAACAAACATCAGATCCAAATGAATGGGGAATATCTCCCCACCATAGGCCAGCATCTCTATAATCAAGTGCTAGCTTCTTTTCTTCCGACATCATACCAGGAAGAAGGTCTCATCCTTCATCTGTTTGGTTACGTACTTACAGCAGTAGCTTGAGACCGCTTCTGCGGAGTCAATCTCTTCCACTTTGGCACGTCCGTAACGGTCAAACCACCAAGACCAAATAGTTCGAGCTGATGGCCGGTGACCTGGACGGAAACGTAACAGGCCGTGCAAATGGACTTTTCCATAGAGTTTTCCCGACTCGATGAAAAGAACACCAAGTTCAAGGGTCGTGAAACCTCGAAAAAAGCGTTGAGCGCACCTGCGTGAGCCGTTAACAGAGATATTTTCATATCTGAAGGTACCAGTGAAGAAATAATCCCAGCGTTCGTTAGATAGCCAGTTTGCGTACTGTTGTTGGGTTTCGTAGTTTTCATTTCTCATTATGATTTAATTAAGAATTCACGTTCTGATTAAATTTATAGGCGCACAGGGTGTATCGAGCACCCTGTCCGCCTTTTTTTATTCCCACTTAGTGCCTTTAAGGCGTACCGGGGGGACAAGGATAGACCCCCCGGTACGCCGAAATTTGCCTTTTCTAAAGCAAGTGCACGTAAAAGGATCTACCTTTGAGTTTCCCACACGGGAAGTTTAGGAACCCAGGGAAGAGTGCTGTTCCCTGGTCTTTCCCATGTGGTCGGGGTGCTCTCCAGCATTGCCCGAAAACCATACCATTCCCATTAATGATTATTCTACTTTATGATCATTTAGAAAGGCCTCAACATCTTCAATGTGATATCGAATAGTTCGGCCATTTTGTGAGAATGGAAGTTGCTTACTATCCCTGAGATACTGAACGTGTCTTCTGGAACATTGAAGCATTTCCATAACGTCATCAGTAGTTAACCATTCATTACGCGTGGCTTTACGTATTGCTCCTGGCAAGACTTCATTAACAGTCTCTCTAGTAACTCTGGAAATTATATCTTCCAGTTCTTCTTTAGTT
This sequence comes from Halalkalibaculum roseum, assembly GCF_011059145.1. NCBI lineage: Bacteria > Pseudomonadati > Balneolota > Balneolia > Balneolales > Balneolaceae > Halalkalibaculum > Halalkalibaculum roseum. The sequence goes on along the minus strand of NZ_JAALLT010000001.1, from coordinate 786,095 downwards.
GGGATATAAGCATGTTGCATAGTGAAAATTCCTTTGTTGTATTTTCATTTCACTACACAATAAGAAGGAAGGATAGCTTGAAACAATAAGTGGAAATAGGTGGAAATAGCTTGAAATGGGAAGTAGGCCGTATTATTTGCGTTTTATACCAGCCTTTTGATCATAAAACTCTATCCAATTTCTTATAGAATTCTTTGCTTTACCTTTAGGCTTAATTTTTTGTGGACACTCAGGATGATCTTTTAAATCTCTGATAAGTTTTGAAATTGAGACAACCTCTGGATTATCTCTTGCATACTTCATTACATGTATATATTCCTCTTTAGAATATTGTGTCCTTGTATTTCTTGATTGCTTTATAAATGCATTAGCTGCATCCTCAGGATCAAGAAGGGAGTTGGTATTACTTGAAACGCCAGGTGCTTCTAAATCTTTAAGCTCATTAAGAAATTTGACATACACGGCAATATGGTAATAATCATTCCTGACATAATTATTTAGATTAAATGCCTCACTACTTTTTGGCAAATCTACTTCTGGAAAAAGTTTCTCTGTAACCATATTTACCAATCCCGCAACGTGTTCAAGACCTCTTTCCCTAAGGTTATCATCAGGTATACTAGAAGGATTTGCAATATGGATTATAGTCGATTCACCTTTCAACTCCTCAACTAACTTATAGATTCGATGATTGATCCCAGATGAACTCCATCCACCTTTTAGGACCTCTCTATAATCATGATTAGGGGCATTATCCAGATAGTCATTTAATAGCTTTTTTTCTTCTAGCAATAGGGCTTCTGGATCAGGAGAGATACGTAATGATTCCTTAAAATTCTCAATCAGTGCATTAACAGTAATATCGACTGCATTAAAGAAGGTCTCCTGCTGTGCTTGTTTAATCTTATCTAACTCTGCTTCAGATACATGACCAGCCTTGTATACCTTATCAATTAAGCGCCCAAAATCATCTGATTTTACATTCTCAATAAACCCATTTTGATAATCAGATTCGATTATTCCATTCTTCCAATCTTTAAATGTGTATTCCTTTTTACTCATGTTAAAATACCTTTTTCATTGCTTCATCTGCTAGTTGCTCATCGAGACCTTTCAAATACTTCTGTGTGGTTTCTATCTTCGAATGCCTTAATGTCTGCATCAACTCATACATGCTTAATCCTTTCTTAACAGCATGCTGAGCGAACGAATGCCTTGCAATATGAAATGAAATACCCTCAATCTTGGGTGTATCAGATACTTCCTTTTCTAGTTTAGCATTTACCTTTTCAGCTATCTTTCCAAGCCATTTGTTAACCAAGGCGTTTTTACTACTAATCCTTTTTCGCAAATAGGTAGAATCTGAATAATCTTTATAGCTATTAAGGATTGGGAAAATGAAATGTTCCGATTTATTATCCTCGGAATAGAACTCTAAAATATCTTTCTGGTGCTGATTTAGCTCAATAGTAAATGCCTTCTTATTCTTATTCATCTGATAGGAAAGGCGACCTTCTTTAATATCTTTCCATCTGAGACAACACAAATCTCCAAAACGAATTCCTCCACTATAAAATGAGAACATAAAATAATTTCGAGTATGCCAAAGATTAGAACCCTTTTCAAAATTGAATTCCTCAATAGCCTCAATCTGTTTAATAGAAAGTTTAGTTTTGGGCTGTGGTTTCGCCCGTTTAGCACCTTCAAAAGTAGCAAAGGGATCAATGGGCATTAAATGCTTCTTTAGTGCCTTCTTAATAATCCCTCGGATAGCACGAAAGTTTTTACTTATGGTATTTGGATGATTATCGTATTCCTGTTTTAAGAAGCGTTCAAAGCGTTCCAACCACCCCGAATCAATATGTTTTAAAGGAAGAGATCGACCATCTTCAAAGTCCTCTACTTTTCCAATAGCTACCTTTGCATTTTTATGTGTGTAATAGCTTTGAGTCTTTTCAACCTCTTTCAGATACTCATCAGCTAAGTCAAAGAAATCTCCGGTTTGTCTTTCTTTTAAACGCTCCTGGATTGCCTTTGCTGAATCCTTGCCATGTCTACTTAATTCCGCTTGTACTATTTCTGCTTTAACCTGTTCTTCCTCTAGGATACTATTTAACGCTTTATAATTTCGATGATTCTTTCGAACCTCTTCTTTATCCGGATTCCAATTTTTTTCGGGAACATATACACCAGTGCTCACATATCTTGATTTACGATTTTGCGTAATTCGTAAATAAATCGGACATTTGCCGTTGTCTCTTTTTTTATCTTTGCGTAGATAGAAGTGATAAGTAGTCGCCATATTGTTGTACTTGTGAATGTTTGGTACAACAAAGGTACAACATTTATTTGATTTGCACACATTTTGAAACTGACCTAATCACAATAAAATGGCCTTTAATGCTTATAAGGTCAATATTTCACATTAGACAAGACCCGAGATGAATAGAGAAGGAGTCCGGCCTCGGGTACTTATTTGAGATATGCTACCTAGTGATTTTCAGAATGGTGCATTTATAAACATTCTAGTAACTCTGAAACATCCGGTATTACCTTGTAATAAGGGGGCCAAACTGTTATGTTTAGCGCCTTCTTAAGAGCATACCAGGGCCCGTAGCTCAGTTGGTTAGAGCAGTCGACTCATAATCGATTGGTCGGGGGTTCAAGTCCCTCCGGGCCCACTTTTTTATTCCCTCCTTTTTATTCAATAAAATCGTTGTTTAAAGCTCATATTTGGCGATTTTGGCAAATTTGTAATATTTCATGCCAAAATTTTCTCCGTGAAGACTATTCCCTTTTATTCCCAATTTTTGTAAATAGTTGGTACAAAAGTTGGTACAGTGAGCAATTGTACCACTACCCCCAACCGTATTTTGAAAAACTCTCCTGCTTTATTGGGTTTACAGAACACGAAGGGACAAAAATCAGACTCTATCTACTAATTTTAATTGTACCAACTATGGCAGGACTCAGAAAAAGAAAAGGGATCTATTATATACGCTTTTTTAAGAAAGTGGACGGTAAAAGGAAGCAAAAGGCACTCAGTCTAGGAACTAAAGATAAGAGACAAGCCCAAAAATTTCTTTTAGAGTTTGAGGATAAGTTTAATCGGGGAGAAATTGATCCATTTAATGGATGGACCCCACAGATGGAAGCTGAAAAGAAGAGAAAAAAACTAAAGGGAAAATATCTTCCTTTGGATAAGGCAGCTGATCAGTTCGTCGATCTTCGGAGTCAGGCAAACAAGACTACCAAGAAAAATTATCGACGCCACCTAGAGATGCTCATGGATGCCTTGGGACGAACTATGCCAGTCACTGAAATAGTTGAGCAGGATATTCGAGACTTCTGCTTCCGAAGTGATATCTCTATTGCCACACAGGCCAGCTACCTTAGACATCTTAAGGTCTTTTTCCGATGGTTGCATGAGAAGGAGATTATCAGAGAAGATCCTACCGCCGATATAAAACCTCCAAAAGTACCTCAAAAAATTACGCAAAAGACTCTCACCAAAGAAGAATTGGAAAAGGTATTTGAAGCCTTTGATGTATACTACAAGGAGTTGAAGAAAAAGGGATTTGCTACTAAGCCTGAACAAATGCGTTTATGGTTTAAGCCGATGATAATGACCACCTACTTCTGTGGCCTACGGGCAAAAGAAGCAGTTAACTTGACCTGGAAGAACGTCAGCTTAGATGAAGGTTTTATTCGGATAACCAATTCGGATAACAGCAATACCAAATCGGGCAAGGATAGAACACTGCCCCTCCGTGACGATCTAAAGCCCTGGCTTGAGCAATGGCATAAGGATCAAGGAAGGCCTTTGGATGGATACGTATTCCCAAGTGCAACCGGCGTTAATGAATGGTCACAAATGGATTCCTTATCACTATCTAAATCTTTCAAGAAATTTGCTAAGCTGGCCAACCTACCTGATTCCATAAACCTCCATGGACTCAGGCATTCTTGCGCAACTGATCTACTACGAAAAGGGGTGCCAATAACTCATGTATCTAAATTTTTAGGTCACTCATCTGTCACCGTTACCCAGATCTATGAACACCTTGATGAAAATGATTTGAAAAATTCAATCAATAAATATGATAAATGAACAGGACCCATAGTTCGAGTCCTGTTCAAAAAAGCTATCAATTTACAGATCTTAATTGTTTTAGATCAGCAATTATTATTGATTGGTCAAAGACTTTAAGGATGGAGTAATCAAGTAGTTTTTTTGTTTCTAGGGATTCAAGTAACTCTACAAGATAGTCATCCTTTACTTCCATTTCTGCCAGATAATCTAAAGCATGGTACAGATCAACTGCTATTATGTTGGGATTAGTGTGTGACCAATATTCATTTGTTAATAGTAACATATACATTGCTAGTTCGTCACTATTTAAAATGCATTTATTTGGTGCTTTCCAATTCCAAACCCTTTCAAATACAGCTCTTTGATCAAATTTAGATATGTCAGTTGGGATATTATTTAGCTTCATATAAGTAGTAATTAAAGTGTTGGTTGTTTTGGGTATCTAATTATAGAGCCTCCCTTTCCCTGGCTTTGTTTGAAAAACCAATCTTACGCCTGGCTTGGATATACCTCTAGCAGGTGCTTTGATCAAAAGCGAATTTATTGGATTCAAATTTTTATCAGGGAAAAAGGGAGGGATTATGTAATGCTAAACTGAAAGTAATTTCTAAAGAATTCCGTAAGAGGACTCTTAATTCATATATTCTCAGTTATTGTTTAGTCGGAAAATTCTCTCGATAACTTTTCTTTCGAAATATTTTCTTCGACTGTTACCGAATTGAATAGAAGGAATATACCTTGGGTGGTCTTCGGCATAATTAGATCTATTCAATATGGTGCGTTGATCTAAACCAGTAAGGTTCTGGACCTCACGGGCAGTTATGTATCTTTTCTGATTTATCCGATACATGTTACTGTTAAGTAACAGATCAATTTTCATTTCTAGCCTTTTAAACAAAGCTTCTTGATTTTCTACTTGCTGCATTGGCTTCCAAATTTAGGATTAATAGATTAACTGCATCTGATATTTTTGACTTCTTAAAAAATTAAATAATGCGATAGCATACTTACTTAATTTTTTTATTTAAGAGGTTATAATTTTAAGGTTTCTATTTAATTGGTTTTACTAGTGTTTTTATTTACAGTTTATATTTAAAGATTCTATTTAAGTCTACGTTGTTGATGCTCAACCTTGTTCTTGATTATTGACTTGAGGTTACGCAGATCATCTTCGTACTGTTTCTTTAATTCAAAGTATTCCACACTTCTAGATTTAGAATCAGCTACTAGTTTAAAGAGTTCATTTATATCAAGTCTAACTGAGTAATATTTTAGCCTTCGTTTATAAACCAGCGTGGTAATTAGACATTTCTCTTCAAGCTTTCTTACTGCATATGCGATCTTGCGATCTGAAAAGAAATCATACTTGCCCCCAACTAATCGTTGATATTTTATGAACTTAATTTTAGAACGAAAGCCAGCCGCACGGTACTTTATATGATCATAGCTTATTCTTGCAAACTTCTTTCTACCCATTATGCTAAGAATAGCACAAAATACTCTGAACTGACTATCAGAAATTTTCCCCATCCGATAGTCATAAAGAATATCGAAACGGACTCTAATCTTTGGCTCTTTCGAACCAAATGCTTGCTCATCCTGACCTATCTCTCTTGCTCTGCTTTTATAGGTTTTGGTTATGTTCAAGATCTCCAGCTCATCCAGACCAAAGTCTAAACCCATTAATGCATAATTTTGTAGATTCATCTCAGTCCCAAAATAGCCCCTAATGGGTTCTAGTACTGAAAGGTCACATTGCTCAAGAAGCCTCCTTTTTATGAAATGGAAACGTTTACTCTTTTCATTATTGGTATACGAATCGTAATAATACAAGAGTGTGTAGCCAGTTATCATTCGATAAAGTTCCTCTCTATCTTTTGATTTTGATAAGATATTTAGAGGGAACTGGACATAAGTAGAATTTTTCATTTATCACGAAATTTTATTTTTGTTTTTTTTTCAAAGAACGATGTAGTCATTTTCTATTCTTTGGGAATAGATATGTACTACTAAACTATTGGCACATCCCGTGCGTATTGTAGATCGAACTTGTGTCAGATCTTCTGAAATAAATTTACGCTGAAAATATTATATGTCATATAAAAATATACACTTACATATATGTAATAATTGTCAATGATTATTGACAAAATAATTTTTGTGAATTTACGCACCTATGTTTTTCGAATAAAAACATGCCTTTAATTCTGAAAACTTACCTACAGGTAATTCCTGAAAATCTGCGCTAAACATCGGTTATTTTGATAACATCTAATTCTGTGCGCGAACTATAAAAATCGGAAGAATCTAAATCTAACTTATGGCGCACTAGGGGAAAGGGCATCCAATGATAAAGATCCAATTACATGGTGAGAACTGTCCTAAACAGTAGTCCTAGATTGATCAAATTTGACCCAAGACGATGCATCTTTACATACTTATATAGATTCATACCTTTGGAATTGTAAGCTTTCCAGTGGCAAATTTCGGGCTCATATTTTTTTCATATTAACATAGGTAAGTTGTGGGGTGACACCTTTCAGAAAAATATCTCGCGTTGAAACGCGCCTTAAGTGCCTCTTTTAAAAACCCATTTTGAAGGGGTACCCCCCCTTAATGGCCAGTATTTCTAAGCTTTTTCACCTTTACATTGTAGCCTAAAAGCCCAGTCGAAATGGCAGGAAAAGCGAGTTAATTTCTGGGATAAGCTAAAGGTTAAAATAAAAGAGCGTTTAAATTATCTGGAGGGCTATTTATATGTCGCATAATTGTTAATTATGTAAACTACCTCTAATTCTTTAATCACTTATTACAAATAATTACAACGAGCCCATTTGAGGTAGGATGTAACCCAAAGTTACACGTATCAACATTTCCGAGCCTCAGGACGGTTTTACTCTTGCAACGGGTAATTATTGGAAATGTTAATTGAATTGTAGATATGTTTCTTTTTTATGTGTTACAAAGAACGTTACAGGTGTCATTTGTTATACCCGTGGCCAAACTCGAATCTGTCATTATATCTAAAGCACTAACTAAGTTAGTCCAATGTTGGGAATACTTACTTAAAAACCCTTCCGGGAAGTTCTAAAATAATCCTGCAGTCGATCTTCAGTCGATATTCCCACATTAGATTCGAGTGGTTATTATAAACGAAGGAAATTGTTCCATTATCGAAAAATTTTCACATTAAAACCTGGAAAGTGCAGCACCTCAGTAATTAGTTTCTCCTTGCGCTCGTTCATGTAGGAAAAGTGGACGATGCTGAAGACCTTGTTGGTATCTTTCCGGATAATACTCTTGTAATCGCTGGTCAGATAGGTGTTTTCGTTGCCCAAGTCCACTTGCTCACTGTGAAAATCGTCCACAGTTATTTGGCGCTCGGCTACGGGGAAGCAAAAGTCTTTCAAGTTCATAAGAACCTCCTTGGTTGGTTAAGAGTTGGTGAGGCTAAAGGCCTCATTCACTGTTCTTATACCAAGAAATTTGGGGTACTGAGAAAAAGGAAATCCAGTTCTGAGATATTTTTTATGGAATATTTGAGGCGCCCAAAAGGGCGAGGCGCATCCGCTTGATGCACTTGTTTTGCACATTGATTAATTAACCAACTCCTCTAACCGTTCTCTCGTGCGATGGTCATCGGGCTTAACTTTGGGCCTATTTCTGAATATTTCTATAGCCTCATCTGTTTGACCGACTTTCACCAAGGTTTCTGCATAATTTAAATGAGTAAACCACGGATCCGGATACAAATATTTATTCAGTCTTAAGATTTTTAACGCATCTTCTATCTTTTGCTCTTTTTGGAGCGCAAGGCCAAACAAGTTAATAGAGATTGTATCTAATGCATATTCAGAATTTTTCAAATCCGATTTTTGAATTTTAGTGAGGATGGAATCAATATCAACTCCTAATTCATACAGGTATATAACTCTGTCTTGTTCAATGTCGCCGCATAGGCTATTGGATCTGAAATAAGAGGCAAACCTATTTCTTTACGCTCTTTGCTGGAATAAAAGGTGGTATCCAAATCATATAACTGATACTTCCCGGTGCTTTCGTTATTTAACCACCTCTTTTTCTTCTTTCAGGATAGAAAGGATTTCATTTGAAAGCCTTTCTAACAAAATAAGATCAAACCTGAGAGATTCATTCAATACCTTATGCGTCTGCATGGCGGCTATGGCTAAAGGAGAAGTCATTAAGTCGTAGTATTCCTGGTGTGTTTCTGTGTTAGATTGTACCCAGAAAAAGGATGACGAACTGTCTTTTTTAAGGTTGTTTATCGAACCCACGCTCTTTCTTAATTCCCAAATATACCCGGTAGAATAGCCCTGAAGAAAATTGTCCATCAGTTTCTTTTGCATGGTATTTCGATCTTCAAACTGATTAACTTTTACAAAGAAATCTTTGGATTCTAATAATTCCAGATCCCCATTATTTTTTGCTTGACTATAAAAAGTTAAACTGGGTTCAAATGATATCATTCGAAAAAATGCCGTTGCCAAAGATTTTAAAGAATCTACCGATACCTGATTTTTGCTTTGAAGTAAATCTGAAAATAGATCCATGTTTTTAATAAGCTTATCGGTTTCTTTCAGAGATTCTTGAGACTTGGTAAGCGAAGTTTCAAAATCAATAATCAGGCTATTGATCAATTCCTGTCTTTTAATTTCGCGCTTTCTTTCCTCGTTCAAGTTATTCACTTGAAGAGCGATCAATATCCCGATAACAACCAATAGAATTTCCCCGGTAGCATATTTGATGTAGTTAGCCGTTTTGCCTTGTACAATCGAATTCAGTCTGATTTTTTGAAAAAATTTCATCATTGGTTAGTTGTTATTTTAATTCAAGACTATTCAGTCTTATGCTTATAAAGATTTAGTCCTTAATTAACTAACTCAAATTTATAATGCTCTAGTCGCTCCAATACTTCTTGGTTTTTGTTAAATAATTTTTCCACCTGAGTCAATACATTTTTTAGCCAGGTATTAGAGAGCATAATATGGCTTTGTACTTTCGGGGTTTTCAAAAAATCCTGCATTTCGTACAAAGTAGAAGTGGTATCGTAATTTTTCAGAGTTTCATAATACTCATGATGAAGCGGTAAACTATAGTTTAGCGTATTAAAATTTGCTATTTGAATAGCTTTATCCATCATGCTGGATAAATGGGAATACTCCATGAGTTGATCTCTCAGCTCAAGATCATTAATTTTTTTAAAGTCTTCTAAATGGTTACGAATTAAGTGCGTTCCATCGTTAAAAGTGGAGTATATTGGAAGCCACCCAGAGAATTTTTTTTGTTTTAAGGAATCTGCCTTGCCTTGACCGACAGCTAAGTAATCCTCAATGTTTGAGATACGACTTTCAAAAACTTTAATGCGATAAGACAGTAAAATTGAGTCGGCTTCAGATTGTTCTATCATTTTACCAACTATTTCGTATTCGTTTTGAACAGCTTTTCTATTTTCATTCCAGTTGTTGATTTGAAGGGCAATTAAAATCCCAATTACTACCAGCAGGATCTCCCCAACGGCATACAGGATATACGTGCGGACTTTATTCTGTTCCATAAGTTTCTTTCGGATATTACGGAAGAAGCGAAGCATGTTGTTACCTGCTGAGTGTGATAGTGAACACTGTTTTGCCAGGCTCTGACTCAACATCCAGGCTGCCACCGTGGGCTTTAATGATATCGTTGGTGATACTCAGTCCCAGCCCGGTTCCGGCAGTCCCTTTTTTGGTCGTGAAAAACGGCTGCATGATTTTATCTTTTACCTCCTCGGGTATCCCGGGCCCGTTATCTTCGATAGAAATAGCAACTTCCCGACCAGTATTTTGGGTCCGCACCGTTAATCGTGGTTTGTAGGAGTCTGTTGATTCGGAATGTTTATCCAGAATCTTTTCTCTCATCGCATCGAAGGCATTATTACACAGGTTCACAATTACGCGACTGAAGTCTTCCGCATTCATTTCTACTTCACCGACACTATCATCCATATCTAATTGGATGTCCACATCTATAGGGTTTTTGCCAGCGCACATTCCATGATAGGCCAGATTCACGTATTCTTTGATTAACGGATTCACAGGCGTTGGTTCCATTTTACCGTCGCCACCCCTACTGTGCTCTAGCATTGACTTCACAATACCGTCCGCGCGCGAGCCGTGTTCATGTATTTTTCGAAGATTAGTCTCTACATCGTCAAGTATGGCTAAAGTATCTTTTACACTATCCGCGTTGCCATTTTCATTCTTAAGTTCCAGTCTGGCTTCTTCAATCAAATCGACAGAGAGGTCCGAAAAATTATTTACGAAATTCAGTGGAGTCTTGATTTCATGGGCAATACCGGCTGTGAGCTGTCCCAGCGAAGCCAGCTTTTCCTGTTGTACGAGCTGATCCTGGGCGGCAGTAAGTTTTTGGAGAGAATCTTCAAGTTTGGAGTAGGCTTGTTCAAGTTGATGAGAGTGTTTCTTCTCTTGTTCTAACTCACGGTCACGTGCCCGTTCACGTTCTTTGGCAATTAGTCTGTTTCGCTGAAAACGGTCCACTGAAAACACACCGGCCGCAAAGATCAACGCATACAACCCATAGGCCCACCATGTTCGCCACCAAGGTGGAAGAATCGTAACGCCAAGAGCTGCCTCTTCCGGACTAACTCTACCTCGATCGTCAATTGTTCGGACACGAAAGCGATACTCTCCAGGTGGCACACGTGAATAACGAGCACTTTGTTGAGTTCTTGCATTCACCCAATCTGAATCATATGGTTCAAGCTGATACTGATATTCAATCTGATTGAAGTTTCTGTATGCAAATGCTTTATAATCAAATGTAACCTCATTTTGACGATGCGTTAACTCAATTTGATCCTCCATATAGATCGGGCGGTTCAAAACTCCACTTGTTGTGGGTGTGATCGCTTCATTTGAAAGTTGTAGTCCAGTCAGTGCAATTTTTGGAGATGTAAAGGTTGGGTCTTGTATCATAGAGGGATCAAAAAACGTAAACCCACCGATACCACCAAAGAAGAGTAACCCATCGTGTGTTTTCAACGCAGAATAATAAAACCCAATCTCTGGAAGTCCCTCTTGTGATGTAAAATTTGTAACCTCACCTGTATTCGGGTTAAAGCGAGTGAGTTTGCCATCAGATGGATTATTCGATTGCCCTTCTACCGTAGCAATCCAAATGAATCCAAAATCATCAAAGATTAGTGAAACTACAGTATTGGTAGGAAGTCCATTTTCTGATGTGTAGTTGACCCACCGCCCGGTTGATGGATCCAGGTGAATGAGTCCGTTGGCTCGTGTACCAACCCAAATCTTAGAATTTTCATCTTCTAAAATAGTGTTTATCTGCAATCCTTGAAGAAAACTACGTATGGTAGGTTGGTTGGATTGATTTTTTAGAGAGCGTTCAATAACGTTTAGTCCGCCCATAGTTCCCACCCATATACTACCTATGTTACTTTCGTAAATTGTGGTAATTCTGGTGTCAACCAGGCTGTTCGGATCATTTACGTTATTGCCATAGTGATTAATAATCGATTGAGACTCGGAATCAATGTGGTAAAGACCTGGTCCAAGGGTACCGACCCACAACTGCCCTTTACGGTCAATAATAATTTCCGTACTGGTATTAAGGTTCTCGTCGTCGCTGAATAATCGCCGAAAGTTATTTTCAGCGTTATTATATTTACTTATCCCCCCGGAAAAGTGTGATATCCACACATTACCATTTGGGTCAATTGCTGTACTATTAATGTAATTTGAAACAAGACTGTCAGGATTACTTTCTTGAGATTGAAAGTGAGTGAAGATGCCAGTCCTTCGATCGATTCTAACCAGTCCAAAATCATAATAAGAAACCCAAAGTCTATGATCTAGATCTTCTTGAATTGTAGATACAGAGTTATTCATACCCAAAATAGATATGAAGTCATCATTACCTAATAAGAATTGAGGAAATAAATTCACTGGAGCATTGACTTTGTACGCACCACTCCATGTACCCACCCATAGTGTTCCGTCATGGGACTCATGAATAGACCAGACTTGATTATAAACAAATCCACTATTATTTGCATCATGGTGGCTCATAGCGCCTGTTTTCAGGTTGTATCGATTTAGTCCTCCGTAAAGTCCACCTACCCACATCATCCCATTTTTGTCTTCGTGGATAAAGGTAACTCCGCCACATGGGAATCCTACACAATCACTTGATAGTTCGCTATCACTATCCAAAAAAGGGCGACTCACCTTTGTTTGGTCAGTAGAATCGAACCAATGTCGGGTGAACGTGCCCGACGCACGATTCATCGAATGTAACCCATCCCCAAGAGTCCCAACCCAAAACGTTCCACGGGAATCTTCATATATGCTCATCACTTTATTGTTGATCAGGCTTGTCGAGTCGGCCGGGTCATGCAGGTAACGTGTAAATGTTTGTGATTCAGGATGAAAGCGGTTTAGCCCCCCTTCTCCCACAGGAGTTTCAGTTGGGGCCGGACTCCCGGTGCCGACCCAGAGTGTACCCCGCGAGTCTTCATATAGTGCTCGCACCTGATTATTGCTGAGGCTGGTAGTATCATTCGATTCATGAAGATACCTGGTAAATTCGCCGGTTGATTTGTCAAAACGGTTAAGACCACCATGCGTTCCAATCCAAAGGGTACCTCTGCTGTCCTCCAGCATAACCGTTACCGTATCCTGACTGAGACTTGTTGGGTTTTCTGCATCATGGGTAAAATGTGTAAATGTATCCGTTACAGGATCCAGTTTATTGAGTCCCCCGCCGAATGTACCAATCCACAAGTAACCATCGGAATCAGCGTATAAACTCTCTACCCATGTTTCTGACAATGAGGTAGAATCAAGTGGATCATGCTGGTAGTGAATAAAGTCACTCCCATCGTAGCGATAAAGACCATTATTGCCTCCAAACCACATAAAACCATGAATATCCTCTGTAATGGTTGTTCCTGGTGCATTTATGGGTGTAATTTCAACAGGTCCTAGAGCTGGAATCTCCGAATCCTTACCAAGTAAAAGGATGGCATTATCCACTTCTTGACTGCCATGCTGGGCTTTTGAATTATCTGGAACGAAGCAGAAAAAATATACCGCAAGTACTAAGAATGCTGAAATTTTTTTTACATTCATAAAAGTTTTTGAAGAGATTGTAGATGCAGACTCCCTAAATGCGTAAAAATTCTATACATATACCAATGGAAAAGACAGCGTTATATTAAGGATTTTAGCTAAATTGGTACTGGTTTCAAAATCGAAAAAGATGCTCCGAATTGAATCACTCCATGAGTTGATAATTGACTGTAGATTGATACTCGCGAAGCAGGCTGCTAGTGCTGCTAAAATCAAGCTAACATACACTTGACAGCTACATTCCCCTCTCCTAACAAGCCAATACGACAGAAACGACATCTTTTTGAAAACTTAGTAGGAAACTTTACTCAATACCGTTTTACTTAAAAGTTTTTCAGAAACGTGTCGTGATGTCGGTGCCCTCCTTATGTATTAAACCATTAATATTTCAAATCTTATCTTGCCGGAAGGGGTACCTTTAAAACGGCGGGTGGTAGGAAGTCAGATTGAACCAGCGTGGATGCATACTATTAAAGATCTGCTATTTGATTAACACCGAAACTGAATCTGTAATATTTTTCTGGATTTTTTTGAAGCGCCTGCTTTTAGGCCGGTCTTATCCGCGTGAAAAATAACCTATCTCAAAATTTCCAAATAACAATTAACCCTTTAAGTAAAACTATTCTGATACGGTAAAAACCGGAATTGTGAGACAGTACCTACCATTATGCCTATTTCTAAAACAGCATAGATAATAATAGGTTCAGGCTTATGATAGCCGTATCTTGCTATGCTGTAATTAAAACCGCACAAGGAAATATGTTGAGGTTCCTTGCCATCTATAGGCAACATGAAACTTGGATATCGGAGCTTCTATTCGTAATCAGATTCACTGATACCACCCTTCTTAAAAGCTCTTAAGCTTTACTTGCCTGTCATTTTATCCGAGTTTTATGAATTTGTGCTCTGACCTTGATCAAAGTATGTTTGAATCTTTTCCATCAGGATTGCTGGTATTGGAATTAGATGATACCTGTACTCCTCCTTCCTTCCGACAAGTCAACGTTAATGAAGCCGCTTGCCGGGTTACCGGTATGGAAATGAAATCCAATAATGGAAAGCCATGGAGGGAGATGTATCCGGGGCTTGCCCAAACGGTCTTAACAGACATCATACTGGATACTATTTCAACCGGTAAGACGAAACATTGGGAGGTAGAGCGGGAAGGTACCGGGAAGTCAGGCAAACAAGTAGGCGGCTTTGTCTGGTTTATTTCAAAACAGGTGGTAGGTATTACTTTTAATGACATGCCTGGAGAAGAGTCACAAAAAAAAGGATTGGATAAAGGGTTTGTAAGGCAGAGTGTGCAGCTTGAGTCAGCAATTGATGAGTTAGAATCCTTTACCTATTCGGTAGCGCACGACTTGAGAGCTCCTTTGAGAAGGCTCGATGGGTTTAGTCAGGAATTGTTAAACGAATACAGCGAACAACTTGATGAAACAGGCAAACACTACCTGAATCGCATTCGAGTTGCCGCCCAGAAAATGGGCAGTCTTATCGATGACCTTCTGAAACTATCCCGAATTTCGAAAAAAAATATCGAGACCGAATACTTTGATCTTGGAACTTTGGCACTGGAACTGGTCGAGGAGTTGAGAGAGTGGGATACGGAACGCGAGGTAGCATTTCATAACGAAGGGGATCTTGGGATTCATGCCGATAAAGGGCTGTTTCGCTCACTGATGCAAAACCTGCTCTCCAATGCCTGGAAATTTTCATCCGACCGGAAACCGGCTCAAATCAAGGTGGGCTCTACAGTACATAAGAATCGGAAAACATATTACGTTCAGGATAACGGAGTCGGTTTCGATATGAAATTTGCGGGGAAACTCTTCAGGGCATTTCAGCGACTTCATAGCGAAAAAAAGTTCGAAGGAACCGGCATCGGCCTGGCTACGGTTCAGCGCATAATCAACCGGCATGGGGGACGAATCTGGGCTGAGAGCAAACCGGAAAAGGGAGCAACCTTCTATTTTTATCTAACAGAAAACAAACCGCAGGAGACCAAGTGAAAAATCAGGAACCGTATATACTACTGGTGGAAGATAATCCCGACGACGTCGAGCTGACCATGCTGGCATTCAAGAAAAATAATTTTGCCAATGAAATTCATGTTGTTGAGGATGGTGAAGAAGCATTGGCTTTTCTTTTTGGTAATCATTCCGAAGGAGTAGACAAAAGAGGCCTGCCTATGATCATATTGCTTGATTTGATGCTCCCGAAAATTGACGGTCACGAAGTACTGAGAGAGATTAAAAGTAAAAAACCTACAAAATTGATTCCGGTAGTGATTCTGACTTCTTCCAAGGAAGAAGAAGATATTTTAAAAGGTTATGAACTTGGAGCCAACAGCTATGTACGTAAACCGGTGGATTACAAGGGTTTTGTTGAGGTGGTAAATAACCTGGGAGTCTATTGGCTGGCTATAAATCAACCCTACTTAAATGACAAATAAAAACTATACCGTCTTAATCGTTGAAGACGATAGGGATGACGCCGAGCTAATCAGGCTTGAGCTAAAAAAATCGGATTCGATCTTTGACTTTGCAATTGTTGATTCCGTCGAAGACCTTAAGGCATTCCTGGACAAGGCTATACCCGATATCATAATTTCGGATTACAATCTGCCTGGTTTTACGGGCTTAGATGCCTTAAAGATTGTCCGCGATAGAATCCCTGACATACCCTTTATCCTATGTTCGGGTTTTATAGGCGAGGAGCAAGCCGTTGATGCCGTTAGAAAAGGGGTGAATGATTATTGCCTTAAAAATAATCTCGGAAGGCTGGGAATATCCGTTGAAAGAGAGCTGAAAAACTACGAATCGCAAAGAGAGAACCAGCTTAAACACCAGCTGGTTCTGGCTACGTTTAATGCTTCCGGACTTTCCGTAGCCATCATTGATAAAGACGGAAAATTCACCAAGGTAAATAACCAATTTACGGAACTGACAGGTTACTCGGATGAAGAATTGGTCGGCATGTCATATCTGGACCTGAATGAGAAGGAGAAATTAGTCGAGGCGGAAAATGTATTTAATAGAATTATTTCGGAGGGCGGGGTCTTCACCAATGAGTGGAAACTGATACGCAAGGATAACAGGGATTGCTATGTAAAGTCAACGATAACACAGATTGAGGATGAGAGGTTCGGGAATTACATTATCTCCTATGTTCAGGATATATCAGAGCGGAAACGGCTTCGGGCGATTCGGAAACATTCGGAAGTAATGTCTAATGTCGGTGGATGGGAGTTGGACCTCATGCTTGACAGAATCTATTGCAACGGCTTGGTACTTGATCTCTTTGATCTGCCTGATGGTTTGGAGCTGGCTGGAAAAACGCTGATCGAAAAATTGGATACCGAATCACAGGAAATATTCAAGTGCGCTATCGAAAAATCCATCAAAGATGGACTTGCCTTCGATAAAATTCTTCAATCTTCAAGAGATAACGATGCGAAGAAGCTGATTCATGTTTCAGGAGTGCCACAGCAAGTAGAGGGAAGAACCGTACGCATTTATGGAACCTTTCGTGATGTAACTGAGGAGGAAAGCAGAAACGAGGAGATTAGAAAACTTTCGCAGGTCGCCAGCAGGATGCACAACGGAGTGATCATATTCAACGATAAAATAGAAGTGGAGTGGGTAAATGATTCCTTTTTAAAAGCCACGGGATATGAATCCAAGGATTTCATCGGTACGGGCTTCGGAGAATTACTGGCGGGAAACGAGACCGATGCTGCGTCAATTCAAGAGGGCATTTCCAGCTTCAGGCAAGAACAACCATTCAGGCAGGAATTTTTAATATACACCAATGAAGGCGAAAAAAAATGGTTTGAAATTGATGTTAACCCGTTCTACGATAAGGTAAAGGAAAAGCAAAAATTCATTGGGATTCAGGAGGATATTACCAAAAGAAAGCTTTTGGAAAAAGAACGGGAAGAGGCACTGGTGAATCTGCAAGAACGGATTAAGGAGCAGACCTGCCTGTATAATATTTCTTCCCTTGGAGGGACGTCAATTCAAAAACTGCTTGGAAAAGCTGTAAGCCTTCTGGCACCGGGCTGGCAGTACCCACATATAACCGCCGCATCCATAGAATTTGGAGAACGGGTATACCAAAGTAACGAATATCGTGATACCGATTGGAAATTAGAGATTGAACGGGAATGTTTAAATGGGCTTCTACTCAAAATAAGCGTTGTTTACCTGCAAGATATGCCTGTATTAGACGAAGGTCCCTTTATCAAGGAAGAGGTAGCACTGATAGACTCTATTGCCAGTCATTTGGTATTAAAAATCAATCACTTGATGAACAGGCGGGAGCTGCTGGAGAAAGAACGCAGGCTGGATAAAATGAGTCAGATTTCTCGAATCGGCTATTGGGAATTGGATTTGGATAAGTACGTGGTGTACTGGTCTGACATGGTGAAACAAATTTTCGATGTATCTGAAGATTATCTGCCCGATTTGGAAACGGTCTTTTGTTTTTACAAATCCGGCGAAGACAGGAAAACCATGACCCGATCCGTTGAAAATGCTATTAACCATGGCAAGTCTTTTGATGTGGAATTGCGGATTAATACGACTAACGGGGAGGAGCTTTGGACCCGATCTATCGGTGAGCCTGAAATGGATGAAGATGGGATTTGTAAACACCTGAGCGTGAGTTTTCAGGATATTGATAACCAAAAACGAACTAAAATTGCATCAGAGCGAAGTCGGTTGCTGCTAGAGACCATCTCCGACAAGACGGAGGCGGCGATCTGGGTGCGTGACCGTGAAGGCAGGCACCAATTTGTGAATGAGAAGTGGAAGAAGATATTTGAACTGAGCGACAAGCAGGTAATCGGGAAAACAGCTTTTGAGCTTATTGATAAAGTAACGGCCAGGGAGTTTCAAAAAAATGATAAAAAAGTATTGGATACCAACCGGCCAATTAAATATGAAGAGAAGGTCTCTACCCTCCGGGGGGATTGCCACTATCTTACCAATATGTTTCCCATGGGCGAGATCCCGGGAGTGGGAAAATCTACCGGTGGGATAGCTACGGATATTACCGAGCGCAAACAAGTGGAGGAAAAGCTAAAGTTTAACTCCCGATTGCTGAATGAAATAGGAGAAGCAGTCATATCCACGGATCCGGATGGAAAAATTATATATTGGAATCGTGCGGCCGAACAGCTTTATGGCTGGTCGACAAAGGAAGCGCTGGGCGAAAATATTATTGATATCACTCCTTCTATAGCCTCGCGAGAACTGGCTTCTGATATTTTTTCCAAATTACTTGCCGGAGAAAGCTGGTATGGTGAATTCGAAGTGAGTCGTAAAGACGGATCCGTTTTTCTGGCCATGGTAACCAATTCTCCCGTGATTGATGAAACGGGCAATTTGGTAGCTGTCATCGGGATATCTTCTGATATCACCGAACGCAAAGCTAACGAACAAATAATTAAAAAGTCACTAAAAGAGAAAGAGCTGTTACTTTCTGAGATTCACCATAGGGTAAAAAATAACCTGGCTATTATCTCTGGTCTCATAATACTTCAATTAGAGGATATTGAGGACCAAAAATTCAAGGAGATCCTTAAAAAGAGTAGTAACCGAATCCATTCCATTGCAATGGTGCACGAGCTGCTTTATCAGTCGGATAATTTTGCAGACATACCCTTCGAGGAGTATATCAAAAATCTTGTATCAACTATTGAGGATAGCATCAGTTTTGATAATAAAGAGGTAGTCATGAATACGGAAGTTAATCTGGACAGTTTGAATATTAACCAGGCAATTCCATTAGGCCTAATGTTAAATGAGCTTATCACAAATTCATTAAAATACGCCTTCGCAAACAATGAACGTGGAGAAATTACGGTCAACATCACACGCTCGGATCATAACATTAACGTCATTTATGAAGATAATGGAAAAGGATATCCTGATGACATTGAATTTACAGGTACCGCCGGTCTAGGACACACCTTGATTCATACATTGCTGAAACAGCTGGCTGGTGATTTTAATGTTCAGACCAAAGGAAAATTCAGATTGGAGTTTCAATTTGAAGAACACATACAAGGAGCCCATTCCAACATTTGAGGATAACCCTTTAATTCATAATTGTCGATAAAGATAATGAATGATGGGTTGGGCAAATTACGGTTACGACAGGGAGCGATTTTTTTGCCTGAATATGCGCGTTATGGTTCCGTCCTTAGACGTGCCAAGAAGCTGGCCGGCAGCTTTAGCAGCTTTCAAAGCTCCACCGTGTAGATACTCAAAGCTGCTGTTTAACTAAGTCTGCTTATGCTGCTAAAGCTGCTGACATGAAGACCTGGTCCGCCTCCAATTGTCCCAATTTTAAACAACTCTTCACCATAGCCGGTAGGTATAAATTCTACAATCTTCTATAACAATCTGGTATATAGACTGTATCTGCCAGCAATTAGACCATAAAACCTTTACATCCGTCCATTCTAAGGGCTTATACTTTTTTTGATGAATGGTTAAATGGGAGAATAAGTCTTTCTTTTAAACATTAAGTATTATTTTAAAGACTGTCTTTCCTGGCTCTGATTCAACGTCCAGACTTCCACCATGAGCATTAATTATATCATTGGTGATACTCAGTCCAAGACCAGTTCCTTGTGCCCCTTTCTTAGTTGTGAAGAAAGGCTGCATAATGTTATTCTTTATTTCATCCGGAATACCCGGTCCGTTATCTTCGATCTCAATAACGATACTCTCTGAATCCGATAATCGAGTTCGGACACACAGTTTTGGACTAAATTCTTCTGAATTTTGAATACTCAATTCTGAATTCTGTTTTTCCCTCATCGCATCAAACGCATTATTACACAAATTTACGATCACCCTACTAAAGTCTTCGGCAATTAAGTCAACCTCTCTAACCTTCTCATCCAATTCCAGCTCGATATCCACATCCATCGGATCTTTCCCGGCGCGCATTCCGTGAAATGCTAAGTTGGTGAATTCTTTTATCAGGGCATTCACATCTGTCGGCTCCATTTTACCCGATCCGCCACGGGCATGCTGCAGCATGCCTTTGATAATTGAATCCGCGCGCTTGCCGTGATGATTGATTTTTCCGAGGTTAATCCGGATGCCTGTCAATATCGCTCCAACCTCTTCACTATTCCCTTCTGCCAACTCTTCAGCCGCTTCATCGACCATCTCTTCACTTACTTCCGCGAAATTATTGACAAAATTCAAAGGATTCTTGATTTCATGGGCAATTCCGGCGGTAAGTTCACCCAAGGACGCCATTTTTTCCGAATGAATCAGCTGTCTTTGCGCTGACTGTAAATTTTTCACCGTGTCGTTGAGTTTGTTGCTTAGTTTTTTCTTTTCTATAAACCTGAAAAAAGTAATCCCGACCAAGATGACGGCAAATATCATCCCGCCCAGAAAGATATTTCGAATAAATTTTCCCTCGTTAATCTCAGCCTGCTTAATGGCCAGCATTTTCTCATTGTTCTCTCTCTTAAGCGCCATTTCATTTTCGAACTCCATAAGACTTGTCATCCGGCTAATCTGTGAAAGGTTTTCAGCTGCTAGCGCAGAATCTTTCACTTCCGAAAAGATCAGGCTGTTCGTGTAAGCCTTTTTGTAGTCACCGAGATTGTAGTAGGTTTCCGCAATCTCACGGTACAAGCTTTCCCTGATTCGCAGATTTGATTCCGGAGCTGTTTGTTCGGCAAGCAGGAGGTGGTCAATGGCATTTTTATAATCATCTTTTGACATAGCCACTTGTGCCAGGCCCATACGGGCTCTCGACATTCCCGTTGTATCTCCTACCTCAGTACTTAATTCTAAAGCTATGTTGAATTTTTTCTTTGCATCTTCGAGATCAGATAACATTAAGTAGTTATACCCTTGTCTCAAATTAGCAGCCACTATTTCTGTCTTGAAAGCAATTTGATCACCATATGTAAGGGCTTTATCGTAGAACTCAATAGCACCGACAATATCGCCCTGATCGGCCAGTATATCTGCAATGTAGCTGTAGCTCGAAAACGTGTCGTAACTATTATTTAACTCGAGACGCATCGCCAATGCCTTCCGGTGATGCACTAGCGAAGAATCTATATCGCCTTTCCGATAGTAGGTTACTCCCATGTCGTTGTGAATACGTGCAATCCCCCACTGGTTATCAGCTACCTGATATAGTTTAAGTGCCTCCTTCTGACTATCAATTGCGTCACTCCACTTTTCCACGTACATATAAACAAAACCCATAGCAAGCAGCGATTCGACAATAGCCGTGCTGTCATTTAGTTGCCGACCGGAATTAAGTGATTCAATAAAATATTCTAGTGATTCACCATAGTTGCCCAAATTTCGCAAAATCAGCCCTGTACTCGTGAGTTGGTGCATATAGCTGTACTGATCACCGGAAGCCTCAAACGACTCTAACGCCTTATTGCTATAATTAAGCGCTTTCACATCCTGTCCCATTTGTGTATAGGTATCTCCCAACTCTGAATAAATTGCCCCCTTTTCAGAATCATCAATCTTTTGAAAGTATTTCATTGCCGCGAATAGTGTATCCTCAGCACCCTTTATGTCAAAAGTTCTGTATGCCTTTGCGAAGATTGCATAGCTTTCAATAGTTAAAGTCTGAATTCTGCCTAATTCCTCCTCATCTGCTGTAGCTGCCTGAGAATGGAGCAATTGTTTTGATAAGCTTAGTGCCTGAGTCGCATAAAGCAAACTGCTATCTGCCTCAGACTCATTGTAGAACCGGTGAGCTTGATCAATGGATTGAGCAATCAACGCGGTATCGACCGGGTTCTTCATAAACAGGTCTGAAGCCTGAGATGCGAATCCAAGAACAGGCCATATGAAGATCATAAGAGTGATAAAGAGCTTTTCTATCATGATGGTAAAAGTATTTTTGTTTACCGTTAGGATTTCCTCGCTTCTGAGATTGAATCCGATTCTATAACGGTTTCTTCAATATTCGCTTCAACAATGCGCTTGGTGAAGTACACTGCTGTGAGTATCAGTATAAGGAGATGTTGGTACGGACTATATTCTGTTCCATTAATTGTTTGCGGGGGCGGCGGAAGAAGTGAAAAATTGGCTATTAATGAATTATTTTCAGCAATATAGCCATAAACCCCAAAATGACAAGAATAAGATTTGTATAAAGTAACTTCAGAAGTTCTAGCAGCTTTCACAGTCTCTGGATATTAAACTTAATTATATGCTATAAAGCAGGCATAACTTAGCTACAGAGAAAGAATCCAATCTGAAAGCAAACTATTTTATATTGTGTATTGTAAACAGTTATGTTTTCAATTTTTCAATTGCATTCATTATTAGATTTTTAAAAGTGCTTGATCAAAATCAGCAATAATATCTTCAATATTTTCTATCCCCATCGCACAGCGTATTAAGTTTTCAGGAATACCCAACTGTTTTCGTTCTTCAACTGTAGTTTCAACATGACTTGTTACTTTTGGAGGACCGATCAAGGTGCTTACTGAACCCAGACTTGCGGCTAAATGAGCCAGTTCCAGACTATTCAGAAATGCTTTTACCTTGTCGAAATCTCCTTTAACAGAAAACGCCAATACTCCTCCAAACCCTGTCATTTGCCCCGATGCGATTTTGTGTCCGGGATGTGATGCCAGTCCTGGATAAAAGACCTGTTCAACTTTTTTATGTTTTTCCAGATGTTCTGCCAGCTTAAAGGCATTTTCATTTTGCCGCAAAACTCTTAATTCCAACGTTTGAATGCCCCTCAATAACATATAGGCCGTATTTGCATGCAAGCTGGCTCCGTTGATTTCCCGGTAATGGAATATTTGTTGTATTAAATCCTTATTACCGCAGACTACTCCTCCCATTGCATCTGAATGACCTCCCAGATATTTTGTAGCGCTGTGCAAAACCAGATCAGCGCCAAGCTCCAGAGGATGTTGGTTGATAGGAGTAGCGAATGTATTGTCTACAATAACCAATGCCCCTACTTCGTGTGCCGATTTAATGAGTCTTTTTAAATCCAGTATTTTTAAGGTTGGATTAGTAGGAGTTTCCAAGTAAAGTATTTTACAGCCCTTTTGTACTTCGGCTTCAATTTCTTCATGATTTGTGGTCTCACAAAGGCTTACCTCAATTCCATTTTTAGGAAGAAATTCTAAAAATATAATACTTGTACCACCATACGTGTCTTTGATAGAAACAACTCTATCTTCTTTTGATAAAAAAGTTGACAAGGTATTACTTATTGCGGCCATTCCCGTTGAAAAGCTGGTAGCTGCTTCGGCATTTTCAAGAACTCTTACTTTTTCTTCGAAAACTGCTACAGTTGGATTGGTGTTTCTACTATAGATGTATCCTTCTTTTTTCCCAATGGCCACGTCAAACCAATCATCTACATTGTCATATCCAAATGTTACACTGTTTACGATAGGAACCTGGGTTGCTCCTTGATAAAATAATTTGCTTTGTCCTCCCCATACCGCATTTGTTCCTTGTTTTCTATTTTTCATTTTGCTGTTCTTTATTGCGTTAATACCCTTTTAATTATTCCATTGAACATAGTCATACCCGTCTCTATGATTTCATCAGGGAAGTCATAATTAGCTTGATGCAGGGCCGGGGATTCTAATCCGGCTCCTATGCCAAACATCGCTGCCTTGTATTTTTCAGAAAACCAGCCAAAATCTTCTCCAAATTTAAAAGCTGAGCTTTTCTCTATTACTTCATAATTACAGGCTTTTGCCGTATCCATAATAACTTGGTTACAGTACCCGTCATTAACTACGGCAGGAAAATAATCGAACCATTTTACTGTTTGAGGTAATTTGTATTTTGAACAAACTTCCAATAGAATGCCGTCCAGGTCCTGCTTTAGCCTTTCCATTTTCTCTATACTTTTGGTTCTTAACGTGTAATGTATCTCGCCAAAACCTGCAGAAATACCATAGGACTTCACTCCCATCTTGGAATAAATTGGCACACATAGCCTGAAATCTTCTTTAGCAGGATCATTAATATTTAATTTATCAAATTTTTGTATAAGCTCAGCAATGCACAATGCCGGATTCACTCCATGCTCGGGCTCAGCAGAATGCGACTCTTTACCTTTTAAATGGATAGATACACTCTGGACAGTAGAAGAAAAATTATCGTTAAGTGTAATAATAGAATGGAGCGGCTGACAAGGAATATTATGCAATGCAAATATAAAATCCGGATGTATTTCAATAAACCTATCATCGTTTAAAACATCAGGTGCACCGGCACCTGTTTCTTCAGCGGGTTGAAAAAGTAAGATCACTTTTCCTTTCTTAAAATCCTGTTGTTTTAACCAAAAGACCAGTCCAGCCACAATGGCCATATGACCATCGTGGCCACATTTGTGGGCTATACCATTGTTTAAAGAACGGTGCTCAAAATCATTTACTTCTTCAATGGGAAGTGCATCCAATTCGCAGCGGATTACAATAGTGGGACCGCTATTTGAAAACTCATAAATAACCGCTAATCCATTTCCTCCAATATTTTCAATGATTTTGGTATAATGGTGTTTTTCAATGAATTTCTTAATCCGTCCAGCTGTTTCTGTCTCTTGCCCCGACAGCTCAGGAAATCTATGGAGTTCTTTTCTGAACAATTTTATTTTTTCGATGATCATCTGTTTCACTTTTTCTGCTCCCTCTCATAATTGTTAACAACATTGGCATATCACCAACGCTGTTTACGTTATCCTTGCTTCATATAAAGATTTATGGTTGATACTATAAAATATGGTCAGAGTAATAATAAAACCGATTTCATATCAAAATACCCTCAGAACATCAACTTGCTTTAAAGAATTACATATTCAATGTTATAGGTAGGACAATATAAAACCATATAACATGCTACTAAGTGGATCATGGATATTATCTGGTTTCCGGGTAACATCCAAGTAGTTAAGGCTGCTAACATAAAACTAGCATCCACCTGACAGGTTATATACACTCCTGACAAGCCAATGCGACAGACACGACATCTTTGGTAAAAACTTAGTAGGAAACTTTACTCAATACCGTTTTACTTAAAAATTTTTCGGAAACCTGTCGGGATGTCGGTTATATCCCTTGTCAAAAAAACCATTAAAATTTCAAACCTCATCTTACCGGAATGGGTACCTTTAAAGCGGTGGGTGGTAGGAAGTCAGATAAACTAAGCGTGGATATAGCCATTCAGAGGCTCACTAAATAAATCAGACAGAATCCGGATCTGAAATATTTTTTCTAAAAATTTTTGAGGTGTCCTATTGGGCGATCCCATTTCAGGTTACACAGAAAATAATCGCCGGATCAAGCAGTAAAACTCAAACCTCTGATATGCCTCATAGGCTACAAGTAGTGACTCCAAAAAGCTAGTGCCTGCAGCTCACTCAACCTCTCTTGAAGGTGAAATAATTTTTTAAGTCACCTTTGTAAAATAATCCCCCCGGCAAGGACAGCACTGAGGGTGTACTCTATATCAACTGGTATCTTGATAGGACCGTTGAAAGCGTTTTCCTTAATACAATTTTATATTATTCTGCAATGGGTAATAAGAGAAGTACTAAGCATAAAAATACCCTGACCCCAATCAAAGGGCCAGGGCTAATGTAAAGTAAGCTCTCACCCTTACTTGTGTGTATAAACAGTACGATTACTTATCTAACTGCGCTCATAGTTGTTCTCATGCTCTTTAATCAATTCTTGATAGTTGGGAATCATATCTTGTAATGATACCGATAAAGGCTTGAGGTCATCTTTTCTGATTTGGTCTTTGTATAGATTTTCACCTTCACTCCTGTTATTGCGTTAGTTGTCCATGATGATATTTATATGTTAGTCATTGAAACTAGTCAGGTTTCTTTTGCTTGAGTGAAAGTAAATGAAACTCTTCAAAAATTGGAATTAGGATATTTTTAAATAAAAAACCCCGACCCCAATCAAGGAGCCGAGGAAATGGAATAGTTCATTCGCGAGGAAATCTCGCTCTCAGGGGATATGACTATCCTAAGCATGTATGGTTACATTAGTATTGTCTAAGCTGTTGCTCCATTTTCTTTAGGCTAGTAACAAGCTCACTACTCACAACGCTACACCGATTACCGGTGAAGTCATAGGTAATTAATTCAACCCTTCCCCCTAAGTGATTTATTTTTCTAATAATAAAATCTTTGTAGGAATACAGATCAGGGGTAATAAGCTTATTCCAGCCCTCTGGTAGTTTCACCTTCTGTGGATTCATGCAGAATTGTACAACATTAAGAAACATGTTTCTGTAAGGGTTTTGCCCATTTTAAGTGTGGGGGACATGACTATATAAAAAAGTCCAGGCGAATCATCTAAACACCTGGGGCATATCTGCAGTAAGTCATGCCAAACTTACTATCGTTCTATTTGTTTTTTAGACTATTGAAAGTCTTGATGGTTACAAAATCATATATAAAAATCCGACCACTATTTATAGCCGGATAACCTGATAAACGTACTAAGTTGGCTTTTAATTACGCTATTTATAAATCCCAAGATTTATGATTAACAATATAAGCTTTACCCGACAGTAGTATACCAATATTAAAATGAGGTATTATTAATGTGCCTTTATTCTTTATTTTATAAATTGGTGACAACATAAAGGCTGTCCAGAGTAATTATCGTTTACAGAGCCCTCAATGTCAGAGAATAACAATTACAGAAGTGTATTTCGATATTTACCCATAGCGTCACTTGTTCTACGTCCGGTCAGCAACGATTATGCGATAGAAGATGCTAATGAAGCTTACCTAGAGACTACCGGAATTATTCGTGAAGAGTTATCTGATATGTTGTTTTTCCAAAACCACCTTCCGGCAGTACTTCAGAAACCCGATGAGCAGATACCACTTTTAAGAGAAACACTTCAAAAGGTATTGGAAGAAAATCAGCAGCAGAAAGCTCACGGGATCCAATGTCAGATCAAAAAAGCTAAAAATGGCCACCAGGCTTTTAGGCAGCTTCGCTTTATTCCAATAAGCGATGATCAGAATGCGGTTGAATCGGTACTTGTTACCCTGCATTCTGATAAGACTTCAACAATCTCCTCAAATGTGCCAACGGACAAAAAGAAAATTTCAGAAGTGTTTTTTGAGCTGAAAGAAAGCAATAAAGAGTTGAACTATCTTATCAATCAAAAAAGCGCACAATTCGAAGCGGCCAGTGAAGATCTAAAAAATTTCCTGTATTCAGTTTCTCACGACCTTCGAGCTCCCCTGCGCAGGATTGACGGTTTCAGTAAGGAACTCTTGGATGAATATGCATCACATTTGGATGAGACGGGCGGACATTATCTTAAAAGGATACGACAGGGCACGCAGGATATGGGTGATATTATCGATTCCCTGCTCAAATTATCTCGCACTTCAAGGACAAAAATTGAAGTTAAGGAAATTAATTTAAGTGAGATTGTAAAAGAGGAATTCTCGAAATTGTTAAACTACGGAGACTATTCAAAAGTAATCTTAAACGTACAAGAACAGGTAACAGGGGTCGCAGATCCGGGACTTACACATGTTTTGATAAATAATTTGCTTTCGAACGCCTTAAAATTCACTTCGAAAGTAGACTCTCCGGAAATTAGTTTTGGCACGCAGACAACCGAATCAGGGACACACTATTTTATTAAAGATAATGGTGTTGGATTTGATACGGCTTATTCGGATAAGCTTTTTAAAGCTTTTCAAAGACTTCATGCGCAGAAACAGTACCCCGGTACAGGTATAGGCCTGACTACTGTAAAACAAATCATTACCATGCACGGCGGCACCATCTGGGCAGAAAGTGAACTCGGCAGCGGCGCCACATTTTATTTTAATTTCAAATATAGTCATGAGCAGTATGAGCAATAAAAACAGTTACATATTATTGATCGAAGACAATCCTGATGACATTGAACTGACTAAATTGGCATTTAAGAAAAATAATTTTGCCAATGAGATTAAAGTCGTTGAAGATGGAGAAGAAGCCATCAACTTCCTTCTCGGGAAAGATTCAAATGGCGTAGAAAAATTTGGGCTCCCCGAACTGATTTTACTTGATCTTATGCTGCCTAAAGTGAATGGCCACGAGGTGTTAAGAAAAATCAAAAGCCAGGATAACATAAAACGAGTCCCGGTTGTGATACTTACCTCCTCACAGGAAGAAGAAGATATTGTAAAAGGCTATGATTTCGGCGCAAACAGCTATGTGCGTAAACCCGTTGATTTTCAGGATTTTATGAATGTTGTTAACAATATGGGTATTTATTGGTTGGTAGTAAATAAGGCGCCATAGCTCATATAGTAGTTAATCAAAGGTGGCTACCAATTTGTATTTGTTCTGTTTGACCGCCAAAGCAGCAGCTTTTTGGGCATAACTTTTTGCGGTACAATCGTATTGCAGGCTAAGATTACCGGAAATATTGATATCAATAATACGATCAAAAGTCGGGGTGTTACCAACCAGAGCCGACCCCCTAATCGTTGGTGTTCCGGTCCCGTCAAAGTCATAGGCATTCTCAAATATTACCAACCCATTAAATTCAAAGTTTCCGGCTACATCCAGTTCCACTCCTGAACTATCTTCATATGCCATTTCCCCTCCAGAACGTATTACTAAAATACCATACCCTTCTGAGATGCCTCCCGTTAACCTAGCTTGATCTTCGACGAAAAATACCCCCGGATTATTTTTGGTTCCCAAATCGCCTTTATATGTGCCGGAAATGTTTTTTGTGTACTCCATTCCTTCCAGACGTTTAATCAAGTCATCGGTAGGCTGATAGGAAAGCAGGGAATCGGTTTTAACGGGCGGATCACCCGTCAAATCATTAGCAGTATGGTTTTCTATTAAAGCTTTGGAATAGCTATCCATCACGGTTATTCCTGGTTTATCCGTGCAACCAGTTCCGGAATCATCAAATCCATTGATACTGGAACTTCCACCGGATGAGTAGCTGAAATTAGTAGTTGCGATAGTCAATGGTGATTTAAAATCAGGGATATAATCAAAAGAGTTTATCTCATAAACACTTACAATCTCAACAGGCAACGACGAGTTTTCCAACTGGGAGGTAGAATACAGTCTAACGGTATCCGGTGACCAAAAGTCCGGGCTGTCATGAATATATTCTGTATATAACAAAAACGAATTTCCATTAATACTGCCCATCCATGGATTGTCAGCATCATGAGTTGATGCCCAGGTCGAGTCATCATTCATCTTTTGCATGGCCATCTGTATGGCCATATGAGCCGTATTTTTGGCATTCACAAACTCGGCATACCCGGCGTTACTTTTGGTTAGCATACCAGCCTGGTTCATTGAGCTTATATTCCATGAACCCATCGCTACCATCACCCCTGATACAATTATTAGCATTGCACGTCCCATAATACCTCTCTATTGAGTTAAATATGTTTGTACCCGAAAACATTAATTTCATTAGAATTTCTTAATGTTCTGATAGTGGGACGATACTAGTACATAAAGGTTACAAAATTAAATATTTATTTTTGATTAAAGCCTCTCAATTGATCTAAATACACTTTTTTCTTTTTACAAATATTAAATATTAATATTTTCTAATCTTTATTAGGATTTTTTAATATACCGATTATATTACAAGTGTATCATCTACACAAAATCTATCATTATGAGCGAAGAACTCGATTTCAGTGATTATCCCAATTTGCACCTGGAACTCATGATTGACGATTATCAGGAGTTGCTACAAGAAGCCAAAAGGCGTGAGTGTGAAAAGATCGTTCAAACACTTAGGCGTAGAACGAAGCCAAAAAATCCTGCTAAGAAGAAGGTTTTGGTGATTTGCTAAAAAAGGACATGCAAGAGTGCCGCACAGTATTACAAAGGGTTACTCTTTTCTACCACATTTCCTCCAATGCTAAATCTCTTATGCTTTTGAGTGTGACAGCTCTTAAGCTTTTCTCAACTTCAGATACCGCAATATCTGCCTATCTATAGCGGTATCTTTTAAACAGGGTTCCCTTTCTCATTTAAGTTCATGAACATTAAAAAAACCTAAAGTTTAAAGAGTTGGATGTCTTAAAATTGGATTTTAATGTGAAAAATATAACTTGTATAAAATACTTGTATTAAGAGTACATTTTTATTCACATCATTAAATAAAAATGAACCACACAAAATGACTCGAAATATGAAGGGTTGACTGCTATCAAGATAAAGTTTTCGGGAGTTTAGCATGTAGAGTTATAGGCTATTACTTTTTC
This sequence comes from Halalkalibaculum roseum, assembly GCF_011059145.1. Lineage (NCBI taxonomy): Bacteria > Pseudomonadati > Balneolota > Balneolia > Balneolales > Balneolaceae > Halalkalibaculum > Halalkalibaculum roseum. Next base: position 755,552 of record NZ_JAALLT010000001.1, on the reverse strand, counting down.
TTTATTTCGGTTTCTATACCTTTAAAATCTTATAACTCATATGGCTAACTCTTATCAAATAGTATTGCTCGAAGATGATTCTAGTGACGCTGAGCTCATTCAATTACATCTCCAAAAGGTCGAGCAGAGTATTTCAGTAACTGTTGCCACCAACAAAGCGCAGTACCTACAAGCCTTAAAAGAAGTCACCCCGGACTTGATTATTTCAGATTATAACTTGCCTGATATTAATGGTATAGAGGCTTATGAGATCACCAAAGAAGACTTGAGATACATTCCCTTCGTGTTGATTTCCGGTTACATAGGCGAAAAGAAGGCAGCAGGGGCTATTAAAATTGGGATCCATGATTATGTAATGAAAGATAATTTAGACCGCCTTCCCACGGTTGTTTATCGGCTATTGGCCGGACTTTTTGAAGCCCGACTACAACAACAAAAAGACCAATTTTTTAAGGCCATCTTTAATACCGGGGAGATAGGAATTGCCATTATTGATGAGTCATTAAACTATACGATGGTTAATGATTCTTTTGCGGAGTTATCAGGGTTTACTGAAGAAGAACTAATGGGCATGAGCGCCTTAGAGCTCAATCTTTCCGAAAGCCACCAAAACGTGCAGGATAAAATGGAGTTGGTTTTCCAGGAAAACGCAACCCTATCCGGTAACTGGCTGCTGCAATGTAAGGATCAAGTCCTACGAAGTGTTCACTCTACTTTGAGCTTGCTACAACTAGACAATGACACAAAATATGCTCTTTCTTTAGTAAGAGATATCACCAAGGAGCAACAAGTATCACGGCTTCGCAGGCAGGTGGAAGAAATATCGGGGGTTTCAGGATGGGAATATGATGTCATTTCCGGGGAGACCTATCATACTCCTATGGCGGGCCAAATCTACGAACTTTCCCCACGCCAGATGAATATTTCTGCGGACAAGTTCATCGAGAAATTTGATGAGTCGTCCCAACAGTTAATTCATCAATCGATGGGAAATGCCATCGAATATCAACAGCCATACGATATAGAGGTAGTCCTCCGCACCCCGTCCAACCAGAAAAAAATAGTAAATATTACCGGTAAACCTATTGTAGCACACGGAAAAACCTTGAAGATATCGGGTACGATGGTTGACATTACAGATAAAGTTGAGTCCGAGCAGGAACTCAAGAAATTATCGATGGTGGCCAGCCACACCCAGAATGGGGTGATCATTACCGACAAACATAAAAAGATTGACTGGGTCAATAAGGCTTACACAACTATGACGGGCTACAGTTTTGAAGAATCCGTGGGCAGGAATCCCAGTGAATTGCTGCATGGTCCGGAAACCAACTTGGAAACAAAAAAGCTAATTTCAGAAAAACTAAAAAAAGAAGTTCCCTTCACTGAAGAGGTCTTAAACTACAGGAAAAATGGAGAGAAATACTGGATTAATTTAAACATCACTCCGGTGCTTAATGATCAGGGGCAGCTAGCGCAATTCATCGCCATCCAGGAAGATGTTACCGAACGAAAGAACGCGGAGCTGGAGCTGTTGCGTAGTGAAGAACGGCTCCGAGAGGCACATCACATTGGCAAACTGGGCTACTGGGATTTTAATGTTGCAACCGGGGAGGTCTTCTGGTCAGATAACATGTACGAAATTTACGAACGCGATAAAGACCAGGGAGTACCCTCTTATGAAGAAGTTATGGAGCACTACCCGGACGAGAAAGAATTCCACAAGAAAGCGGTAGAAGAAGCTGTACAGGAAGGCATACCCTACCGTTTTGACATCAAAATGGTAACACCTAAGGGAAACACAAAGTTTTTACATGTAGAAGGATTGCCAATTACGGATAACAATGGCAACGTTACCGATCTACACGGGGTCGTATCCGACATTACCGAACGTAAAATAGCGGAGAATGAGCTGAAAGCAAGCGAAAACAAACTCAAGGAAATACTACGTAATGTCGACGGTATGTTTCAGGAGTATAAGATTTACCCGGATGGTAGTGATGAGTTGATTTACGTAAACGGAGCCGTTGAAAGTTTGCATGAGCTAACTGCCGAGGAGGTTAGGGTCTCCACGGATAAGCTATGGAAGCAGGTCATAGAGGAGGACAAGCAAAACTTAAAAGAGTCAATACAACAGTCGGCCAAACACTTAACTTTTTGGGACCATAAATATCGTATTGAGACCCCCAGTGGGAAACGTAAGTGGATCCAAGGGAGAGGCAAACCCCAGCTGCAGGAAGATGGCACGGTGCTTTGGGATACCTTAAAGATAGATGTAACCGAACAAGAAGAGGCTAAAGCAGAGCGCGAAGGTCTCTATCACCTGATAGAGCAGAGCGTTAGTGAGATCTACATTTTTGACCAGGAGAACCTACAATTTCTATACGTCAATGAAGCTGCCATCAATAACCTTGGATATACGCTCGAGGAATTGAACTCGATGTCACCGTTAGATCTTAAAACTGACTTTTCAGGGGAATATTTCCTAAAGTTAATCAAACCTCTCAAGGATGGTGAAAAAGAAGTAGTCGAATTCGAAACAATACATACACGAGCTGATGAAAGCAACTATCCGGTGAGTGTTTATATCAGAAGTGGTGAGTATAAAGGCAAATGTGTTTTTGTAGCGCACATTATTGATGAGACCGAAAAGAAGACTGCAGATGAAAGGCTGCATTCCCTCATTGAAATTGCCCCCATGCCTATATTTATCGAGTCAAGTGATGGTAAGGTAACTGGCCTGTGGAACGAAGCTGCGGAAAAGGTGTTGGGCTTTACCAAAAAGGAGGCGCTGGGCAGTACATTACCACATGTCAACACCGTAGGCCAAGTAGATTCTTATAAGCAATTACTCAAAAAGATACAGGCCGGGAAAAAAGTACAGGGTGCAGAAGCTGAACGCATGAAGAAAGACGGTACGATTTTTCCTGCAAGAATCCACGCAAGCCCCTTTTTGGATGCAAAAGGTGAGGTGGACTCTATTCTAGTCATGCTCGAAGATGTTACCGAGGAAAAGAAGATTAAAGATAACCTGCAAAACCAGGTTCAGTTCTCCAGGCAAATACTAGATAGCATGCCCGGCCTATTTTATTTGATGAATAGAGATCTGGAATTCGAACTATTGAATAAAAATGCCTATGAATTTTTTGGTATATCCGAGGAGGATTTGCAGAATATTAGCCCTTATGACTTGATAGCTCCCGAAGTGCAAGATGACATTGCCGCGAAGATTCAGGAAGTGCTAGCCACAGGGTATGCCGAAATAGAAACCGTTATGGTTGCAGGTGGTGAAAAATATCAATTTTTCATTAACGGATCGCTAATGGAACAAAACGGCGACAAGTATATTCTCGGAAATGGAATCAATATAACGGAGAGGGTAAAATCTCAAAAAAGGAATGAAGTACTAATCAAAGAAGTGCATCACCGGGTAAAAAATAATCTTGCCATCATTTCGGGTATGTTAGAGCTAGAGCTATTTGATTTAAACGATGGTGATGAAAAGATAGCACTGCCTATTCAGCGAAGCCGTAGCCGCATACAGTCTATAGCAAGAGTTCATGAGCTGATTTACGGTACCGAAGACTTAAGTTCCGTAAACCTGCATAATTATATAAATACGCTGTCACAAGATTTAAAAAAATCCATCATGCCCCGCGGACTTGATATACGCATTGAGACCGATATTACCCGAAGGGAGCTTAATATTAACAGCGCCGTTCCCCTCGGTCTACTGCTCAATGAATTAATGACCAACAGCATGAAATATGCCTTCGAGGAAAAGGGGAAAATAGAGATTACCATTACATTCTTGGAAGACAAATGCCAGCTTGATTACAAGGATAATGGCAAAGGTTTTGAAGAACCCTTTAATTTAGAAACGGCAAGGTCTACGGGTATGGTTATCATGAAAACGCTGATTAACCAACTTGGCGGTGATTACGAACTTGATACCAAAGGTGGATTTCACCTAAGATTACGGTTCGAACCGAATACAAGAGGATCGCATTCTAATTTATAATCTTAGTCGATTAAGACTTATTACTTTAAAATAAGAACGGTAAATCCATTATTACTTTCTTGTAATCCAAACCCATGTTCAGACTACGGCTGGGGAATCAAAATCAGAATCAATTACTGTAATTATCTCTAAATAAACTACTGATTGGCAAATAAAATTAGCTGAATATTTGATCAACTGCCTCTGATAGGTCCTGCGAAGTGAAAGGCTTTGAAATTTTAATTATCGGGCTGGATAGCTTGCTAATCTCGTCTTCATATTGCTTAATATTACCCGATATAAATATTATTGGTACCGAAGGTTCGGATTTCCTAACCTGTTGACTTGCTTCAACGCCATCCAACTTTCCTTCCAGAGCGATATCCATAATGATTAAATCAATATGCTGATTCCCAAAAACATCAACAGCCTCTTCGCCGCTTGTAACCGTTTCCGATATTTTGAAACCTAGATTTGTTAACATTCTTTGCTCCAGCATTGATATGAGCAAATCATCTTCTACTATCAGTACCTTTTTGCCATTTCCCTTCATGTGACCTCATTTCTGTATTTGGCACTACTATTTACCGATTAAAAATCGATATCAAATGAAATATCCGTTAGATGAAACAGTTCTAATCCGCGATATTGTTGTTAATTTACAGTTAATAAGTAGTTGTTTCTAAAAGAGAAATATCTAAACAAAATTCCTTTTGACATTTACATTAGAAAATATTAATGTTTGTTAAGGAATCTTAACAAAGAGAGTATGACAGGATGTAAATTCATTCTGTATAAAGTCAGCAAAATAACTGGCTATCAAAAATCATTAATCATCTACATCATGATTTGGGTTAAAACGGCATTACTATCGCTAGTCTATTTCATTACGTATGTTGCTTTTACAGGAAACAATTCCCATGAAGTAACATCCGAAAAACCAGAAGGACACGTGGTTGATAATTTTTCAATCGAAGAGTTGATAGCCGAAAAAAAAGCAGACTACAAAGAAGCCCCAATAGCATCTCTTAAACTTAGAAGTACTTGGATATATGAGAAGGGGGCGGGAATTACACCTGAGGGTTCAATTCGCCGTAATTATAGTGATTTATTCTCCCATTATGATAGTAGATTTATTTGCTGGGAAATCACCTTGGAACATCCCAGTTATGACACTAATCGTAATTTAGATTTTACCTTCCAACTCTTTGATCAAGCAGGTAACCAAGTAACCAAAAATAAAGCCGATAGTTGGATACCGGCAAATTCCGAATTTAGCGACCATTCTGCCTGCTGGGGATGGCCTTACCCGAATAACTGGTCTCCAGGCAAGTACACCTTCGATGTCAAAACTATAGTAAGCTCGTCGTCTCAGTCAGATGATTTTTCTGCAACTATTGACTTTACCATGTACTAATTATTGCATAATAGACAGGATCAAGCAATGATAATGATAAAACAGCAACTTGGTATAAATAGGATACGAAATGGATACAATTACTGTCGATGAACAAGCACCTAAAACAGACAAAGAATGGCAGCGCCTCGAAAAGCTTGCCAGCCTTGATTTGGATTACCAAGAACTTGAGCAACATCTCGGTGATCTAACCCGTCTGGCAGCAAGGATTGCTGATACCGAGATATCACTTATCAATCTGATTGATAACTTTACCCAATGGACTGTGTCGTCTCAAGGGCTGCAATTAAACCAAATGCCAAGGGAGGAGTCGGTCTGCCAATTCACCATACTAGAGCCAGATCAGCTTGAAATAAAAGATCTTTCCGAAGATGAGCGTTTCAAGGATCGTAATTATGTAAAGAAAGGGCCGGGTCTGCGCTACTATTATGGAGTTCCACTTAAAACAAGTTCGGGCTTACCTATCGGTGTACTTTGTGTAATGGACAAACAGCAACAAAGCATTTCTTCTAATAAAAGAGAGTTACTAACACTCATTGGTAATGAAGTCGTGCGACGCCTTGAGATGATTAGTGAATTGAAGACTAAACAGGATAATATTAATGCGCTGCGAGAGATCAATTACAAAATAAGTCATGATTTACGAAATCCGATTTCCGGGATGATAGGTGTTGCAGATCTGATCGAAGAAGAAATCGCAGAAGAAAATTATGAGAGCATATTAGAGCTTGTCTCCATTATCAAAGATGGAGCAGAATCCGTGATCGCAATGGTCGAAAAAATAATGGGCGATTGTACAAGTCAAGATGATAAAGAAAATGGCCCTAAATACAGTTGCAGCTCATTCTGTGAAAAACTAATGGAGCTTTATCATCCACAAGCAAAATCCAAAGGGGTTGACTTAGACATTTCAACCAGCGTTAAAACGGAGGTAATTACATTCTCCAGATCTAAATTACTACAAATAGTAGGAAACTTGGTATCCAATTCCATAAAATTTACTCCAGAAGGCGGAGAGGTTAGCGTTGAGCTGCATCTTAATGAACAAGTTGAGTCAGAACACGAATTAGTTGTCAATGTCAAAGATAGCGGCGTAGGGATGGATCAGGAGACAATTGATCAGATCTCTCAGGGTACAGCAGTATCAACACATGGTACCGTTGGGGAAAATGGTTATGGATTTGGGTTAACACTTGTCAAGCATTTATTGGATGAGGCCGGTGGATCCCTGCATATTTCATCTTACAAACATGTTGGCACTGAATTTAACGTCACTATCCCGCTTAATTAGCCAACCAATTAGATTGTTTTACTATTATCTCTTATCCTTTTATAGTACTCAAATTATTCTTTTAGAATTTTATTTATTCTTAGTAATAATTCCTGAGGTTTAAATGGTTTGGCCAAATAATCATCAACCTCAAAAGCAAAACCTTTTTCAAGATCCCCTGTGCGATTTTTACTGGTAAGCATTATCACTTTTACTTTTTCTAGTTTGCTGTCTTCACGCATTCGGCGCAAAATCTCAAAACCGTTCATGCTTGGCAGCATAACATCTAAAATGACAAGGTCTGGAAGCAATTCTTTGATGGCATCTAATCCTTCTTTGCCATTTTTTCTATGATCAACGCGATATCCACTTTTCTTTAGTTTATGAGCCACCATCTTATATATTGACATCGTGTCTTCAATATGCAGGATAAGAGGTTTTGCCATATTAATTAATGTGGTAATTTATTGCTAATATGCTAATTCTAGCCATGTAATGCTACCTGCGGTGCAAACTACCCAGATTACTAAAAGTTGCTTGTATAGTTAAGCAGTATTTACAATAATGCTGAAAGTTACCCGTCCGATGATACTAGCAGAGCGATCGAAATGACATCTTTTTTGGTAGATTAGCACCAAAAACGGCCTACCTATACTTCTTATTCCAATAAAAGTTTTGGGTTTGGGCGCGTCCAGACGTCCAACTATGCTAATTCCATAAATATTTTGGCATAAGAACTCTGAGAATTATCTCACCCAACATTAATTCAATACGGAGTTCATTATGAGCCAACTACTAACCCACTGTGGTTCAAAGCGGTGTTCATTAGAGCAGCTTTTGACTATACCGGAGCCACAACAAACTAACACCTATCAACCTTTAAACCACTACGACTTTGCATGTAATGTGCAGCAGGTAGCATCAGACCTACTGACAGACTATCGTTTTGATAGCCAGCAATATGCCTTCAGCAAGGACGGCCAAAAAATGTTTGGCTTAATTACCTACATCAATCCTTCATCTGAAAATGAGGTTCTAAAATATGCGATAGGAATCAGAAATTCCTACGACAAATCGATTTCGGCAGGGGTTGCTGCCGGTAATGGTGTTATAATTATTTGCGATAATTTGGTTATGTCTGGCGATATAGTAGTCATGCGAAAGCATACCGGGGAAAACATGCATGAGGACCTTCATGATCAGATTGTTACGGCCATCTACAAGTCCCAACACCAATTCAGCCGCCTGTCTGAAGACGTAACCAAGATGAAGCAGATTCCAATGGCCATCCAGGACAAGTTTAAATACCTGGGACTACTGACCGGGGAAGGCATCCTCTCGCCTACCCAATCCTCAAAAGCCTACCGAGAGATCTGGGAGCCAACGCATGAGGAGTTTGCAACCGACACCCTATGGAGCGGATATAACGCAGCTACGGAAGCTCTCAAAAGCAGCGCGCCGCAGAACATTGTAAAGATGCATACGAAGCTTCATTCCATTACTAAAGAATTATATCTGAATTAGTATGGACAGGCTAAAAAAGCTGCTGGGTGAGCTGCTGCAGGAGGCTATCCTGTTTGCACTCGGCTGGCTGATCAGCAAAAGAAAGAAAGGAGGTCGCCATGATTGACACGAAAGATATTAGCCACGAGCAATGGCTTGAAATTAGACGTGAAAGTATTGGCGGTAGCGACGTAGCCTCAGCACTCGGGCTTTCCAAATACAAGAGCCCTTACATGCTGTGGCTAGAAAAAACGGGCAGGTACGACTCATACGAACCCAGCCCAGCTGCGGCCTTTGGAACGTTTATGGAGCCACATATTCGAGATCATTTTCGAAAAGTTACAGGCTTAGAGGTTCAAGATGATCCTCATATGTATTTTCATAAGGACTATCCATCAATGCTCAGTGGAAACATTGACGGGCTTATTTCCCCGTCAAACGGCAAGGGGCACGGTGTTCTAGAGATCAAATGTTCGACCTCCAGGCGCGTCCCCAGACTGGATACCCTCGACGATGTGCCTATCTCGTGGCGCCTGCAGCTGTTTCATTATATGGGCGTGCTTGGTCTGGATTACGGGTACTTGCAAGTATTTCTGCGCGATACGGCTGTCTACTTGCAACCTCTCAGGATTGAAGCTGACCATAAGGTCATCCAGGCTAACAACGAGAGGCTTGCCGATTGGTGGGATAAATATATCACCCGAGACCAACCCCCTCCCCTGAGCTGCCTGGATGATGTAACCCTGCGGTGGCCTTCCGGGGCTGCAGGAAAAGCTGCTAAAGCTGCCCCGGATACCGTAAATAGATACTACGCCCTCAAGCAGGTCGAGGAGCGGTTAACGGGTCTAAAGCTGCTGAGGGAATCCTTGCAACTAGATCTTAAAAAAGCGATAGGCGATGCGGAGCTGCTGGTTGGCGATGACGGCCAGAAACTAGCCAGCTGGAAGAACCAGTCCCGCAACCGTTTCGATACGGCGCGCTTCAGGCAAGATCATCCCAAGCTCTACAAAGAGTACACAAAACAAAATACTACGAGAGTCTTTCGGCTTTCATAACCAAAATAAAGGAGGCAATTATGTCCCTAGTTATTCAATTAGAATCCAAACAAAAAGAGCTGGCGCCTACGGGGCTTCAACCAGCCGCCGCGGTAGATGTTATTGACCTGGGCGTGCAGGATACGCCCTTCGGCGAGAAGCACCAGGTCAGCATTATCTTTGAGCTTGAGGCTACCAGTAGGGACGGAGAGCACTTCATTCTCTCAAAACGCTATAGCAAGAGCCTACACCCGAAGAGCAATCTCCGAGCAGATTTAGATCGGTGGCGTGGACAACCATTCTCAGATGAGGACCTACAGGAAGGCTTTGATCTGAATAAGATAGTTGGCCAACCGTGCATGCTCTACCTGGAGAAGCGGGATAATTTCATAGCAATTGAAAGTATTTTGCCTACCGATCCGGAGCGGGTACATCGACCAACTGGACAATACACAAGAGTAAAAGATCGGTAGATCAGGAAAATCAGGGCTTGCCGGTCCTGATTTTTTTAGCTTAATTACATTTTAAATGGGAAAAACAATTCCTAAAAAGAAGAAATTGTTTGAACAAATGTTTGAACAATTTAAAAAAAATGTGCTTTAAATTTACTAAAAGGCAGAATATCAATTGACTCATAATCGATTGGTCGTGGGTTCAAGTCACACCTAGGCCACCATTTCATTCAAAATAGACGAAGCTCCGCAGTACAGGCACTTATCTTGAAGTACAAAGCCTTCGAAGCTTTAAAGAAAGAGACCCTCCCGATGCACTTTTATTCCTTCCCATCGATTGGTCGTTTTGTTATTCACTGATAGTAATTGGGAAAATGGAATTTGAAAATTCCACCTGTATTTAAACTCACACCTCCAAGGTTTTCTGAACCTTGGAAGTGTGTTATTTCAACTGAGATGTCAGCCCATAGCTGCCGGTTTCTTTTCGGGCATCATTTTATCTAGCAAAAAGTAAACCGGACAAAAACCGGTGAACATGCTCAATATCTGTAGCACGGCAACCGCGCCGGCCAGATAGAGCCACTGCTGACTTACATATACAGACAATAGTATACTGGCCAGGTAGATCATTCCTACTATCCCATCATGTATTTTGGTCTTGGATTTCATAGCTAACACACCCCATGTCGGTTTAATTATGGTTTGTAAAAGTAATCGAATCAAGAATCTTCAAGAGCACACCTATGCCTAAACTATTAAATATCAGCTACTAATCACAAGTCGGGTAGATATTTTAATAAAACACCTTCACAAGTGATAAGATTGATTATTAGAGACATGATCAGACATAGATCAATTAATCTTAGGGATCATACAATTACTAATAACCCGTTATTTCTGTGTAGATCTACGTTCTATTTGTCTAAGCAGGTAATCGTAACTTGCAGGAACAAAGCTCCTCTGATGCCGGTACGAAGAGACCTAATTACTCCTCGAAATGGATTTGCAATTCAGGGCGCGTACCCTAAATTACGCGCAATAAGAAAATAATTTTGATTCCGGTTAAGCCGGCCAACTAAAAATACAACGGGATATCATGAAACGATGTAGATTTACAGTACTACTTTTAATGCTGGTCTTTGGATTATCGCTTACGGCTATGAGCCAGAACGATCGCTTTGATCCTGCCTCCCTGCATGTCACCTGGGAGCTTCTGGATAACCATCACCAGCAAAGTAACAGCTACCTTTCCAGTCTAACCTTAATTAATAATGGCGATCAGACCCTGCCGGCAGAGGGTTGGAGCCTCTACATGAATAATCTTGCCGGTGAAGACCGCACCTCCAATTTCTATATCGAACGGGTCAATGGGGATCTGAACCGGCTCTACCCTACCGCTTTTTTTGAAGGCCTGGAACCGGGCGATTCCGTTAGTGTGCGTGTGATTTCCCCGGGGTCGGTACTTAATATCTCAGGTGCACCCATTGGACTCTACTGGGTCTGGGATTCAAATACAGAAGAAGGACTTCCAATCGGCTCCTATAAGGTCAAGCCAGTGAATGATCCGGATGTGCTGAATCGCGGTCCGCAGGACCAGGTCCCTGTAGCTACACCGGAAGTCGTTTTTGAACGAAACAAAGATATTCCCAACCTAAATGAAGCCGACCTCCCGAAAGTATTTCCTACACCTGTTGAGTACAGCACATTTAATGGTACTTTTGCACTCAACAGTGATGTAATTATCGATTATCTTCCGGAATTTGAAAACGAGGCACGATATTTATCGGGTGAAATGGCAAGAATACTCGGTGATTCTCTTGCCATGTCGACCGATAGCCGGGGCGGACAAGGCCGTAAAATCCTGCTGCGTCGTGCAGAAACCGAACCCGAGGGCTATAGGCTATCCATCCGCCCTAGAACCGTAACAATTTCGGCTTCAGATTCAGCCGGCATCTTTTACGGCATCCAGTCGCTTAAAACAGCCATCCCACCGGAAGCATGGACAGCAGATCAGCCCTCGGTTGCGGTACCGGCCATGGAGGTCAGTGACCACCCCCGTTTCGGCTTCCGAGCCTTCATGCAGGATGTCTCCCGTAATTTCCGTTCCAAGGAACAGATCCTGAAAACGCTGGATCTGATGTCTCTGTATAAGCTTAACGTGTTTCACTTTCACTTTAACGATGATGAAGGATGGCGCATCGAGATACCCGGACTACCCGAGCTTACCGAAGTGGGAAGCCGCCGGGCGCATACGCTCACCAATGAGGAGCACTTGCAGCCCTCTCACGGTTCCGGGCCGAATTCAAACTATCCCGGAAGCGGATACTACACAACCGAAGACTTTATTGAAATTTTAGAATATGCTACCGAGCGTCACATTCGTGTGATCCCTGAAATTGAGACGCCCGGCCATGCCCGAGCGGCCATCAAATCGATGGATGCTCGCTATCGACGCCTGATGGAGCAGGGGCAAGTGGAAGAAGCTCCCCGTTACCTGTTGCGTGATCTGCGGGATCGTTCTGAATACCGGTCGGTACAGGGCTGGGACGACAATGTGATTGACGTATCGCTGCCATCAACTTATCGTTTCCTTGGCAAAGTGATTGATGAGCTCCAAGCCATGTATAAAGAAGCAGGTGCTCCCCTCGATCGTATCCACATGGGCGGGGATGAAGTGCCGAATGGCGTTTGGGAGCTCTCACCATCGGTTATCAGATTCGTTCGCGATAACCCGGAGGTAGAATCGGTGGGCGGACTTTGGAGCTATTTCTTTAAGCGGGTGAACAACATGCTGAAAGAACGAGGCCTGTCCCTGTATGGCTGGGAAGAGATCGGAATGAAAGAAGCACTGTGGGGTGGGGAAAGCCACCATGTAGCTGATACCGCTTTTGCCAAAGAAGATGTGCAGGTTGATGTATGGAATAATGTGATGGGATCGGGTGCTGAAGACCTGGCTTACCGTTTGGCCAATGCCGGATATAAAGTAGTGCTATCAGGTGTATCAAACTTTTATTTCGACCTTGCTTACGTGAAGGCCTTTCCAGAGCCCGGACTCTATTGGGGCGGATTCAACAGCCTGGATAAGCCATTTTCTTTTATACCATACAACTATTATAAAAATGCAAAGACCGATCTGCTGGGTCGTCCCCTTGCGGCCGACCATTTCAATGACATGGTACGTCTGAGCGAAGAAGGAAGAGAAAATATCGTAGGGATACAGAGCTTGCTCTGGGCTGAAAAACTGATCAATGATGAACGTCAGGAATATATGCTGACGCCGAAATTGCTGGCGATGGCCGAGCGAGCCTGGGCACCGAAACCAGAGTGGGCAGAGGGAGATTGGAGCTCTGAAAATGAGAATCAATATAATGAGGCTTGGTCTCAATTCCTGAATAGTGCCGCAAAACGGGAACTGCCACGACTGGATAACTATGCCGGTGGATTTGCCTATCGCATTCCGACTCCGGGTGCGGTAGTACAGGATAGTATGGTGCATGCTAATGTACAGATGCCTGGATTCGTTATTCGCTACACAACCGACGGATCGGAACCGACCGCTGAGAGCACCAAATACACCGAACCTTTCGCCTTACCGGAAGAGACCGTTGTTAAAATGCGAGTCTTCAACCACGCGGGACGCGCGGGACGCCCTATTACGATTGAATAGAACACTGACACAACGGTGTAGGCGGATTTGCGCCGCTTGAAATTTTATTACAATATTAAACGGCGTAAATCAGCCTAATCCGCATTATTCGCGTTCTATCATATGCTTTCAATATTCAGGTTTAATTGCCATAAAATCAGATATTATCTACTCGCAGTACTCTTGCTATCAGTATTTCCAAGTGCTGTAATAGCGCAAAATGAAGAGCTGACCGTTGACCGGCAGTTTGAACTGGCACGCCAGGCTGCTTTCGAAGAAGAAAATTATGATAAGGCCCGCAAGTACGCCTATGCGGCACTCGAAATAAGTCCTGATTATCACGGAATTCGTGTTTTTGTCGCGAGGCTTTATGCCTGGGAAGGAAATTACAGGAAAGCACGGGAGGAGCTTCATTATGTACTGGATAAAGATCCGGATAACCATGAAGCCCTATCTGCCAGACTGGATGTGGCCTCCTGGTCAGAAAATTACCGGGAGGGCCTTGAATGGGCCGAGCAGGCCCTGCAACATTTCCCCCAAGAGGAAGATTTTTTGCTGGCCAAAGCGAGACTTCAGCAGAACCTGGAAATGGCGGAAGATGCCGAACAAACCTATCTCAACATTCTGGACTTGTACCCTGGCAGTCAAAAAGCCAGGCAGGGTTTGCAATCTTTGAATCTGAAACAGATGAAATATCAGGCCACCCTGTCTTACCGGCACGACCGCTTCAGTGAAATCTTTGAGCCATGGAACTTTTGGGAAGTTCAACTGAGTCGACAGACAACTATCGGCTCTGTAATCGGCCGAGTGCAATATGCCAATCGCTTTTCCACTAACGGAGTGCAGGTTAATGCGGACGCCTATCCTTCTATTACAGAAGGCCTATATTCGTATGTCAGTGCAGGTTTTTCCAATTCATTCGTTTATCCTGATTTTCGTTTGGGTCTATCTCTCTATAAAACCCTACCCTCTTCTTTCGAGGTGGAAGGCGGTTTTCGATATCTTAACTTTTCTTCCTCCAATACTTCCATTTATATACTGGCATTAAGCAAGTATTGGGGCAACTACCTATTTACCGGACGGACGTACATTGTACCATCTTCGGCGGGTAACTCACAATCACTTAGCCTGCTCACGCGCCGGTATTTCAGTGATGCTCAAACTTACCTTGGGATACGAGGAGGATTCGGGACGGCTTCAGCCGACTTTCAGTTTTCACAGGATATTCAACGCCTCGATTCCTGGTCATTTTCTGTAGAGGGACAGTATCCGATCAATCGCAGATTTAATATCGGTGGAAATGCCGGTTTCGACTCTGAAGAGTTTGCCAATTTCACCCGCGATCGGTTTAGCTTTAAATTGTATCTCTCATATCGATTTTAAACAGGAACTACTTTAAAAAAACAACCCTCCAAGGGTCGCCGACCCTTGGAGGGTTGTTCTATACTTTCTACTTATCGCATAAAATATGCGTTCCATGCCCTAGGCTGGCATAGCCGGATAAAAGTGCGTATCAAAAATCGTAACCTTCCGTCATGACTTAAGATAAATCAACACCTTCAAAAGGAGTAATATGAGGAGAACCAGGAAAATCAGCATGTGTAACCATCTCTCAGAATTTTGACCGTCTGTACCGTATGATATTATTATTAGTGTACTTCTGTGAAAAGTAAATAAACAGATTGAAATCAAAGTTGCTTTATTATTAGCCCATCCTAACCAACATTATAGAAATCAAATCGGTATCAGGCACGAGAAAGTAGCTAAATTCTATATTGAAAAAAACATGCTTATAGTTATCTTGCCTTTAAATTAATCTACAGACAACTATGAGCGGTATTCGAAAAGTAATGATCGTGGAAGACGATCTGATACTTAATCTCCTCTATGAAAGCTACCTGGAACGATTGGGATTTGAAACCGAAGGTGAACTGGTATACGGTAAGACGGCCATTGAAACTGCAAAGAACCTGAATCCCGATTTGATCATCATGGATATCTCCCTGGAAGGGGAAATCGACGGGATTGATGCCATGCTTGAAATACGCAAATTTTCCGATGTTCCCGTTATCTATATCACCGGTAATTCGGACCCTTATCATGTAAATAGAGCTGAAGAAACCGGCTATATTGATTACCTTTCCAAACCTATTGAGTTTGACGACCTTAAGATGGCTGTGAAAGCTTATTTCCGGGATGATGTAATTTGAATAACAGACTCCATCATCTTAAGCCGAACTTATCTTTTATGCTTCTGCCAAGCATTAACATTGATTTTTAAGAACCTATGAAACTTCGATTCAATCCTCTTTTCTCCGCAACAGCAATCCTAGGCTTAATTCTGATCGCCGGTTGTGCGACGACTAAGACCGGTTCTGATCCTGCTCCGAAAGATAATACCGGGAATACGGTAAAAACCAATGAGCAAGCCTCACCCTTTGAAATAGACCGGCCTGTACCCAACGATATTGATGAGGAAATTCCCAATGCCTTCTATCAAGCCTATTCTAATGGTACGCGGACCTTTTCAGGTAAGCCCGGCAGCGAATACTGGCAGCAGTACGCTTCCTATGACATGGATGTGACACTGAATCCGGACAATAAAACCGTTACCGGCAACAGTACTATCACCTACTACAATAACTCTCCTGATACGCTTGGACAGCTTTTTCTTGAGCTTTCCCAAAATGTACATAAAGAGGGAGTGGTTAGAAATGAGAGCGCGGAAGTGACAGGCGGTATTAATCTCAAAAACATGGTCTATGAAGGGGATACCCTTCAGGTCATCAGACGCTACGGAGATCGAGGATATTATGTAGACGGAACCGTCATGACCATACTGCCTGACCAACCCCTGGCACCCGGTGATTCTGTGACAATGAACATTGACTGGAATTTTAAAGTCCCACAGGAAGGAGCCGGCGGTCGTATGGGTTACAGCGAGAAAAATCTTTTCTATATTGCCTACTGGTATCCACAGATGCGAGTCTATGATGATGTAAACGGATGGTTCACCGATCCTTTCCGAATCAATGCTGAATTTTACCATGGCTTTGCCGACTACGATGTTCGAATAACCGCACCCGATCAGTGGGTAGTCACCTCCACCGGTCAGCTTCAAAACGGAAAAGAGGTTCTTGTTTCCTCTGTTTACGACCGGATGATGAAAGCCTATTCCGGTGACGAAGTCGTAAATGTAGTCTCATCAAGTGATTTTGGAAATATTACCCGTACGGACGGAGATAATACCGCAACCTGGCACTTTACTGCGGAAAACATTCGCGATTTTGTCTTCAGTGTTACCAAAGAATCTATCTGGGATGCAACCCGTGCACCTATAGGTGACCTTAATGACGATGGCAATACCGATTATACCGAGATTAATGCCCTTTATCGCAGCAGTGCACCCCTCTGGAAAAATGCTGCCAAGTTTGCCCGGCACTCTACTTCTTTCCTATCAGAATATACCGGTATAGACTATCCATGGCCGCATATGACCGCAGTTGAAGGCGGCGGTATTATTGGCGGTGGTATGGAATTCCCTATGATGACCATTATCGGTGCCTACAGGGGTCGGGCAGCACAATCATTATATGCCGTGATAGCCCATGAGATTGCCCACATGTGGGTACCAATGATGATAAGTACCAATGAACGGCATTACAGCTGGATGGATGAAGGTACCACGACATTTAATGAAAACCTGGCAAAATTGGATTACTATCCCGACGGTCCGGACTTTGAAATCGCAGATTTTCAAAGCTACCTTCAGATAGCCGGTACCGATTATGAAGGTGAAATCATGCGATGGTCAGACTTCCACTATAACGGCCTTGCTTATAGCCGCGCATCCTATTCAAAACCGGCCTCAATGCTAGTTACTTTGAGGGGGCTTCTTGGAGAAGATGTCTTTGAAGAAGCCTATCAAACATTCCTGAAAGAATGGGAGTACAAGCACCCATATCCATGGGATCTCTTCAATACCTTTGAGGACGTAAGCGGAAGAGATCTTGACTGGTTCTGGAGAAGCTGGTATTACGAAACATGGACACTTGATCATGCTGTAACAGATGTTACCCAATCAGAAAACGGAACGCGCATCATTATTCAGGATTTGGGTCTGAGTCCGATGCCGGCCGAGGTACAAATAACCCTGCAGGACGGATCTGTCATCAACAAAAAAATTGATGTGGATACCTGGCTAAGCGGTGCCACAGCAGCCATTTTGGTAATTGATAATACCTCACCGGTCCAAAAAGTGGAGATTGATCCGGATTATCTGTTTCCTGACGTAAACCGGGACAATAATATTTGGGAACAATAACATTTACATATATAGCTTTAAATTTAACAGGAAAGACTAAACGGGATGTTCTTACCTGCTTCTATTAAAATCCGTAAAAAGAAAACCGGGATCTTGCCTGACTTTTTAAAAGATATGGACTTTGATATATTACCGGATGATTCTTATTACCCATTAACGTTATGAAGAAAAATTTCAGCACTATCAGATGGATATTATTGGCCGCAGGTATAGTTGCTATACTAGGCCTGACGGGCATGAATGTGTATTCTCTATATGCGCTCCGTAATCAATCCATCGATTCCCAAAAAGAAAATAAAAAGCTGCAGGTTGCAGAATTTGCCGACAAGGCTCGTAACCGCTTCCGTACTCCTTTCAACGGATTGCTTTCCAAAGATATCGAGAAACTGGAAGAGACCTACCGGCAAACTGGTCAGTTTACTCCGGAAGTCTTTACGATCCTGCAAAATGCAGCTTCCGATTCTATATATGAGGGAATCTATTTTATTCCAGCCAATACTACCAACTGCCAAAATATAGATCTCTTTCAAAAGTATGATGCAACCAGCAATAGGTTGATTATGGCACCCGGCAAAAATGATATTATCTGTGATGGAATGGGAATGGCACGAACCCGTATGAGAGTGTTGATGGAAGAGTACAACTACAACAATAAGATTATTTTTGATACCCATCGCAGTATGACCATCGCATTGGTCAACCTTAAGGATGATTCAGTGTTTGGTTATCTTACGATGCCTACCAACATGGAATACTTGATAAGCAGTTATCTGCAGCCCACCTTAGACCAAAAGTTCGGCACCGAACAGAATTCGGGCATTACAGTGTGGTTGCGTGACTGGACCAAAGAAAAGATTATAGCTTCCAGCGATCCAAGTACTTCCTATGACCGGCAAAAAGTACAGTTTACCCAGAAATTTCCCGATCTATTTGACGACTGGTATTTGGCGGTTGCCTTCACGACCGATCCCATGATCGCGGCATCCAATAAAACACTTTTTAAGAATCTGATTGTATTAGGAGCTGCCTTCTTTTTACTGCTTGGTGCGCTAATTTTTATGTTTATCACAGCTCAACGGGAACGAGAGCTGGCAGAAAGACAGGCAGGGTTTCTTGCTAATGTAACTCATGAATTGAAAACACCACTGGCTGTCATGCAAGCTGCCGGAGAAAATCTGGCAGATGGACGCGTCGACAACAAGGAGAGGTTAAAAGCATATGGCAATCACATTCATTCGGAATCCATCCGTCTACGTAAAATGATTGAGAAACTGCTTGATGTAGCCAAAGCCGACACCAACCAATCTCTCATTGAATTGCAGCCGGTTCATCTGAATACCCAGTTACAGAAATACATTGAAGAGCATGCCGAATTTATTAAAGAAAAAGGCTTTACCCTTGAGACTTCCATTTCCGATGATGTAGATATTGTGATGATTGACACAGACAGTTTTGAAACAATTATCGGAAACCTCATGGAGAATGCCATCAAGTACAGCGGGGATGAAAAATATATCGGCATATCCCTGGAACAAAAAGGTTCAAAGGTCGAGCTTCGAGTGAAAGACCGCGGTTTGGGTATCCCCAAAAAATCGATGAAGCATATTTTTGAAAAGTTTTATCGGGCAGAAGATGTACTTACGGCAAATACCAAGGGGCATGGCCTGGGGCTTTCCATCGTCAAGAATCTTGTAGAGCAAAACGGTGGTGAAATTTCAGTTCGAAGCGAAGAAAATAAAGGATCCTGTTTCACTATTCGTTTCCCGGTTGCACACGAATCGGACATCGAGGAATATTATCTATCCAACCCGGTTGAACCGGACAAACTAACTCAAGATTCATCGGAATATGTCGGATAAATCTAAAAAAATTATTATCGTCGAAGACGAGCCCAGCCTGGTATTCACCCTTCAGGATACCCTTGAAAATGAAGGATACGAGGTATTTGTTGCCGAAACAGGTCAACAAGGCGTAGATATGGTGAAAGAACACGACCCGGACCTGATGGTTCTCGATCTTATGCTTCCCGGCATGAGCGGTTTTGAAGTGTGTGAGAAAGTGAGAAAGATGAACTATACCTTTCCCATTCTCATACTTACCGCAAAAGATCAGGAAATTGACAAAGTCACCGGTCTGAATATCGGAGCAGATGACTATATGACGAAGCCCTTCAGCGTAAAAGAGCTGCTTGCCCGGATTAAGGCTCGATTACGTCGTTCTGAAACCTACGGAAAGACAAAACCGATTAATGAGGTAGAACTGGATCCGATTCATATTGATTTAAAGAATGCCATTGCCCGACATCCCGAAAATGGAGAAGTAGAGCTCACCACACGGGAAGTAGAGTTGATACGGTATCTTGTGTCGCATGCCAATGAGCCGGTATCCCGTGACGCCCTATTGGAAAACGTGTGGCGTTATGAATACAGCACCAATACACGAACTGTGGATGTTCATATATCCAAACTTAGATCAAAGATTGAGGTTCACCCTGACGATCCCAACTACCTCGTCACCCTCCATGGCGTAGGCTACATGCTAAAGATGAGCTGATTGAATAGGTTTAGTACACTTAATGAAGTGTACTAAACCTTGGTAAGGCAATGAAAATCTCTGTGTCACTCTGCACTTCTTTGAGTAGCTCTGTGTAACAGTGACCTCTCTAAGTTTCCAGGCTATCCTGAAACTTCAGGTTCTCTACAAACCCAATAAAGTTCTTGATCTGCTCCTGCAGCAAATCCTGTTGAAAGGGATCGGTAATACCCTCCTTATCATCAAAGTTTTTACCGATACGCGGTATAAACACCCGCTCAGGAAAAACATGCGCATTTCGGTATCCTACCACATGTTGAAGCTGCTCAACAGCTCGCAGACCACCGAAAGCCCCATTAGCATGACCGATAAAACTGATCGGCTTTTTATTCAGAGACTCCGGAAAGGGTAAATAGTCAATAAAAAGTTTGAGTATGCCGGGATACCCGCCGTTATACTCCGGGCAAACTATGACTATTGCGTCGGATTCAAGTACCGGCTGAATAAATGCCTCAACCTCTTCCGGTTTGTCAGCATACCTCCCGCCTTCCACCGCTGAAGTAGGGAAATCCTGCAGATTTACAATATCTGCATCCACTCCGTGCTTACGGTATTCTCCTTGCAGATAACGGGCAATTCTCAGGGAATTGGAGTTCGGCCGGTCAGTGCCGCTGATGATTTTTAGATTCATATTGTTCTAGCAAATTTGATTGATCTTTCCATACCAACTTTCTCCCGAAATAATTCCAATAAAGCAGAAATAAACTTAAAAAATTAAGGGCATCCGTGCATTTAACTCATATTGTTATTGAATTTATATTTATCCAGTTATTTATTTTGTCATTTTATCAATTATGACTTATTCTTGAAGCTGATTTTAATTAATAACCTAAATTTAGTAGTCAAATGCACCGTTTTGCTAAAATTATGTTCGTTACCCTTTTATTCTTATTTGTAATAACGCTTCCATCGCTGGCCAATGAAGCTACTACCCTTACCTCAGCGCTGGAAACCATTAACTCAGCCTCAGATAAAACATTCGCCGACCTGCTATGGATTATGATCGCCGCTTTCCTGGTGTTCTTTATGCAGGCCGGATTTGCGCTAGTTGAGACGGGATTTACCCGCGCCAAGAATGTGGCCAATATTATGATGAAAAATATGATGGATTTCGGTCTTGGCACCATTGTATTCTGGGCGGTTGGATTCGGACTTATGTACGGTACAGACGTCTTCGGACTACTGGGATTCAGCAATTTTTTCCTGTCGGATGCCATCCTTCCTGACGGCTCTATGGATTCATGGGCCTATGCCGACTGGTTTTTCCAGGCAATGTTTGCCGCTACTGCCGCAACAATCGTCTCCGGTGCGATGGCGGAACGAACCAAGTTTACCGGCTACCTGATCTACACTGTTTTTATTACGGCTTTGATATATCCCATAGTAGGCCACTGGGTATGGGGCGGAGGCTGGCTGGCTGACCTTGGCTTCTATGATTTTGCAGGATCAACGGTAGTACACAGCGTGGGTGCCTGGGCCGGACTGATCGGTACCTACATTCTCGCACCGCGTATCGGAAGGTTTGTGAACGGTAAGGTGCATCAGATCCAGGGTCACAGTGTAGCACTCGGTACCCTCGGAGTATTTATTCTATGGCTGGGCTGGTTTGGATTTAACCCCGGCAGTACACTTGGAGCAGATCCTTCTTTTGCCCGGATAGCTGTGACTACCAACTTAGGTGCAGCCGGAGGTGCCGTTGCGGCGATGCTATTTTCGTGGATTCGTACCGGCAAGCCGGATCTTGGCTACACACTTAACGGGGCACTGGCAGGGCTGGTAGCGATAACAGCAGGCTGTGCCGTTGTCTCACCCGGATCGGCATTGATCATTGGAATGGTAGGCGGCATCATCATGCTCTACGGAACTCGTTTCCTTGAAATAGTAAAGATCGATGATCCTGTAGGAGCCATACCGGTTCATGGATTTGCAGGAATGTGGGGCACCCTTGCCGTGGCTCTTTTTGCACAGGCTCCGTATACGACCCAGTTTACCGGACTGTTTTTCGGAGGTACCGGTTACCAGCTACTCATCCAGTCGGTAGGTATATTGGCGGTATTTCTGTGGACCACAGCTACAGCCTTCCTGGTATTTAAAACAATCAACAAATACCACGGTCTGCGTGTCACGGAAGCCGAAGAGATAAACGGGCTGGATCTCAATGAGCACGGTACCACAGCCTACCCGGAATTTTTTGGGGTAAATGATGCACGAAGCATCCTTGACCTGGATGATGAGCAGGAAATAGAATTGCTCAAGCGTGGAAAATTGAGCATCGATCTGGAGATGAAGCCGTGACCGGTAACTCAGATATCAAATTCTAACTCCATTGGGGAGTTACCATAGTAGCCCCCGGCTTTTGGCCGGGGGTTTACTGTTTTCAAAAAAATGCCTAAGGCGTCAGACTGTGCCAATTCTTCATATGTTCCGAAGGGCACGCAATGAGCCCTAGAAAAACTAAGTAGGAATTAATCATAACTGTGAGGGAGTTGTACTCCCGAGGATACTGCCTTAGTAAACGGGAGTGCAACTCCCTTTGAGCAAAGTTTTAATTCGAAAATAAAGACACGTAAACATCGTCGCTTTAAGGGAGTTCTGTTACCGACTAAATGACTGGTCTCTGTAATAAAGCAGTTTTCCTTCTGTAAACCGCGTACTTTATAAATTAATGTATAACTGAGAGGTTAAAGAAAAATAAAATATAGCTCATTCAAGCGTCCACGCTTGAATAAAAAATTGACACTGACTACTTACGGCTCTTTCGGTAGGCTTTTTTTATAGCTTCAATACGATCAGCCAGCTTCTGTTCCCTTCCTATATCGCCGGCTTCATACCAACTTTTCGAATTCACATCATCGGGCAGATATTGCTGTTCCACCCAGTGATGGTCGTAAGAATGCGGATATTTATATTCATCTGAGGCATTTTTCACATCCAGGTAACGAGCCTTCTTGGAATTGGCCGTCTTATCCTGCAGGTGAGCGGGTACCGGTCCGATACCGTTATTTTGAATTTCACTACGCACCGAAAAAATGGCTCCCAGGCTGTTGCTTTTTGGTGCCAGAGAAAGATAGACGCAAGCATGCGACAGAAAATAAAAACCCTCCGGCATCCCACATTTTGTAAAAGCTTCGTGAGCCGCATTGATGACTGACAATGCATGTGGATCAGCCATTCCCACATCCTCAGAAGCCAAAATCAGCATACGTCGGAAGATGAAATTCGGATCATCCCCACCTTCCAGCATGGCAACCATCCAGTACAAAGCCGCATCGGGATCAGAACCACGCATAGACTTGATAAAGGCTGATGCATAATGATAATGCTCATCGCCGGTACTGTCATAGCGCACGCTGCGTTTTTGGATGCATTCCTTGGCTATGTCCAAATCGATATGAATAACGCCATCCTCATCGGGTTCACTGGAGAGTACTGCTACTTCCAGAGCATTGAGGGCATTACGAATATCGCCGCCTGCAAAATCAGCCAGATGTTTTTTGGCTTCAGGCGTTACCTCAACATTCTTGTTGCCCAACCCGCGCTCTTTATCCTCCAGTGCTCGATCAATCATCGTAAGCACATGATCTACGGTGAGATCGTAGAGTTCAAAAAGCTGACAGCGTGAAAGCAAGGGACCTACCAGAGAGTAGAAGGGGTTCTCAGTGGTTGCACCAATCAATGTAATGACCCCTGATTCAAGATGAGGCAGTAGTGCATCCTGCTGTGCTTTATTCCAGCGATGGATTTCATCCACGAACAGAATAGTCTTACGCCCGTTCATCTGTTGAATCTTTTCCGCCCGGTCAACCACCTGTCTCAAATCTTTGATGCCATCCAATACAGCATTAAGGATCTCAAACTCGGCATTAATCTCTCGCGATATCACATGGGCAAGCGTAGTTTTGCCGGAGCTCGGCGGGCCATAAAAAACAAGCGATCCTATCACACCACTTTCAATCATCCTGCGAAGCATCATTCCCTCGCCGACGATGTGGTCCTGGCCGACAAATTCCCCTAGCGAACGAGGTCGCATGCGAGTTGCCAGGGGCTCGTGGGGGTTTACTGAGTTCCGCTCTTTGCCTGAACCGGTTTTGTATTCCTGATCTTCCTCTTTAAAAAGATCCATCTGGAAACTTGGAAGTTAAAAATTAGGAATTTTACTAGACGATAGTTGCACCCTGATAATTTAAGAAATGAGGAGGTTAAAGTACTCTTCAGTACTAAATTTTTAAATCCTAATTCTTAATTTTTCTTTCTACAAGGGAAGATTATCATGCTTTTTCTTCGGTACGGTGTCCACCTTATTTTCACTGATTTCAAGCGCTTTAATCAGTTTTTCCCGAGTCTCCTCAGGTAGAATTACATTATCGATAAAACCTCTGGCAGCCGCTTTATAGGGATGGGCAAACTGCTCTTTGTAATAATCAACCAGTTCCTGCTCTTTGGCTTCAGGGTCATCCGCTGCATCGATTTCTTTCCGGAAGATTATTTCAACAGCTCCCTTCGGACCCATTACCGCAATTTCAGCGGTTGGCCATGCTACATTAAAATCGGCACGAATATGCTTGGAGTTCATCACATCATAGGCCCCTCCGTAAGCCTTACGGGTAATAACAGTCATCTTGGGTACGGTTGCCTCACAAAAGGCATAGAGCAGCTTGGCACCGTGCTTGATGATGCCGCCCCACTCCTGATCGGTTCCGGGTAGAAATCCGGGTACATCTTCAAAGACAACCAGCGGAATATTATACGCATCACAAAAGCGTACAAAACGCGCTCCTTTTAGAGAGGCATCGATATCAAGTACGCCGGCTAGAGACAAGGGCTGGTTGGCCACTATCCCAACGCTACGACCGTCAATATGGGCAAAACCCACTACAATGTTATCGGCATAGTGCTCGTGAACCTCCATAAAAGAGTCTTTGTCCACAATACCCTCAATTACCTCCTTAATATCGTAGGGCTTGTTGGGATTAGCCGGTACGAGTTCGGGCAGTTTATCCGCCTTCGCTGAATCGGGCTTCTTTGATTTTTGACGTGGAGGCTTCTCTTCGCAATTCTGTGGAATATAGTTAAACATCTTTCGTATTTGCTGCAGGCAGATCGCATCGTTCTCCTCGGCAAAATGGGCTACACCCGACTTGGTACTGTGGGCACTGGCGCCGCCCAACTCTTCGGAGGTTACCTCTTCGTGAGTCACTGTTTTAACAACATTCGGACCCGTAACAAACATGTAACTGGTATTCTTGACCATAAAAATAAAATCGGTCAATGCCGGACTATAAACTGCGCCACCGGCACAGGGACCCATTACGGCAGAAAGCTGTGGTACAACGCCAGATGCCATACTGTTTCTCCAGAACACTTCGGCATAACCGCCCAGGGAAGATACTCCTTCCTGAATACGTGCACCCCCTGAGTCGTTGAGACCAATGATCGGAACACCATTTTTCATGGCCAGATCCATTACCTTACATATCTTTTCAGCGTGTGTTTCAGAAAGAGATCCGCCGAATACGGTAAAATCCTGGCTGAAGACATAAACAGGCCGGCCATGAATCTTTCCATAACCCGTAACCACCCCGTCACCCGGAATCTTATTCTTCTCAAGTCCAAAATCGGTACTGCGATGAGTAACAAATTCATCGAGCTCTTCAAAGCTGTCGTCATCCAGAAGCAGATCAACTCGTTCACGGGCCGTCAATTTACCCTTGTCGTGCTGTTTCTTTATTCGCTTCTCTCCACCACCCTTTTTTGCTTCTTTTCTTCGCTTCTTAAGCTCTTCAATCTTCTCTTCCTTGCTCATGTAAACGGGTTTTCTTTTAAGTTAAACTTGGTTTGAGAATTCTTTTAGGATTGATTCTAATTCCCGGTAAAATCATTCAGACTGGCCATTTTCGATAAAGTAGTTATGGAGGCGGTCTGTGAAATCCACTGCCTCTTCAGAGTACATATCGATCATATTTCGTTTAAAAACTTCTTTTTCGATAAACCGACTGGCATCGCGCCACCCTTTTTTTGCAGCAATCTTTTCGATGGCCTCATCATAGGCCCTTTCCGAACCGCCGAAAATCTCTTGCACAAAATAACTCTGTTTATCCTGCAGGACACTGCGTAAATGAGCTATTTCTTCTTCGGTAGGTTGCTTCTCCATCGTCAGGTCGAAAATGGGCTCCTCTTCATATTCTTCGAACTCATCATTATAACTGCTCTCCTCTTCCTGTTCAGCGAGCTCTTCCAGTTCTTCCGAACTCATGAACCGTTGCCACATTGGTGTCTCCTTTTTCTCTTCGGCCTTAATTTCGAAGTCGCTCTCCTGATCATCATCGACCTTTTCTTCTACCTCTGAATCAGTAACCGTATCCTCACTGTATTCTTCCTTCGACTCATCAAACTCAACAGGTTCATCCGACTCTTGGTCTGCGTCATAAGCCTCCTCGGTTTCAAATTTGTCATGTAGACCACTCTCTGATTCATCCTCCTCTTCGTAGGCAATTTCATCTTCTTCATCATCTGCATACTCATCTTCGAAATCATTGCTATCCTCTTCCGTATCACCGGCAAAAATAGTATTAAGTGATTCCTCCTCATGCTCGATTTCAACATTGCTCTCCCGGGATTTATTGGTCAAGGGTACCGGTTCTTTAACGTCTTCATCCTCTTCACGAGTAACGGCTTCGTCTTCCTGCAGTGATTCGGATTCGGTATCTTCAAATGACTCTTCGGAAGAGTCATCTTCTTCAGTTACCGCTAGATCTTCCGGCTGCCTGTCTGTTTCCTCTTGCTGTTCTTCTTCCGATTCGATGTCTGACTGCCGGGGTTCACTCTGTTTCTCATCCTCTTCAACACTCTTGTCACTTTCATCAATTGATTCCATTCCGGAAGCTCCAAAAAGATCGGATTGATCTTCTTCAAAGCCTTCCATATTCAGAGATTCGGGAGATGAGAGTGTCTCAATAAGAACAGCTCGGTTAACCGGTTTCTCCATGAAATCGAATTTCCTTGCAATGCGTGGCATCTTCTTATCTTCAAAGAAGAGACGCAACAGGCTGCTCTCTATCTGTTCGTTGAGCAGTTTAAAAAGCGGTTCCAGCATCTGAGCCCAATTGAGCGGGGTATACCGGGAGGTGACTTTTTCATCGGCTTTTTTGATAATTTCAGCGCAACGCTCTCTGTTGAGCTCATCAAGCTCTTTTTTCTCCATGTATCGGGGAAGCAGTCGTGCAAAATGCCGGTAGACTACCAGGTTTTTGAGGCGATCCCGAAGTTCTTCACGAGTGAGTGTATCTTCAGCTCCGTAGATAGCCTGGGGAATATTCTTTCTCGGCTCTACCAACATCTCCAAAACGTCAGCTACTGCCGTTTCTATGACGGTTCGGGCATAACTGGCCGGAAGCCAGGCTTCATTTCGTATGGCACGAATAAACTGTTTCCAGACTTCCTGCACTTCCGATGACTGCATATTCGCCCAATCGGTCTCTGGCAACCTCATCGACTCGGCTAGATTACGCTCGAGTTCGACCTGTATGCGTTTCACTATAAAATTGGGAAAACCCCAGGAACGCAAATTCTCGGGTTTATAATACTCTTGGCTTTCAGGAAGCAGCCCGGTTAACTTTTCCGTGACAAGTTGTATAGTTCTATTCATAGATGTCAGAAAATTTCATTTCTCAAAGCAGGCAAAGCATCTGTTACAGGTGCTAAACATAGTTAAAATTTTTCATGATCACACTTCCAAAACCTACCTTATTGCAATGATTTCAATTTTGGTTTTACCTAACCCTTTGTACTTTCCAGCATGATATCACTGCACGTTAATGAATTATCAAAATATTTCGGTAAGAACCTGGTTTGGCAAAACATTTCTTTTGATCATGAAAGAGGTGTTTTGGGCATTGAAGGTCCTAATGGATCCGGCAAATCTACACTCCTGAAATGCCTGTCCGGCCTCTTGTCACCAAGCTCGGGAACTGTTTCTTGGGAAAATTGCGGTCAGCAACTGGAGATCCAGACCGTCAAGCATAACATCGGTTACGCAGCTCCTTATATCTCCCTGTATCGCGAACTCTCCAT
Source organism: Halalkalibaculum roseum (assembly GCF_011059145.1). Classification (NCBI taxonomy): domain Bacteria; kingdom Pseudomonadati; phylum Balneolota; class Balneolia; order Balneolales; family Balneolaceae; genus Halalkalibaculum; species Halalkalibaculum roseum. Next base: position 727,244 of record NZ_JAALLT010000001.1, on the reverse strand, counting down.
TATTGAGAATCTGCAATTTTTAAGCAAGCTCAGAAAAATTACTATTAAAGAAGGTCAGCTTAACCGATTACTGGAACGAGTTGAATTGGATCAAGCCACCGACAAGCCTTATGGAAATCTTTCCACGGGTCAACAGCAACGAGCCCGCCTGGCAGCTGCGCTGTTTACAAATCCTCCTGTTTTGATGCTCGACGAACCGGGTTCCAATCTGGATGAGCAGGGCCGATCGCTGGTTTCCGATATTGTAGCCGGAGCCCGGGAAGAAAAGAAACTGGTTATCCTGGCCTCCAACAATCCGGATGAATTGGCCCTGTGCGACCGCATTTTCTCAGTTAGAAAGGAGGAAGTGGTCGGCCCTTAGGTTTTTGGTTGGATTTGAGCTGAGGGCTTCGTTTTGAAATAGGGGAATTAGGTATAAGGTATAGGGTATAAGGGCCTCAATTTTGCAAAGAGAAACCTTTCACCTGTCTCCGGTCTTTCTATCTACCCTGATTGAATTTTCATAAAAAACTCTGCAACCAATAAAGCCTCTTATGTTGAGTCTGTCATGCTACTTGAACTTTCGCATTGCTCGCCGCGGCAGCATTCTTCCGTGTTGATACCGCAGTTTGCACATTGCCCATGGCCGTGTACCCATACGATACCGGAATTTGAGCCACAGTAATGGCAACGGAACTCCTGCTCCCCTTTAACATTATGTGTCTTATTAGATTCCATGAATTACTTATCGCTCCATGACCTCCTGATAAACGACATCCAGATTCTGTGACAAGGTCCACCAGTCAGCATATTGAAAGTTGTCAAAACCTTCCAGCGCTTCGAGATCGATGATTTCTTCTTTTGACATACCGGCTTCTACTCCCTGTTCCACGTGCTCAACCATGGCGGAAAGATAACTCCGCATTACGGCCACATCACTCTTATCGCCTGTAACCCCAAATTCGGGTTTTCCGTGACCGAATATATAGATGGCATCTGCCGGATACTCTTCTTCTACTTCGGCTAGAACCTTAATCCAATTATGTATCGAAGCTCCTGCCGGACGGTCGGTATAGGGATTCATCCGATTAAAGACCAGATCACCCATGTGAACTACGTTGGCATTTTCAAAATAAATTACAGAATCACCGCTGGTATGAGCATTCCCGTAGTATTTGGCGTGAACGGTTTCCGATCCCATGTCTGCTTCCCAGCTGTCCTCATAGGTAGTAGTCGGGTAGGCCAGTTCGGTATCGCTTTCACTCTCCTCATTAGCTTTTTTCATCAGGGCGGGTACGTTTTCATGCGCCACGATAGTTTTTGCCACCGGCTGAAAAACAGAGTTCCCGCCTGTATGGTCCCCATGGTGGTGGGTATTGATAAGCATATCCAGAGCCTGAGATGTTTTATCCTGCAGGCCTTCCAGGCAACCCTTCGCCGTCTGCGGGTACTGGGAATCGATGACCACAAATCCGTCATCCGCGACCAGCCAACCGATGGTACCGCCCCGGTCAGTAAAGTATCCTACATTTCTCCTGAGGTCTGTAAATGTCCCCGCTTTAAATGCAAAAAGCTTATTAAAAGGAAGAAGAGTAGCCGCAGTGGCCATGGAAGAGCGAACTAAAAATTGACGGCGATCCATAGTGTATGTGGTTTAGTGATGTTGTTGTTTTAGGATATTAGAAATAATAAGCTCCGGCAAAGCCGCAAGTCGGTCGGTAAAAGAATTCAGAATACAGGAGTCAGAATCCGGAATGGTACTTACCTCGTTTATATAATAACCTACTTGGCTATGTCAAAGAGTTTCTCAAAGTAGCGCAGAGTTTCACAGAGGCTTATCAAATTTTACAAAACATTCTGACTCCTGAATTCTGAATTCTGACAACCTGCCCTATACCCTTTCCTCATCTCGTATCAGTAACAAAATAGACCCGTGTGGCACTATAACATACTTTTCATTTTCAAACTCAATTTCGTGTGAGCTACTTTTCAAAAATATGGCTAAATCCCCCTCCTTGGCCTGCATACCGATATAGCGAGTCTCATCAACATTTTCCTTCCATGACTCATCCATTTCATTTGAGGGAATCGGATATCCCGGTCCGGTTTTAATGACGTATCCGCTCTGAATTTCTTCCTTTTCTTTAACAGTAACCGGCAGAACCAGACCGCTCTTGGTGCGGGTCTCCATATCACGAGGCTTTAACAGTACCCTGTCACCAACTACAATGAATTTGTCAACGGTATTCAAATAATCCTGAATCATTTGATTGCTACAACTTGTTAAGAATTAATGCTTAATGTAAGCTTGTTTTACGACAATTTGAACATTTTAGTTCATTGGACGTACAGCTCAGCATCAACTACGTAGTCAACTAATTAGAAAAAACGGTCGTTCATGAATATGCAAAATAAATTGTGCATGGTCACCGGTGCAAATTCCGGCATAGGAAAAGCCACCGCTATGAAACTGGCTGAACAGGGAGCTTTTGTTGTGATGGTTTGCCGGGACGAAGAAAAAGCGAACAAAGCACGCGACGAAATTATTAATAAAACCGGCAATACCGGAGTTGAAGTAATGCTGGCTGATTTTGCCTATCAATATGAAATCAGGGAGCTTGCCGACCATTTCAAAAGTAAGTTCGACGAGTTGGATGTGCTGGTAAATAATGCCGGTATGATCGCCTCACATAGAGAGGAAACTATCGATGGTATCGAGAAGACTTTTGCCGTCAATCATCTGGGCCCTTTCCTGCTAACCAATCTCTTACTAGAACCGCTTAAAGCTGCTGAAGAATCACGCATTGTAAATGTATCTTCTGAAGTCCACCGGCTTGGGGCTTCTGTCTTTGACCTTTCCGACTTGCAGCTGACGCAGGGTTTCACGCCGATAAAAGCCTACGGTGTCAGCAAACTCTGTAACATCATGTTCACGCGAGAACTGTCAAAAAGACTTGAGGATGATGGGATAATCGCAAATGCTCTTCATCCGGGTGCAGTCAGCACCAAATTGGCTGAAGAAGCGAGCTGGCTCATGAAACTGTTTTATTTTATCGGTACACCTTTTATGAGATCACCCGATAAAGGCGCCGAAACGCCTATTTACCTGGCGACCTCCGATGAGGTCAAAGAGATCAGCGGCAAGTATTTTAAAAATAAGAAACCGATACAGCCTGCCGGTAAAGCCCTTGACGAGGACCTATGTCACAAACTTTGGGAAATTAGTGAACAACTAACCGCGCTAAGAAATAATTAAAGAATAATTAAGGCAGCCACTCTTACATCCCAAACTCTTGCTCCAACAATTTCTGCGCCCTGTACTTGACGTACCGGTCAGGAATTAAGAAATCCCGTCGAGGTTCCATCTTCATGATATGTTCCAGGTGATTCCTGGCTTCATTATTTCTGTCAAAACTCATCAGGATTTCAGCAAATAAGAGTCTATTTGTTGGATGTCCGGGAGCAATTTTCATGGCTTTTTTTACAAGCTCAAGAGCTTTTTTATCCGACGGCCATCCCATAAGAATCGGGATTTTTGGAGTATGAAAATAAGCTTGGGCCAGAATTCTGTAACCTCCGCCTCCCTGGTACTGCTCGTCCAATTCAATAATCTCTTCCCCAAGATTCCGCACCTTCTTTGCCACTCCGCTTGTAGCGGCAGCCATAAATCCGTGCACCTTGGCCCATCGCCCCAAGTTTGCGGCATACCAAAATTTAATTTCAAACGCTTCGGGATAGCGTTCTGCCAGCTTCTCACCCAAGTCTCTGCCCTTATCATATATCTCCTTTTGCCGGTCTTCATCAAGTCCCAAAAACATGCCTTTGAAGTAATACGATTTAAGTAAAAAGAGTCCCGCCTGTTCAGGTTTTTGATTCTGATTATAGGCTTTCTCAAAAGCATTAATGGCGTTATCAATGTATTTGGGTACCGCACGGAAAGAGTCAGCTTCGACAGCGCGTTGTTCGTACCATTTCATACCCTCTTCAAAGGCGCTGTTTTGTGCCTGCAGGAATTGAGGAAAGAGCACTAGAATACTTAGTACAATAGGAAAAATGATTCCGGAAAGCCGTGAGGAAAGTCCTCTTGTCATAAATTCTCCGTTTCTGTTGTTGGAATTACTTCCATTATCATTAAAAACAGGGAATAAACCGCTATCATTTACTAAAATTATTCTATAGCAACATCACCCGTCGTCAAGACAAGCACTACGCCAGTACGCAATAAAATTTTAGAAAAACCAGAATCGTTTGAAGCGAATCAATTTTGAACGTCTGGAGAGGTTCTTAAGCTTATTGGAATCCAAACCATATTCGGAGGGGTCATGGCCGAGTTCCTTTAATAATTCTTCTCCCTCTTCCACACCCAGGTTATCTAAAAACAGGGAGAGTTGCTTACGATCATATGAGCGGTATCTGTCTTCCACCAGTTCAATAATGCGTTCCCATTTATTAGGGTTCACCGAAAGTTCGATGCCGAGTCCGATGGCATTCTCCCTTATGTCACCCTTCAGGAAGGTATCCAACCGGTCTTCCAGCTTCTCTGGAACCGGTTCTGTACGCAAAATCTTGGGCCCGGGATCATTTTCTGTGGCTTTGGGGAAAAAGCTTTTCCACATCTCATTGGTCGAGGGATGGTGATAATAGACCACCCAGTTCTCTGCATCCTTACGCAGCTGGGTCATCTCGCGAATCAAATTTAACTGCTGATTATAGTCTAGAATATACATGTGCAAAAGGGTATTGATGGAATCTGCATATTTAGACTCAAAGTCTAACAAAAGGTTCCCTGTCAACCAACAGGATGAGAAAATTGTAATGGAGGGGTCGAGGAGGGAAGTATCGATCACTAATTATTAGCCCTTAGAACAAGAATAATTGTGATTAAATAGGCACTATCAGTAATTATATGGTATTCAAGTTACGGCAAAGTGCTAATTAAACAGCCTGTTGCATGCATGCTCAAGATTAATTCGGATGATTACGTGTTTAAAGTAAGATTTCCTGTAACTTCTTAACATGAAGAGAGAAATTTTATTGATCGGTAGAGTACTAAAATTTATAGGTAAGACAGTTCTATTGACACTGTTGTTAGTATTCTTAAATATATTACTTCTATATCTGACAGAAATTACCGGTTTATATGTGACCAGTCCAAATTCCCTGTCGAAACCCTATGTAAACCATTTCAAGAACATCTACAGGACATTACCTTTTTTCATTGTGTATGTGGGATGGTTACATTTTTTAACTATCATAGTCTATCATTGGATCGCAAAAAAACAGCTCTATGAGTCGATTTTGGGAGTATGTAACCGGCATTTCAATCGTGCTCTTTCTTTTTCTTTGCTATGCTATAGTGGTAGAACGAGATTTAGAAATGTTATACCAGGGACTTTTGGTATACCCGCTGTTGGGAATATTTATGGTATTACTTCATAATATGTTTTGGAAAAATAAGGCCATTGAATAATTCTGACTGGAATATTTAATTCATGAATGAATATTGTTGCTAATCGATAAATCATATTACCTGAGGCTGAGGCTCCCATCAGTACACATACTGGTCTCAGTGCTATTCCTGATTGTATTCAACAATGCTTCCTACGGACAAGATAACGAGGAATGGAAACTGGAGAAGGTTATAACAATTTACTCTGAGGAGGGCGAAGAGAATACCGTTATAAACTTTAATGAAGATTCAACCCATGCCTTCTTTCGTATAGTGAACAAGGGAATGGAAACAGAGGAAAAGCGCGATCATGCCATAAAGCGTCATAAAGAGAGTCGGTTGCCCTTTCCCAATTTTTACACTGACTTATATACCATTTCTAAACCCAAAAATATTAATTCATTAGAAGGAATAGATTATATAACGGTAGAGGAGTACAGAAATGGCGGCTATTACCTGTCTAATTCAGTAACTCTAATTTGTGAAATGAAGAATGGTACATTCTTAAAATGGGAAAATGCATATCATATGGCATATGAATAAAATCAGACTATTTGTTCATTAATCAGACCTTCAATTGTTGATTCGATATGAAAAAGCTTTTCAGCAAATCACTGTTACTCCTTTCGGTTACTGTATTGTGTTCATACTCGCTAGCGTTGGCTTGTGATTGCATTCCACACAGTATGGAAGAAGATTTTGAATCGGTTGATTTCGTCATACAGGGCAAGGTAACAGATATCAAAGATCTTGATTACTCAAATATTGAATCTACCCTGGCATACAGGCTGAATCCCGAATATGTGGATTCCGCCGGGTACTATGTAGAAATAAATGTCAGCCAAAAGTTTAAAGGATCCGTACCGGATACAATCATCATTACACCCAGTTGGTCGGGTTGTGATTTCTTCTTCAGGATAAATTCGGAGTATGTAATTTTTGGGTATCGTAATTCAGATGGACATTATCACACAAATATCTGTACAAAAACCTTCAAATTGGATGACACAAAACTGAATAGGTTCAAAGCAGTAATTGAAAAGGGTAATTGAAGTTTCCAACCTGAATAAATTGAGAATCAAATTAACTTTCACAGACTGTCAGAAAACAGCCATCAGCCTATTCATCAATCTAAAAGACGAACAATAACAATCAGAAATAGATGGGTAAACTATTCGCGAAAACATGCCTATTGGAAATATTCATAGTATTTATAAATGGCTGTGCCTCAAGTAACTTGAATAGTCAGAGTACCAATTCATATGCAATTGAAAGGTATCAATCGGAGGATCGCGCATATTTAAGCCTCAATTTTTACGATTTTGATAATAAAATGACCCAATACCTGCATTTTTTCATATAAACGGAATAGTATTTGGCCCAAGTGACAACTATCAAAATCACATTATTCCTGTGATGCCTGGTACTTATTACATAAAGAGTGGGTATGTTGGCAAAGAATGGTCGAATGCTGAAGTTACTGTAGAAAGGAAAGAATCCGTTGTAGTAAAATTTTATTTAAAGGATAATTCAGAACCTCTCTACAGTTTCAATTAGCGATGTTGAAATAATGCGGTACACTTTACCAACCTCATTTAATCCCTTCAATTATTCACTTTACCCATTATTAGGACTGCGTAAATCAATTCAATCCGTGTCATCCGTGTTCTATCAAATAAAAAACCCTTGCACAGCTCAATGCCATGCAAGGGTTTCATCGTGGTCGGGACGACAGGATTTGAACCTGCGACCCCACGACCCCCAGTCGTGTGCGCTACCGGACTGCGCCACGTCCCGATTTAAAATTCATCCTTCCAAAGTTGTTCAAATAACCCAAGATATAGCCATCTAGATAGATGCTTCGTCCGGCAGGCCTTACTGCGCCCGTTCATCGAAGCTTTTGCGTAGATGAACCACGTCCCGATTAAAATCTCAGAAAGATAACTTGAAATGAGAGTTCACAAACGTTAGGGGTTCTCATTTCAAGACTCCAAAGATAGGGCTGCAGAGTTCAAAACTCAACCGATATCATTGTCTGATCGACAATTAATTCAATCACAAGACATTTCAATTTTTGCAAAACAAGGTATGCCTGAAATTAGCTCCTCATTATGTGCTCTGGCAAATCTCTACCAAGACTCCATTATTGTCTTTAGGATGTACAAAAGCTACCAGCTTATTATCAGCCCCGCGAGAAGGTTCGTCACTCAGTACAGTGAATCCTTCTTTCCGCAGACGCTTCATCTCCGCGTGAATATCCTCCACCTCAAAAGCCACATGATGCATCCCCTCCCCCTTCTTTTCCACATATTTAGCGATAACCGAATCATCAGCTGTTGCACCAAGCAACTCAATCTTCGACTCCCCTGTCTTAAAAAAGGCAGTATTCACCTTCTGGGACTCAACTTCCTCCTGCTTGTAGCATTCCGTTCCCAAGAGCTTTTCGTATGTCGCGATTGCTTTTTCAAGATCTTTAACCGCAATACCTATGTGATCGATATGTTTATTAGCCATGAGTGTTGAGTCGTTAGTCTTGAGAGTTAAAACTTCTCACTTTTGCCATTTGCCTTCTGCCTTCTAACTATACTTAGTTCTCTGACAGGCTGATATACCTCAACGACTTCACCCCGTCCAGATTCAAAATAGGTTCAAGTTCTTTGTCAGACATCTTCTTATCGACAGAAACCGCTGTGATAGCATTGGATCCTTTTTGCGATCTCCCGAGACTGAGTGAGGCGATATTTATATTCTGCTCGGCCAGCGCGCCGCTTACGGCAGCAAGCATACCCGGCTTGTCAAGGTTCTGATACATCAGGATATCGCCTTCAAGCCTGAGCTCAATACCATAGCCGTCAATTTCCACGATCCGGTAGTCATCCTGACCAAATACCGTAGCGGAAATATTTTTGTAATCCGACTTTCCATTCAGCTTCACGGTTATCAGATCATTGAACGTTTTGGTTTCACTGGCCATAGTCTCTTTGATTTTAAAACCACGATCTTCGGCATATACCCTGGCATTGATAAGATTTACCGCTTCACTGACATGCTGACTCAACATCCCTTTTAGAATGGAATCAGTTAATACTTCGGCGTATTTAGCACAGGCTCCTGAGTATTCAAAAGCAAAGTCACTGGTATGCTCCGGTGCCAGCTGAATAGCCAGATTACCCAGCTTCTCTGCTACCTCCAGATAGGGTTGCACTTCTTTGTTGGTGATTAGGGAAATGGACTTGCCGTTCAGACTGCCTTTGAAGCTTTTTTTCTCCAGGGCATCTGACATCTGTTGCGCTATCTGCTCGGCCACCTTTTCTTGTGCCTCCTCAGTGGATGCACCTAGATGCGGAGTGCAAATAATTTTTGGATGCTTTATTATTTCATAGACTTCATCAGTAGGCGGCTCCTGGGAATAGACATCCAATGCTACACCATCGACATAGCCCTGATCAATTAATTCCGGCAGATCTTCTTCCTTGTATATACCGCCTCGCGCACAGTTAACCAGGCGTACTCCTTTTTTAAGTTTGGATGCCGATTCCAGAGAAATTAGGCCTTTTGTTTTTTCCGTCAGCGGGGTATGAACGGTAATATAATCGCTGCTGCCCAGTAATTTTTCCAGCTCTACCAGTTCCACTCCGAGTGACTCAGCTTTCTCTCTGGAGGCAAAGGGGTCATAGGCAATAACATTCATACCAAACTGCTGCATCCTTTTGGTTACTTCGGCACCGATTTTACCAAGTCCGATGATCCCCAGTGTCTTGCTGTGAACCTCGGTGCCCATATATTTTTTACGGTCCCAACCGCCGCTCTTCACTTTTTCAACCGATTGGGGAATGTTACGGGAAAGAGCCAGAATCATACCACAAGTATGTTCAGCGGTCGAAATCGTATTCCCGTCGGGCGTATTCATAACCAGAACGCCCCGCGTGGTTGCCGCATCTATATCAATATTATCTACACCAACACCTGCCCGGCCGACAACTTTCAGATTTTTAGCAGAAGCCAAGAGTTCAGGCGTAACGGTTGTGGCACTGCGGACCACAATTCCATCGTAATCGGCAATCTCTTTATGCAGTTCATCTCCGCTGAGGTTGGTCTTGCGAACCGGTTCAATCCCTCGCTCTTTGAATGCTTTTTCACAAAGGGGATCAACGTTGTCTAGTAGCAATACTTTGAAAGACATGATAGATAGTGTTTAATAATTAACGAATTCATTGATTAGATCCTGAATCTCTTCAATACCATTGCGTTTCTCTGAAGAGACAATGACGATGGGAACCTGTATATTCATTTCGTCCAATATGCGTTCCAGTCGAAATTTGGACTGATTCTGTTTGTTTCTGTTCAACTTATCAGCTTTTGAGAGCACTACGCAAAAAGGCATCCGATTGGTCCCCATCCAGTAAAAAAAGTCTTCGTCGAGCTGAGATGGCTTGTGACGGATATCAACCACGTGCACGATCAGCCTTAAGGTGCTTCTTTTGAGCAGGTAATCCCGTATGTCACGTCCCCATCGCTCCCTCTCTTTCTTGGATACCTTGGCATAGCCGAATCCCGGCAGGTCTACAAAATAAACTTCATCGTCTATCTTGTAATAGTTCATCTGCTGGGTTTTGCCCGGCGTATTACTTGTTCTGGCAAGATTTCCATGATTCATCATCGCATTGATCAGGGAGGATTTGCCTACATTCGATCGACCTGCGAACGTCACTTCCGGTAATTCCGGAGGCGGACACTGGCTCAAGGTCGGTGCACCGGTTACAAATTCAGCCTTCTTAAACTCCATCAAATAATCTCATTCTCTTCTTTAGCAATGCCGAAGTTCACGGGCACCGGATATTTTTCCGTAAAACAGGCCGTACAATAATCTTTGTCAAAGGGGTTCGCCTCTTTAACGGCATTAACCAGTCCATCTGCCGATAAATAGCGCAGGCTGTCTACCCCGATTTCCTCTGCCATTTTGGATATATCACGATTGAACCGATTGGCCATCAGCTCTTCCGGATTCGGGAAATCCATGCCGTAGTAACAGGGGCTGATGATAGGCGGCGAGCTCACCAGGAAGTGTACCTCCCGCGGATTTGCTTTACGAATCATATCCACCAGGTAACGCGAGGTGGTACCTCTAACGATAGAATCATCCACAATAATCACTGAACGCCCTTCTATGACTCCTTTAACCGTATTGAATTTGGTGCGAACTTTCTGCTCTCTGGATTTTTGACCGGGTGAGATAAATGTCCTGCCCACATAGTGATTACGAATCAGTCCGATTTCAAATTTGCACTCGAATCCAAGCTTCTGATTTTCATGTACATACCCGAGAGCTGCGGTATTACTTGAGTCAGGCACCGATATAACAATAGGCTTCTTATCAGCCGGTGCTTTTTGAATTACCTCTTTAATGGGATGCTCCTTGGCCAGATACTTGCCAAGATTGCGCCTGACTTTGTCCACATTTTCTCCAAAGATCTTGCTGTCAGGCCGTGAAAAATATACATATTCAAAAATGCATTGACTGGACCCCGTTCCATATTCCGGTTCAAGCTTATAGGAAGTCGGTTCTTTACTGTCAGTCGCTTTTTGGTCAATAACCAGTACCTCTCCGGGCTCTACATCCCGTATATATTCCGCATTGATAATGTCGAAAGCACAGGTTTCACTAGCCACGCAGTAACTTCCATCAATCTTTCCGAGAGCAAGGGGACGGAATCCATTGGGATCACGTACCGCAATTAACTTATCGTCGGTAAGCATGACCAAGCTGTAGGCCCCTTCGATCTGTTCAAGGGCTTCCAGAATCTGCTCGATCTGGGTATCTTTCTGGCTGTGCGAAATGAGATGTAATATCAGCTCGGTATCTGAAGTACTCTGAAACAGCACTCCCTCCTGCCTGAACCGGTCTCTAAGCTGTTTGGCATTGGCAAGGTTACCATTGTGTCCGATAGCAATATTGCCGTTGCGATAGTGCACCCTAAAAGGTTGAATATTTGCAGGGTTTTTGGATGATCCGGTCGTGGAGTAGCGGTTATGTCCGATAGCGGAGTTTCCGACCAGCTCATTTTTAAAAATGTTCTGATCGTCAAATACACTTAGAACCAACCCAAAATCCTTATGTGCCGGCATCGTCCAGCGCCCTTTCTCTTCATCGTAACTGGAGGTGACGATTCCTGCCGATTCCTGGCCGCGGTGTTGTAGAGAGTGCAAACCGTAGTAGGTCAGCAATGCAGCATCCGGATGATCATAAACGCCGAAAATGCCGCAATAATCGCGAGGTTTGTCAATCATTAAACTGGGTCGCATTGAGATGTTTTTTAGAAGAGAGCAAAGTTAAGAAAATCAATTGCTAATAGTAACTATAATTCGATGTCCGTGTTATATAAATAATAACCCTAAATATATGAATCTGCACTCTTTATAAGACCATGATGAGGAAGAAATTACCCGGCAACCTATTGATAGGAGATGAAAATAGGAATGGACTCAAATTTAAAACTTATAGGTCATACCCAGGTGAATGGTCAGCAGATTCGTGCCCGATCGGGACTCATCAAAGATCAAGTTGCCGCCCCGGTCTCGGGTTATCGATCCCGGTTGCAAGTAGCTGGCTTCTGATCCAAACAGGTACCGGGCTTTCAGGTTTACCATATAGGAATCCCGTCCCCCGTCATAAACTTCAACCTTTATGCCGCCACCTGCTCCATAGCTAAACGAGCTGTCGTCGTAATTTGTGGTGCTTGCAATATCCTCTCCGAAACCGTCGTCGTCACGAATGCTCGACTCAGTGAAGAGATATTTGATTCCTACCAGGCCATCCAGGTAAGGTCTGATACCATGAATTTCAGGCTCGAGGCGAAGAAACAAGTGACCGGTAAAAATATCGTAATCTGTGCGTACCTCCAGCAAAACCTCCGGTATATTGGTACTGATCGGCTCCAGCCTGCGATCCCTGCCATAGGTCATGATACCCAGCTCGAGCCCCGCATGCACAGGAAGCCTTGGTATCCTGAAGGCAATGCTGCCGTTGAGTCCCAGCGCGTTTCTATCCAGACTCTCCCTGAAGTCTGATTGAGGGATACCGAATAGAATATTGATGTCGGCATCAAAGTTCTGGGATTGTGCCGGAAGCGAAAATATGAAAAGTACCGGGACAAGGAGTAATGTTTGTTTCATAGCCGCAACTTATTTGTTTTGAGCAAATTAGTATAAATTTTTAGAAAGTACAGCAGGGTATTTGACAGGCCGATCATGCCGCACCGAGGTGTTGGACACTTGGGAAGCGTACTACAACTTAGTTGGGTAATATAGTCAAATCCAATGCTTCCGCAGCAGAGCGGCGGAAGCAGGAGACGAAGAACGTTATGCACTAGTTTGTCGGGAGTACAAATCCCTCAGAGCGCAAATAGGCTTTGAAATTTGCCTATACGTGAATGGACGCAGAGCGGCCGGGATACACGTTAACCGCGGAGCGATTGACGTGGCATTAATCGAAGCCTTGATTTAGATCGAGCCACCCAGAGGTGTAGTACACTTGGCAAGTCTGCTACACCTTAGTTAGGAAATATAGTCAAATCCAGTGCTTCCGTAGTGGAGCCACTGAAGCATGGATGACTATTTAATGATGTTTATCTTACTACGACATTAGCCCCCGGCTTCAGCCGGGGGTAGCGAACAGAGCTAAAAGCGGGCCCAAGATAAGTTAGTGGAATGGTTCGTAATCGAACCGCAGGGCCGGCAAGATCTCGGAAAAGCGTCAAGGATAGGATATATAACTAGTATTCTACTGCAATTTACCGTCTTATCACGCAAGGTATAGTACACTTTGCTAATGTACTGCACCCGTGTTGGGGCAAGATAATTAAATCCATTACTTCCGCAGCAGAGCGGCGGAAGCAGGAGGCAAAGAACATTAAGCACTAGTTTGTCGGGAGTACAACTCCCTCAGAACTATTCTCTTTTAGAGAATGGTTGAAAAACAAAAAAGCCACCACAAAAATGTGATGGCTTTAAGATTGAGCTCGCTCGCCGAAGCTTAAGCGAAGGTGAGCGGGAAACGAGATTCGAACTCGCGACCTTCTCGTTGGCAACGAGATGCTCTACCACTGAGCTATTCCCGCAAATCAGTTTTTCAAAGAGTCCCAAATATAAGACTCATGCCGCATACATATCAACAGTAATTTGAAAATAATTTAGATGATCATCTGCCCTTAGGTGTAGGACACTATATGCCGGCAAAGTCCTTTTGAGCTTATTATTCAAAAAATTATTGAACTGCTAAAAAGCATTTATGAAAGTGTACTATACCTTTGTGACTACCTCTTAATCTTCTCCAGAACTTTCTTATCACTGATTTCACGGTTCACTGACTCATCATCGGGAAGCTCGGGTTTGTCCCGGTACCGGTCTACAATGCAGATGAAGCCCAGCGGATCCTGCTTATCGGCGTGGAACTGGTGCATGGTATTGGGGGAGATAAAAACCACATCATGCAAGTCCAATTCGTGCAGCTCATCCCCTAATACTACCGATCCGGATCCACGGATGATCACCACGGAGTGCGGGTGTCGGTGTCGTTCAAAAGAGGTGTAGCCCCCCGGTTTCACTTCAAAGTATCTTGTCTGAAAATTGAGCTCCTGCTCATCCTCTCCCTCTCCCAGCAGGGAATAACGAGAGACACCTTCATAACACCCGGGGGTATCTTTATACTCTTTACGTGATACCGAATCCCACCGGTATTCACTGTTCTTAATCACTTTCGAATTATCAGACATAGCTGTAAATGGTTACTTCAACATTCCGGATAGTTCTTTTGCTGCTGCTCTCGGTCCATCCGGGTGTTCATAAAGACTGGTACCCAGCAAAAATACAGTGTCCGGCCCATAGGTTTCAAGCCACTTTGGAATATTCGACCGCTTTAAACCTCCGCCGGGCATTGGAAACGAACTCTTAAACGGCAGCCTTTCATTGCGTGCTCCTTCATTTATAGCCTGACATTCCTCAATGCTAAAGGAAAAACGACCGCCGGTATTGGGATACACCAGAAAATCGGCACCCAGTGCTCGCCAGAGCTGTCCGTATAAAAAGTCCGGTGTCAGCCCCTGCTTATCATTGGTCGTGAGTCCACCTGAAAATGCCGGATGCGCAATGATGGGAAGGGGCAAATCCATGCGCGCAAGCTGATGCATAGTTTCCATACCGGCAATATGAGGACAAATAAGTACTCCATCCGCTCCCAGTTCAGCGGCTATCTTATATCGTTCTACCGCTTCCGAAGCCAGAGCTGTAATATGTGCAAAATAATAGGCCCGGTGCCCTGTCTCTTCTGCCGCTTCACGAATGCCTTGCACACAATAGCTTACCCGTTCTTCAAATGGAGCATACGATTGATTGGTTATCCCGTGATCATCCTTGATAACATCCAGTCCCCCGGCCGCAAACTGGTAACAAAGTTCGCCGATGCCATGACCGTCGGTCCCCAACGGCTTAAGAGAGGTGCCGCTGAGCGCCCTATCTTTGACTCCATAAAGCTCACGTAGCTTCTCAATACCAAATGAGGGTCCGCCAAAAAGAGTCTCCGGCAGTTGTTTCCATTCGACATCGGCAATCCTGATCCCTGGCTGCATCGAGATATTGCCATATAAAATATTCAGAAATTGTGAGATATCGTCACCGACATTCTTCACAGGCCAGCTTATACTGATATCATATTGTGAATTATCCAGCTGTTCTTTGGAAGAAAGCTTACCAACCACTTTGGTCTCAACCTCTTCGGATAACACAGACCGCGGCAATTCCACGCTCTGCTCCAGACATATTCCTTCAATCTTTTCATCTATGTTCTCTCCCTCCTGAACAGTAACACGGTATGAAATATCGAAGGTGCTCATGATTGCATTTAGTTTAGGAATTGTATCCGCAAAGTCCTTTTCGCCGGCAAATTATTAACCAGGCCCTGATGCGACTAGGATACTACAATGGTTTCCGTACGATTAGGACCTGTGGATAGTATCTTGAGATCCACACCCAGGTAATCTTGCACAAAACGCAGGTAATTCTTTGCCTCTTCCGGTAACTCATCAACCGCACTGCAAAGGTTGATATCTTCCTGCCAGCCGGGCATAGTTTTGTAGACAGGCTTTACCGCTTCAATATCTGAGAGATCAAGCGAAAATATTTCCGTGTGCTCTCCATTGATATCATAGCCGGTACACAGCTTAATCTCTCTAAAATCATTCAGCACATCCATTTTGGTCAGAGCAAGCTCATTGATGCCGTTGGTGCGCACGGCATATTTAAGTGCAACCAGATCGATCCAGCCGCAACGGCGAGGTCTTCCGGTAGTAGCCCCGAACTCCTGTCCCTTTTCTCTCAAAAGCTCTCCAAATTCATCATTCAGTTCTGTAGGAAATGGTCCGTTCCCGACGCGCGTACAATAGGCTTTGGAGATACCCATAACCTTGTCAATGGCCGTCGGGGGTATACCGGAACCGGTGCAGGCTCCTCCTGATGTGGGGGAAGAAGAGGTGACAAACGGATAGGTACCGTGGTCAATGTCCAGCAGACTTCCCTGTGCACCTTCCAGCAATATACTTTCTTTATTCTCTATGGCCTTGTGAAGAATATGACTGGTATTGGCTATATAAGGGCACAATTTATCAGCAGCTTCGAGGGCATTATTCAGAATCGGCTTGGGATCTAGCGGCTCTTCCCCGTAAATGTGTTCTAGTGCTTTATTAATATCCGAGAGATTGCTTTCAATTTTTTCTTTCAATACTTCCGGATGAAACAAATCACCGGCACGAATTCCTACCCGTGATACCTTGCTAACGTATGCCGGACCGATACCCCTTCCTGTGGTGCCGATAGCGTCATCACCGCGATGTTTCTCTTTAATCTGGTCTAGTGTCTGGTGATAAGGAAGGATGATGTGAGCGGCGTTACTGATGAAAAGACGCCCCTCAAGTCCGAACCCCATCGATTCAATATTTTCGATCTCTTCCAGAAGTGCATGTGGATCAATAACCACTCCGTTACCGATAATGCAGGCGGCATCACCGTTGAAGATACCTGAAGGAATAAGATGCAACACAACCTTTTTGCCGTCGAATTTCAAAGTATGACCGGCATTGGCGCCACCCTGGTAACGGACCACATAATCGGCTTCTTTACTGAGGTGATCGACAATTTTACCTTTGCCTTCATCTCCCCACTGGGCACCTACAACAACTCTTATAGACATAGTGATAGCAATAATATTGCACAAAAAAAGGGGTGTACTACACCCCTCTTTCGCTAATTAAAATTTGATTGGATTACGCTGATTCACCTTCGGAGTATGATTCAATAGCTTCATCTACTGATTTGTAATGTTTGAAGACAGTGATCAACTTGGTGATGACCAGCAGGCTCTCAATCTTATCTGTTGCATTGGCAATTCTGAGATCGCCGCCTGCTTTTCTCATGGTTGTAAGGCCACCTATCAACATCCCGAGACCCGAAGAATTCATAAACTTCACTTTACTGAGATCTACAACAATATTTGTCTGATCTTTCTCTATAAGTTCATGAAGTTTATCGTTAAGGCTGACCGCATCCGGTCCGCCCATCACATTTCCCTTAAATTCTATTACTACACAATTATAACGCTCCGAGACATTAAAATTCATCTTTTATACCCGATTAGTTAGATGTTAATCATTTTATGAAGCTTGTTCCTTTCTCAGCTGAAGTTCAACGACGATGGCACTTGCAACGAACAACGAGCTGTAGGTACCGATCATCACTCCTAATACCAGTGCAAAGGAAAATCCTTTCAGCACTTCTCCGCCAAAGATAAATAGCACGGTTACCACAAACAAGGTGGTAACTGAAGTAATAACAGTACGGCTCAAGGTGTCATTTAAGCTCTTGTTGATCATCTCCGTATAGTCCATTGTCTTGTACTGCAGCATGTTTTCACGGATACGGTCAAACACTACCACGGTATCATTGAGCGAATAACCGACAATGGTCAGGAACGCCGCGATGATAGCCTGGTCGATCTGCATGCTGAATGGAGCAATATCATTGAATATGGTAAATACCCCGAGTACAATAAGTACATCATGAAATAAGGCTGCAACAGCACCCAGCGAGAAGGTCCAGTTCTTGAACCTTATGAGTATGTAAATAAAGATCACAATGAGTGCAAAGATGATGGCGTTTAAAGCCCCGCTTTTTAAATCTTCCGCGAATCGGGGACCCACTACATCGGTTTTAATCACCGTATTCCCGTTCTCGGGATATACGTCATTCATCGTTGAAGTGATGATGTTCTGTACGGTGCTGATCTCATCAGGATTATCCGTACGGATCAATATCTCAACATCAGAACCGAACTTTTTTACTTCCGGTGCACTGCCCAAGGGTTCGGACAACGAACTTCGTACCTCAGTTACTTCTACCGGCTGCTCGAATTGGAGAACAAATTCTTTACCTCCCCTGAAATCGATGCCATATTGCAGGCCTTTGCCGATAATGCCGACAAGAGCTGCCACTAGTAATATGCCGGACACGACATAGGCAATCTTGTGACCTTTTATAAAATCAAAACTTGGTGTTTCAAACCATCTCATAATAGTAATACCTTAATTTTTACAATGTTAAATTCTGGATTATCCGAAATTCAGTTCGGCGGATTTATCGCGCGTCAAGTAATCGACCACCACCCGGGTAATAACAATAGCACTGAAGAGTGAAGCTACGATACCCGCCATTAGGGTGACGGCAAAACCTTTAATCGGTCCGACCCCGAAGCTATAAAGGATGATACCTACGAAGAACGTGGTAACGTTGGCATCCACAATAGCACTCATGGCATTCGAATAACCTCCGTCTATTGCCGCTCGCAAGGTTTTCCCTGCTCGCTGTTCCTCCCGAATCCGGTCGAAAATCAGTACATTGGCATCCACCGCCATACCAATAGTCAATACAATACCCGCAATACCGGGCAATGTGAGCGTGGCTTTAAAAGCCGCTAATATTCCCAGAATAAACAGGATGTTTAACATTAGTGCCAGATCAGCAATAGCTCCACCGTTGCGGTAGTATACGATCATAAAAATAGCCACAACGACTAGTCCGAATACGGTTGAATAGAACCCGGCCTGTATGGATTCCTCACCAAGGGTGGCTCCTACGGTACGCTCTTCTATAATATCAAGTGGAGCCGGTAGTGCACCTGAAAGCAGAATATTCACAAGGTCTTCCGCCTCCTGCACATTCTCAAGGCCGGTAATGGAAGAACGGCCGCTCGAAATCTTGGTTTCTACATTCGGGTAGGAATAGACATAACCGTCCAACACAATGGCAATCGGCTTGCCGATGTTGGCTCCTGTAATTCGTGACCAGCGTCTTGCGCCTTCACTGTTCATGTTCATTGAAACGCGCGGCTGGTTGGTGGCCTGGTCAAAGTTGACCGTGGCCTCTTCTATCACGTCACCTGTCATTTCAACCTGTGAACGGACTCCGATTAATTCATAGAGTTCGACGCCCTGCTCGGGTAGCTCCTGGAAAGGTGCGGCTCCCCACATCAGTTCGGTGTTGCGAGGCATCATTCGCTGCACCTCAGGTTGATTAATCAGTTCGCTAACCCTAGCCGTATCAGTACTTGCAGCATAACCGAACACGTACTGGCTTCTTCCTCGTGGATTCAACACTTGGGTCAACGCATTGGCGCCGGACTGTTGCTGAACTGAGTCAGCGGTATCTGCCTCAGCTGCCTGCTGGTTGAAATAGTTGATAATCTGCTGCTTCGAGGCATTGAGCTCATCGGCATCGGCAGCCAACCGGAATTCAAGTCGCGCCGTACCTTTCAGAAGGCTACGAACCCGTTCTTTCTGGGCCACGCCCGGAAGTTCAACAACAATGCGGTTGTTACCTTGCTTAAGTATGGATGGCTCATTTACCCCATAACGGTCAACACGGGTGCGAATAACCTCCATGGCCCGATCTACGGCGCTGTCACGCTGTTTTTTTAGATAAGCCTGAATCTCTTCATTGGTAGAACGACGAGTAATATTCTCAGCATCTGAGCGATAATACCGACTTAAACGGGCATCCGGATCACGCTGCTGAAAAACCTGCACCATTTCGTCAATGAAATCGGTTCCATTTTCTAAGGCCTGCTCTTCTGCAGCATCAATGACATTAATAAGTGTACTGTCAGCATATTCACCGGCAAGCTCTCGTACCAGTCTCGGTGTTCCTACTTCCATAGTTACGTGCATACCGCCCTGAAGGTCAAGCCCGAGAGAGAGCGAATTTTGCCGGAGTTGTTGAATATCACCCCGGTTTTCTTCCATGTACTGAACACGTTCAGCCTGAGGAAGATCTTCTATATAATTTTGCTCTAAATAAAAAGCCGCTGTTGGCCAGAGATAATAAATAGATATCGCCAGGAAGGCTGCTATAAATACAATTTTTGTTCCGTTACCTTGCATAGGAAATTACGTTTTTGAATGATGTTTAAGTTCTTCGAAAAGTGCTATTCCGTCAAGAGGAATAGACATAATTTGATAAAGAGAAAGGAAATGTTACGGAGCTCCGATAGCAATTCCGGTAATCATCGGCTCGAAGCTATTACTGTAATGAACCGGACTTTGATTGATACCTGAGTAAGAGATAAAGAAATTTTCTTTGTGCCCCGGGGATGCCGATTCAAAGGAGATCTTTCCACTTTTTTCGACAGAATAGCTTACCAGCTGTTTACTTATTTCGGGGGGAGGCACGTTGGCCATACCGTTGCCCGTATTGAAATGATTCCATTGCTGTAATAACACCTGATAGATATGATGAGATGCTTCAGCAGAGGAATAGGGCAAATCAACCTCTTTTCCCTTTTTACTCATAACCCGGGAAGCGTGCTCCATGAGTTTGTAAACTGTGGCACCGGATTCACTCAAACGCTCCAGCTCTTCTTCGAGCTGGGAATTATCCTGCTGGTCAACCATAGTACTTAACCAGCTGGAAAATGCACGGGTTGACTGCTGCGCATTGGCAGGACGTGCCAAATACAAACAAAGTCCAGCACATATCAGAGATATGAGATACGATTTAGCGATATGAGAACGCAGCTTCTGCATGAGTGGCAGAAAATAGGCAGAAAGTCACTGCAGGACAAACAATTTTTTAGCTATCGTGCAACCATGATTAACATGATGCTAAAAACCTATGGACTATTCGGCGGTCACTTTCGCTTGGTTTTCACGATCTAGCTCCTGTTTTAAATACCGGCCGGTGTAGCTATGGTCCATTTCAGCCACCTCCTCGGGGGTACCTTGAGCAATAATTTCACCGCCCTCATGCCCTCCTTCCGGACCTAGATCAATAATCCAGTCAGCTGCTTTAATCAGGTCAAGATTATGCTCGATCACAATAACCGTATTGCCTTTATCAACTAGTTGCTGGCATACATCCACCAGCATACGAACATCCTGGAAATGGAGCCCGGTGGTTGGCTCATCCATAATATATAATGTATCTCCGGTTCCCACCTTGGAAAGCTCTCGGGAGAGCTTTATGCGCTGTGCCTCACCACCTGAAAGGGTTGTGCTGGATTGGCCGAGCGTCAAATATCCCAATCCTACATCACAGAGAGTGCTAAGAATACGATTGATAGCCGGTACCGAATCAAAGAATTCATTGGCTTCTTTGATGGACATCTCAAGCACGTCGGCAATATTTTTGCCTTTGTAATAAATCTCCAGAGTTTCCCTGTTGTAACGATGCCCGTTGCAGGTCTCGCAGGTGACGTAAACATCAGGCAGAAAATTCATCTCGATCTTGCGAACACCATCTCCTCCGCAGGATTCACACCGCCCTCCTTTGACGTTAAAAGAAAATCGCCCCTGATCGTAACCTCGAATTTTCGACTCAGGCAATTCTGCAAACAGTGACCGGATGTGGTCAAAGACCTTGGTATATGTTCCCGGATTGGAACGAGGTGTTCTGCCTATAGGACTTTGATCAACCGAAATAACTTTATCCAGGTTGTCCAGACCTTCAACCTCATCGAAGGGCAAGGGTACGGATTTGGAGTTATAAAAATGCCCTGAAAAAATTGGCTCCAGCGTCTGGTTAATCAGCGAGCTTTTCCCGCTACCGCTGACTCCGGTGACGCAGATAAACTTACCCAACGGTATTTCAACATCCTGATTTTTTAGATTATGTCCTCTTGTTCCGCGCAGTTTCACACTTTTGCCATTTCCCTCCCTTCGTTCATCGGGATAGGGAACGAATTCCTTGTCCTTCAAAAACCGGTCGGTCATGGATTTGGGGTCCAGTTCATCGGGTTTTCCTTCTGTAACTATGTGTCCGCCGTGTTCTCCTGCACCGGGACCAAGGTCCAGTACATAATCGGCATGTTCTATCGTTTCTCGGTCGTGCTCTACGACAATGACACTATTTCCAAGATCCCTGAGCGTTTCAAGTGAGCGAATAAGTTTGATGTTGTCGCGCTGGTGTAGACCGATACTTGGCTCATCCAATATGTAAAGCACTCCAACCAGCTGGGTCCCGATCTGGGTTGCCAAACGTATTCGCTGGGCTTCTCCTCCACTCAGTGTTTGTGCTTCGCGATCAAGTGTCAGGTAGTTCAAGCCTACGTTCAATAGAAAGTCAACCCGGTCCCTGACCTCTTTCAACACCTGGCTGCCGATTTTCTGCTGGCGCTCATTCAGGGTCAAATTGTTGATGGTATCCCGAAGCTTCCTGATATCCATTGAGACCAGCTCATCGATGGAATACCCGTCAATCTTATAGGAGAGAGCTTCTTTATTCAGGCGACCTCCCCCGCACTCCGGACAGGTTACCTTGCTCATATATGCTTTCGCCTTATCGCGCTGCTTCTTGGATTTGCTATCTTCATACTGCTCACGGATCATTTTCCGCAAGCCTTTAAAGGAGTGTTTGTAAGTTACGTTATCATTGCGAAAGTCATAATTCACATTGTACTTCTCATCCCCGCCGCCTTCCATGAGCACGTGCATGGCTTCCTCAGGAAATTCTTTCAGGGGAGTTTCAAAATCCAGATCAAAGGTATCCAGAACTGCTTTCAGCTGCTTAAAGGCAAAGATGTCACGTGGCTCTCCAAGAAAACGTATGGCTCCCTCTTCAATGGTCTGCTCCATATTGGGCATTAGCAGATTGGGATCCACGTCATAAGCATAGCCCAGTCCGTCACATTTCTGGCAGGCACCGTAGGGAGAGTTAAACGAAAAGATATTTGGAGCCGGATCTTCGTAGGCCAATCCGCTCTCGGGATCAAATAAATTCTGAGAGAAAAGGTGGTCCTTGTACTCTCCTTCCTCCTGTGGTACCGATAGTATTACGTTGCCGTCGGCCATCTCCAGGGCAAGGCGTACGCTTTCTGCTATGCGCTTATGACTCTTTTCATTAATCACAAAGCGATCCACTACAACTTCAATATTGTGGGTCTTATAGCGATCCACCTTCATATCCTCTTCCAGGTCCATGTATTCCCCGTCCACTCGAACCTGCACAAATCCCTGTTTCCGGGTTTGCTCGAACAACTCACGATAGTGACCTTTACGTCCCCGCACGACCGGAGCCAGGCAGTAGGCCTTGGTGCCCTCAGGCATATCCATGATGGTACTCACCACCTGATCGGCAGTTTGCTTGGCCATCTTGTTTCCAGTTTTCCATGAATAGGGAATTCCGATGCGCGCATAGAGCAGCCGCAAGAAGTCATAAATTTCGGTAACTGTACCAACTGTTGAACGAGGGTTTCGGTTGGTTGTCTTTTGATCAATGGAAATAACGGGGGATAATCCGTCAATAAAATCCACTTCCGGCCGTTCCATCATACCCAGAAACTGACGGGCATAAGCAGAAAGAGATTCCAGGAAACGGCGTTGACCCTCTGCATAGATGGTATCGAAAGCAAGGGATGATTTGCCGGATCCTGAGATGCCGGTTACCACGACCAGTTCTTCCCGGGGTATGTCAACGTCAATATTTTTAAGGTTGTGCTCGCGGGCACCGCGGATGACTATGTTTTTGCGCAATGTGATGCTTTTTTTGGATTCTGAATAAACTCTTTAATTTAAGGAATTTTGAAGACTTTGTAAGGAATTGGGAGCACGAAATGTGTTACCTTTGAAAATTCCAACTACCAAACTGATTAACATCTACAATCATTCATCTGCATGCAGCAACAGCAGCGTACCATTGACATTCAGGCCATCTATAAATACAGCTACCGGCAGTTCAAGAAATATGCCTCGTTTTTAATCGGAGTAACCGTCACCTACTATGTATTGGCCGTAGTTCCGCGCATCTATTTTTACTTCCAGACTCCCGAAGAGCCTACCGGTGAGGCGCAGCTGATTTCTATGATATTGACCATGGTCCAATTATACCTCGGGCTTGGCTTCACCAGGGTCGTCCTGTTGCTATTGGATGATAACTTTGCCGAAGTATCAGATATGTTCAACGGGTTCAGAATGTTTATCAGCTATTTTGTAGCGAGTTTTCTATACGGAATAGGAGTACTGGCAGGTCTCTTCCTTCTAGTGGTTCCCGGGATATATGTTGCCATCCGGTTCCAGTTCTATCCATACTATATTATTGAACAGGGAGATTCGGGCATTATCGCTTTACAAAAAAGCTTTCAGGCCACGAAATACCTGACTATGGATCTGTTTCTTTTCGGCATCACCGTGGTAGCCGCCAATGCCCTGGGCGTGGCATTACTGGGAATCGGTATTATCTTTACTTATCCAATCACTACTATGGCAACAGCAATTATCTATAAAGGTTTACTTAATGAAACTCAGCATCTGCCGGAGGAGCGGTATAAGGTATAGGGTATAGGGTTAAATATTGAGATGACACCTGCTCTATCGAAACATTTTCAGTCTTTTACTGTTAACAGCACATCAATAAAATCTGTCTAAATCAGCTCAAACCGCGTCATCAGTGTTCCAGAAAATGAGATTATTAACAGTTCTTCTACTTTCCATCACGCTCTTTTTCGTCTCCTGCAGCAGCCTGTTGAAAGAAGATAAAGAAGCTGCACCCCTCCATCCCTATGTCGAAAATAATAAGGTCGGCTTCCTGGATGAGAAGCTGAATCCAAAGATAGCCCCCAAATTTGCATTTCAGGAAAGCAAGAACTGGCCATATCGATTTTCCGAAGGGCTGGCGGCCATTTCCATGAACGGGGAAGCCGGATATATTTCACGGGATGGTAATATTGCCATTGAACCGGGCTTTGAAGAGGCTAATGCCTTTTCGAACGGTCTTGCACTGGTCCGCTCAGGAGGCAAATACGGGTTCATTAACAAAAGAGGACGATTTGAAATCCAGGCACAGTTTGAAGAGGCCGGCTCCTTTCAGAGTGGTCTAGCCCGGGTGAAAGTATCAAACGGGCGATGGGGATTCATCAACGGTGAAGGAGAATATGTGATTGAACCAAAGTTTCTGAATGCCCTTGATTTTAGCAACGGTATGGCAGCCGTGCAAACTTCCGAACACCGGGAATGGGGATACGTGGACTCGCTGGGTACAATGACTATCGAGGCTCAGTATCCTAGAGCCAAATCTTTTTCAGAAGGACTGGCCGCTGTTCAACTGGAATTTCAGCAATGGGGATATATCGACACCATGGGCCGTGTTTTCATAGAGTCCCGGTTTCTGGAAGCCGGTCCATTTTCGGAAGGCAAAGCAGCTGTGGGCATGCCAAAAAACGAAAACAATCTGGATCAGGCACAATACGGGTATATCAACAGGCGTGGACGTTTCATTGTAGAGCCACAATTTAAAAACGCCTATCGCTTCTCCAATGATGTAGCACGAGTAATGGTCGGCGGTAAATTCGGATACATCGATGAAAACGGCCGGTTTATTGCAGATCCGATCTATGATAAGGCCTGGGATTTCCACGCGGGTTACGGACTGGTCAAGCTCGGCAGCAAATATGCCTACATTGACAAGCAAGGTATTTTTGTGCTGGAACCTCTAAGTTGAACATTGTAGTCATTTATTTTATACATCGAACCCCTTCAATTCAGGACTTGCAAGTTTAACTTAGGTCATCACACATCTCACTTAAAAAGGATAACTGCGTGAAAAACCGTATGATTCGAGGTCTATCAGATGACAAATTTGATATTATACCTTATCAATTTTTTGGCTTATCTTTAGCGGTTCATTTAATTTCAGAGCAGAATTTGTTTCATGTTTAAAGAAGATACCGTGTCACCTGAAGTAGTCAATCCCAAAGACTGGTCGCCTGTTTCCTGGAAGGATTTCCCAATCAAGCAATTGCCTGATTATCCTAATCAGGAAGAGCTGGAAAAGGTGTATAAAGAACTCAGTGAATATCCACCGCTAATCACCTCCTGGGAAGTAGCAGCATTGAAAAAGAAACTGGCTGATGTGGCCGCCGGAAAAAGCTTCCTGCTGCAGGGTGGCGACTGTGCGGAAAGTTTTGATGACTGCAAGGCGCCCAAGGTAGTCAACCTGCTGAAAGTATTGCTTCAGATGAGTTTCATCTTGATTCATGAAATGGGTATTCCTGTGCTGCGTGTCGGACGTATTGCCGGTCAATATGCCAAGCCGCGTTCCCGCAACTATGAAACTGTCAATGGACAGAAAATTCCTAACTACCGTGGCGACCTCATAAACAGCATTGAACCTAAGCTGGAAGCCCGAATTCCTGATCCGAACAGACTTCTGGAAGGGTACAACAAATCTGCCCTCACACTCAACTTCCTCCGCGCACTGGCAGATGAGGGATTTGCCGATCTGCATCACCCGGAGTACTGGGAGCTGGATTTCATGAAACAGAATACCTACTACCAGGAATACGAGGCAATGGTTAATTCCATACAGAAAGCAGTTGGATTTATGGAAACCATCACTCCGAATGAATTCAGTACAGTTCAGAAGGTGAATATCTACACCTCTCACGAGGGACTGAACCTTCATTACGATTCTGCACAAACTCGCAAAGTACCTAGACGCGACGGATGGTATAACCTGAGCACCCACCTTGTCTGGTTGGGTAATAGAACGCGCGAGATTGACGGGGCACATGTAGAATACCTGAGGGGAATCAGAAATCCGATCGGTATAAAAATCGGTCCGAATTACGATCTCGATGAGACCATGCAACTCATTGAAAAGCTAAACCCTATTCACGAAGCCGGTAAGATCGTACTTATTACCCGCTTTGGGAAAGACGAGGTGAGTGAAAAGCTTCCCAAGCTCATTCAGAATATCAAAAGAGAAGGCATGCCGGTAGTCTGGAGTTGTGACCCAATGCATGGCAATACCTTCTCCACCGACAGCAACATTAAAACCCGAAACTTCGACGATATCATCGAAGAGATTCGCAAGACTTTTGACATACATCGAAGCCAGGGAAGCTACCTTGGAGGTGTGCATCTCGAACTCACAGGTGATAACGTAACCGAATGCGTCGGCGGAGCACGTGGCCTCGGAGAAGGTGAGTTGCATCAGAATTACAAAAGTTACTGCGACCCCCGCCTGAATTACCAGCAAAGCCTGGAGATGGCTTTTCTCATTGCCAAGGAGTGGAACCAGAGCTATAAATAATCTTACCACTAAGGCACTTAATGCACTAAGTGTCTTAGCGGTAACCCGCCTTTTTTACAGCCTCCTGCCGCTTTGACTTTTCGGGTAATGACAAATTTTTCCTCTCTTTTTGGTGACCTGAAAAAAACGCAGACCTCTATTGGCTGAATGGCAGAATATGCCACTCAATAAGCCTTGGCATAGCCCTTGCAGCCATTAATAGTGAGTTTTTGAAATCATTAAACCAAAATCCAAGAGGTAGCATTATGACTTTAGTAAGATATAATCGTCCGAACAGAGACCTGATGTCTAAAAACTTTTCCGACATCATGGATGAATTCTTCAACGATGTAGTACAAAACAACCGTGACACGTTTGTTCCCGGAATCGATATTTCCGAAACCGATAACCAATTCGAAATTACTGCTGAACTGCCAGGCATGAGTAAAGAAGATATCGACATCAGCCTGGACAATGGAAGACTTTCCATCAGCGGCGAACGCAAGTTCGAGAAAGAAGAAGAAGGCAAGAAATTCCATCGCGTCGAAACACGTTATGGCACCTTCAATCGTTCTTTCCAACTTCCCGATAATGTAGATGAAGAAAGCATTCAGGCAACTTATGAAAATGGCCTGTTGAACATCACCATTGATAAAGCTGAAGACAAAGTTAAGAAGAAGATAGAAATCAGCTAATAAGTATCCCGTTGACAGATTATCACCATCACATGATAATCAACGCCGAGGATGCAGTGAAGTGCAACCTCGGCTTTCTTTTTCCTTTTATTTTTTGAGCAATATTTCGTGGCACTCACGTGTTTATTCTACATGAAAAGATACACAGAATTCACTCATCATTATTAAAGTATTAGATCATGAAACGTTTTAATCCAACCTATTTACTATTTGCGATTCTGGCAGTATTGCTAGTTGGTTTTTACACAATAGATACCGATACAAATGAAGCCAGCCTAGCTTCACTTCCCGACTTTACAGCAACATCAGAAGTAAAACCGGCAGAAGAAAAACCGGTTAATACGCTTAAAGATCTGAACGATGCCATCGTCAATATTGCGGATAATGCTACACCGGCAGTGGTTACAATTCAGGTCAAGCAGACTGTAGAAGTTTCCAATCCATTCCAGCGTTTCTTCGGTGATCCAAGAGGTGGTGGAGAAGAACGAACCAGACGCGGACTTGGATCCGGCGTTATTGTCTCACAAGACGGTTACATACTTACCAATGCCCATGTTGTTGAAAATGCAGATGAAATCACCGTTGGGCTTAGCAATGGAAAAGAGTATGACGGCAAGGTAGTCGGTACCGATCCTCGCACAGACGTTGCGGTAGTCAATATTGAAGCTGAGGGACTTTCAACTATCAAGATCGGAAACAGCGACGAAGCCCGCGTCGGAGAAATTGTACTGGCAATCGGCAGCCCGCTTGGACAAGATCTCGCACATTCTGTGTCAATGGGAATTATTTCGGCAAAAGGCAGAGCAATAGGAATTATTGATCAGGGAGCCGGATATGAAAACTTCATCCAAACCGATGCAGCGATTAATCCCGGTAATTCCGGCGGCGCTATGGTCAACATGGACGGAGAACTGATCGGAATAAATACGGCCATTGCTTCCCGCTCTGGCGGTAATGACGGTATCGGTTTCGCCGTTCCCTCTAATCTGGCTAAGTCGGTTATGGAATCCCTGATCAAAACCGGTAAAGTGTCCAGGGCTTATCTTGGCATTTACGGAGGTAACATTGATAGAACCATGGCCAGAGCTTTGGATATTGATGAAGCACAAGGCATACTGGTGAGTGAAGTTCAGGATGGTACACCTGCTGCCGAAG
The DNA here is from genome assembly GCF_011059145.1 of Halalkalibaculum roseum. Classification (NCBI taxonomy): domain Bacteria; kingdom Pseudomonadati; phylum Balneolota; class Balneolia; order Balneolales; family Balneolaceae; genus Halalkalibaculum; species Halalkalibaculum roseum. The sequence continues at coordinate 698,366 of NZ_JAALLT010000001.1, read as the reverse complement.
CCGGACTGCGAGAAGGTGACGTCATTAGAACATTAAATGGACAGCAGGTTGAAAATTATTCAAAGTTTAGAACTTCTATCGCAACCCGTGAACCGGGTTCTGAAATTGATCTGGGTATCATTCGTGAAGGAGAATCAATGAACGTTACGGTTACCTTGGGTGAACTACCCGATGAACAAACGGCTTCATCCACTCAGGAACCGGACAGAAATCTGGAAGAACAGCTTGGCTTCCGGGCCCAGAACCTGACTCCTGATCTTGCAGAGCGACTCGGACTTGAATCCGCCCAGGACGGTGTAGTTGTTACCGCGATCAGCCGTGGCAGCAATGCCTACCGCCAAGGGCTTCGTGAAGGTGATGTCATTACCAGCGTTTCAAGAAATACCGTTGAGAATATGTCCGATTTCAATAGGGAAATAAAGCGAATATCGGATAGCGGTGATGATGTCGTTCTGTTACGAATATTGAGAGGCGGAGTGAATCAATTCATAGCATTTGAACTATAACAAAGAGTTCCCCTTAGGTTAAGGCGTCCTGATTTCCCTCAGGGCGCCTTTTTTTATGACAAGGTGACCAGAAACTGCAATATTTCTTGTCAAATCGTAACATTTTGATGCATGGCATCTTATTTGCGGCATAAAAAATAGAGTTACCGGTAAAGATGCCCAAGCTTCGAAAAGATTATGGATTATAAAGATTATTACGACATACTAGGCGTTAGCAAGAGTGCTTCCAAAGATGAGATAAAGAAAGCCTATAGAAAAAAAGCGGCAAAATACCACCCTGACAAAAATCCTGATGATCCTTCAGCTGAAGAGAAATTCAAGGAGGTAGGAGAAGCTTATGAAGTGCTCAGTGATCCTGAAAAAAGAGACTTGTACGACAAGGTGGGGAAAGACTGGAAAAAGTATAAGCGTGCCGGAGACCAGAGCGGTTTCGACTGGTCGCAATATGCCAACCAGGGAGCAGGACGCGGAAGAGGCGGCCAACAGTCTTATCGCATCAATATGGAAGATATTTTTGGAGGAGGGTCCGGTAGCGGTGGACAAGGAAGTCCTTTTTCCAGCTTTTTCGAAACCATATTCGGTGGTGGGGCAAGCGGCGGAGACCCGTTTGGACAGCGGACCCAATCACAAACGCGAGGCTTTCAAAGTAATGCCCGACAGGGTGGTGCCCAACAGGCCCGAAGACAGCGCGCCGCTAAAAAACATCTGAAGGCTACCGTTAATATCTCCTTAAAACAGGCTTATGAAGGTACATCCCGTACAATCCGTGTCGGTGGCGAGAAAATGAAGGTGAAAATTCCTGCCGGAATTGAAGACGGACAGCAACTTCGACTGAAAGGTAAAGGTAGTTCAACGGCTCAGGGTGGACCCAAAGGAGATTTACTGTTGAGCATCAAAGTTGATGTACCCGACCGGTACGAGCGAAAGGGTAATAACCTGTATTACGATCACCCGGTTGACCTTTATACTGCGGTACTCGGAGGAGAGACCGTTGTTGATACCTTTGCAGGCAAGGCCAAACTGAAAATCCCGGCCGGTACTTCCGGTGGAAAACTCTTTCGTTTAAAAGGTATGGGCATGCCGGAATTCAGAAATGAGAGTAATAAAGGTGACCTGTTCGTGCGTCTGCAGATTCAGATACCTGAGAAATTGTCGGATGATGAAAAAGAACTCTTTGAAAAACTGGCTGACAAGTAAGGTATAGGGTATAAGGAATAAGGTATAAGGTTGTTAGGAACATAAAACGGAACTCTACATTCTTGTCTCATTTAAAGTTCAAGCGTGGACTCTTGAACCAGCCTATTTTTATTTTCCCATTGATTCTTACTCCTTGTCGTCCCTTTCCCCTTATACCCTATACCTTATACCTATTATTCTTACCAAGCTTTTAGAAATTTCAACGCAATATTTTAATTACGACTTCTCCCCCTAACCAGGTTTACATACAGTGAAACCACAAAGGCACTAAAAAATAAAATACCGGTCCACAGGTCTACGGTGAAAGCATCGAAGTTTAGCCTCACCAGTTCATCCAGCAAAAACTTAATGTAGGAATTTGGCATGTCGCTATACCCCAGCTCCCTCCTCACAAGCCAGTGCCAGTGTGTACAGGGACAGTAACCGAAACCATACCAAATCCCCAATATGATCCATGAGAAGGCTGTTGCTGAGAGGGTCAGCAGATTCCATTTTCGTGTGGCCTTCCAGATCCAGCCAAACAGGTTAAACAGAATGAGGCAGGTATGAAAAACAAAAAAGAAGATATCCAGAAACTGATACATCATCAGCGAACGTTATTGGCATTAAAAATTGGTAAAACCGTTTAGCATCTTAGAAATAATTACAGATATTTGACCTGTTTTAATAAAAACCCATTAGTAAAACTATGAAGTTACTGTTACTTATTCTCTCCTTTTTACTCTTCACCGGAGCAGGCGATAAAAAGTGGGGCAAGAACGGACATCGGGTAGTTGGCGATATTGCTGCCGACTATCTGGATGACGAAACCCGTGATGCCATCGATCGTGTACTGGGTCCGGAATCAATGGCCATCGCAAGTACCTGGATGGATGAAATAAAATCAGATTCAACCTATGATTATACTCACGACTGGCACTGGGTTACCATCCCCGATGGGATGCCCTACGCTGAAACAGAAAAGAATCCGAACGGTGATCTCATCAAAGCGATACGCGATATTACAGCTGACCTAAAGTCAGGAAATTTGAGCACTCAAGAAGAAGCAAATAAACTGAAGATGCTTATTCACCTCATCGGAGATATTCACATGCCCTTGCACGTAGGAACCGGCGAAGATCGAGGAGGTAATGATGTACGTGTTGAGTGGTTTTGGGATTCTTCCAATCTCCATCGCGTGTGGGACAGCGGCATGATCGATGAAACCCAGCTCAGTTACACGGAACTCAGCAGGAGTATCAATCATCCTACAAATGAGCAGATCGTAAACTGGCAAAACTCCGGGGTGCTACACTGGGCACGGGAGTCAATGGATTTACGGGAAGAGGTCTATGACCTGCCAAAGGACAAAAGCATCAACTATGAGTATATGTACCGAAAGTATGACATCGTTGAGAAGCGTCTTCTGCAGGCCGGTGTACGACTGGCGGGCGTGTTGAATGAGATTTACTAATTGTTGTTTATTTGCATGTTCAAGGTGCCAAGCGTGGACGCTTGGCATAGCTTATTTATTCTTTTCACTTCGCCCTATAAGCTAGGTCAAGCTTCCACGCTTGACCTCATTATTTTACATAATTGAAAAATGATATGCTCGATTCCTGGGCTTCCGCAGCAGAGTGGCGTAAGCAGATTACAGAGTAGTTAGGCGGTCCATCCCAAATAATCTTAGTCAGCCGACCTTACTCAAATATCTCTTCCATAACCTTTTGGTGAATGTTGTAGTCGTCTTCTCCAAAAAGAACAAAACGAATGGTATTCACAGACTCTAAATGCTCAGCTTCCTCTTGTATCGTAGATAAAGCCACTCTTGCAGCGGCCTCAGTGGGATATCCGAATGCACCCGTGGAGATGGCGGGAAAAGCAATGCTTTCTACATCTTCCTCTTCGGCCCGTTTCAATGCATTCTTGTAGCAATTCGCCAACAGTTCATCTTCGGGCTTATCCCTGCCATAAACCGGACCCAGGCAGTGAATCACGTACTCATTGGGCAGGTTGTGACCGCCCGTGATGACAGCTTCCCCGGGTGAAATAGGGGCTAGCGGACGCGTTTCTTCGGTCAATCCGGGTCCTGCCGCCCGGTGAATGGCGCCTGCAACGCCTCCGCCGGTTTTCAACTGTGCGTTGGCAGCATTGACTACAGCCTGTATGTCATCTTGGGCAGCGATATCGCCTCGTTCAATCTCCAATGTGACTCCTGATACTGTTATCCGATCCATAAGAAGTGAAATATTTTTGCTTGATTTGGAATGAACTGCACCTAAAATAACAGCCGGCTCTGCGAAAAAATTCGAGTAATCTTACCATAGAGGTACACAAAGAAGACCTTGAGCTACACAGAGAAATCAAGTGCGATAATTGTGATCACCAGAATAATAATGAACACCGAATAAAGACTTTGGTAGATTATCCAGCGTTTGAAATTTTTGATGAGACCAAAACGGTATCGTGCATAGAGTTGCTGACTTGTTCCTGCAAAGCCTCCAAGTAAACCGAGTACGACTAAAATCTTACTCAGCCATAACATCCCAACTATAAGTGCAACTGCACTGCCAATACCAATCCAGCGAGAGAGTGCTTTCAGTGCATCGTATTCTTTTTTCTTTTCCGCTATATCCATGATGAATGTGTGCAAGAATCTACGGTAAGTTATACTATGATAATTCAATACTCAGAATTATACCAGATTACTGCCAAAAATTTGTTAAAGCCCTGTAAATACGTCAGATCATCGAATTCGGTACGATATTGGTCTCTTTAATAGTAGAACAACAAAAAGATATTAAACCCATACAGATATGAATCTGAATAAATTCACTTTGAAAGCACAAGAGGCCGTTCAGGCTGCTCTTGATATTGCTTCCGGCAACAACCACCAGGCCGTGGCTCCTGCCCACGTTCTGCTGGCATTACTGAATGACACAGATAATGTTGTCAATACTATTCTTAACAAATTAGGAGTGCGTACTCCCCAGCTGAAGAGCAAGCTGGAATCCATAATTGACAAACTACCCGTCGTTAAAGGAGCTTCCGTCTCCGGACAGTATCTCTCCAACGATTTAAAAGAGGTTTTTGACAAAGCTCAGAAGTCAGCTGACAGCCTGGGAGATGAATACATCAGCTCAGAACATGTGCTGATCGGCATGGTCGATGCAAAGGGAGAAGCCACCTCACTGCTGAAGGAACAAGGAGTCAAAAAAGACGATATTCTTAAAATCTTGCAAGACGTTCGCGGATCCCAGAAGGTTGACGATCCAAATGCAGAGAGCCGCTATAATGCCCTGGAGAAATACGGGCGCGATCTCAATGAGATGGCTGAGAAAAACAAGCTGGATCCGGTAATCGGACGCGATCATGAAATACGGCGCATTATGCAAATTCTATCCCGGCGTACCAAAAACAATCCGGTGCTCATCGGGGAGCCCGGCGTCGGTAAGACGGCCATTGCCGAGGGCTTGGCATTGCGTATCAACCGTGGCGATGTACCTGAAAGTTTAAAGTCCAAGCATGTTGTTGCACTCGATATGGGCGCCCTGGTCGCGGGGACCAAATTCCGCGGGGAGTTTGAAGAACGACTCAAAGCGGTTGTGAAAGAGGTTATTGACTCCGACGGACAGATTATCCTGTTCATTGATGAAATCCACACCCTGGTAGGCGGAGGATCGGCCGAAGGTTCCCTTGATGCCGCCAATATCCTGAAGCCTTCACTGGCACGTGGTGAACTGCATGCTATAGGGGCAACCACATTAGACGAGTATCGAAAATACATTGAAAAAGACCGTGCACTTGAACGACGCATGCAGAAAATTCTGATTAACGAGCCCTCCGTTGAGGATACCGTATCTATTCTTCGGGGACTCCAGGAACGCTATGAACTGCATCACGGTGTGAAAATCAGGGATGAAGCACTGGTCGCTGCTGCCGAGCTCTCTCACCGGTATATCGCCGACCGTTTCCTTCCCGATAAAGCTATTGACCTGATCGATGAGGCCGCCTCCCGACTTCGGCTTGAAATAGACTCAATGCCGGAAGAACTGGACCGGATCGAGCGTCAGATCCGTCAGTTGGAGATCGAGCGTGAAGGTCTGAAACGCGACCAGGATGAATCGAAAGTCCAGAATATTGAAAAAGAACTGGCTGACCTGGAAGAGCAGCGTAAAAGCATGCGCACCCAGTGGGACAATGAACGGGATCTCATCCAAAAAACACGGGACCTTAAACAGGCTATTGAAACCGCGCGTAACCGTGCCGATAAAGCCGAACGGGAAGGTGATTACGAAAAAGTAGCCGAATTGCGCTACGGTACCATCAAACAGCTTGAAAAAGATCTTGAGGAGACCCAGGAAGAACTTGATGAGATTCAGGAAGGCCGCGCCATGCTCAGTGAAGAGGTTGTTGCTGAAGATATTGCAGATATCGTTTCACGATGGACGGGTATTCCTGTCAGCAAGATGCTGCAGAGCGAACGGCAAAAACTGATTCACCTCGAAGATGAACTGCACAAGCGAGTGGTCGGCCAAGACCAGGCTATTGAAACCGTATCTAACGCGGTACGGAGGGCTCGCGCGGGGCTGCAGGATGAACAGCGTCCTATCGGATCGTTCTTCTTCCTCGGTTCTACCGGTGTGGGTAAAACGGAACTGGCACGATCGCTTGCAAACTTCCTCTTTGACGATGAAGATGCTATGATTCGCATCGATATGAGTGAGTATATGGAACGTCACAGCGTGAGCCGACTGGTAGGTGCCCCTCCGGGTTATGTGGGTTATGATGAGGGCGGACAGCTTACCGAAGCCGTGCGCCGCAAACCTTATTCGGTGATCCTGCTCGATGAAATTGAGAAGGCTCACCCCGATGTCTTCAACATGCTGCTGCAGGTTCTGGACGAAGGAAGACTCACCGACAATAAAGGCGTCACAGTCGACTTTACCAATACCATCATCATCATGACCAGCAACATCGGTTCGCACCTGATTCAGGAACGTATTGAGGAAACCGGTGGAGAATTTACCGATAAGGTTTACAATGAGCTGCAGGATGAACTGATGGATCAGCTGAAGAAAAGTATACGTCCTGAGTTCCTGAACAGGGTTGATGACATCATCGTCTTCCATCCGCTTACCAAGGAGCACATCCGTGATATTGTTGACATCCAGCTTAAGCGGGTTCACAAGATGCTTGAAAAACGAAATGTGAAACTTAATGTCAGCGACAATGTCAAAGATTGGCTGGCCAGCCGGGGTTACGATCCGGTCTATGGCGCACGTCCGCTGAAGCGACTCCTTCAGACCAAGATTGTAGATAAGCTTGCTACCGAACTCATCAAGCGCGAAGAGGATACCAAGGTTGAATTTGAGGCTACTCTCTCGAAAGACGGAGAGTCTATTGAGTTCGCCGAAGTCTTTGAAGACGCTGAAGAGTGGGCGGAAGAAGTGTAACCAACTAATTTTTACCACTTAGGCACGAAAATCACTATGTGCCTAAGTGGTATATCTTTTAAATCAGGTTCTCGGGATTCAGAACTTTCAAATCATCCGTGATAAATTTTCTGCCTTCACGAATCTTTTCGCCATCCAGGTATACATCGGCACCTATGCAGACCAGGTCCCAGTGGATGTTGCTCTCATTGCCATTCGGGGCAATTTCATAATCATTACCCAATGTCAGGTGATTGGAACCGTAAATCTTCTCATCAAATAAAATGTCATGCATGGGTTTTTCGATGATGGGATTCAACCCGAAACTGAACTCTCCAAACTGACGTGCTCCGGCATCGGTATCGAGAATCTCCTCGAGCTGCTCGTTATTGGATGAGTCAAAATCTACCACCACTCCATCCCGCACTTCCAGCTTCACATAGTCGAAGGGCTTGCCCTGGTAAACCGAGGAGGTATAGGTGATATGCCCATCGACCGATGAAAGAATAGGAGAAGAAAAGAGCTCCCCGTCCGGAATATTTCGCTTGCCGAAACAAGGAATCCAGTTTTGCCCTTTCACGGAAAACTGTATGTCGGTCCCCTCTCCTTTCAACTGAATCATATCCGTATCACGCAGCCGCTCCTCCAGAGGTTTCATGGCTTCAGCCAGCTGACTGTAATCCAGCAGGCAGGCCTTGTAGTAGAACTCCTTGAATTTTTCGGTAGGCATCTTTGCGTTCATCGCAAAGGCCGGTGACGGGTAGCGAAGCACAACCCAGTTGGTATTGTTCACCCGCTCTTCGAAATGCACCGGCTTCAGAAACTCATTAGAATAAGCCTCATTGGCCTTCTTGGTTGCCTCCGACTGCTCGTAGATATTCTGTGAAGCACGTATTCCGACAAAAGCATCCATCTGCTTCATGAGGGGGAGTTGATCGGCTTCTGCCTGTCTTTTCCAAAAATCCTCATCTCCCTTTTCTACGAGCATACGCTGAATGTCAGTATCATTGATCTGAATAAATGGATGCACCTTCAACTCGCGCGCCGTTTCCACGAGGGCACGCATCAATTCCACTCCGTTCAGTCCGGTGAGCTGCAGCATTACATTCTGACCTTCCTTCAGTTCACAGCTGAAGTTGAGTATTTTCTCTGCTAATTCCTTGTCTTGCTGTTTATACATAATGATGAACTTAGAATTTTTAATTTACCTGAAAATACAATTTTAATCGAACACGGGTAACACCGATTAAGCGGTCAAATTTATCCTGATCTTCGAAACATATAATTACATATCCACCTCTTCCGCGTATTCCGTGTTTCATCTAATAATCGTAATTCCATTTGATGTCCACCCCCTGCCGGGCATCATTGCCCTGTGAGATGATCAGCTTCAAATTCTCAAGGAGCATATATTCCAGCAAGAAACTGGTCTCCGGAGAAGAGCCGCTAATAATATTTTGGATGGCAAAGAATACCTTTGGATTGATGTACCAACCGGTAGTAATGGAAGTGCCTGACTCGCCTCCGACAGTGGTATTTTCTATTTTGACCACATCGATACCCAGACTTTGAGAAGCCAGCGTTTCTATACGATCTGAGAATAACTCCAGGGCCAGGCCCGTTGCTCCAGCGTTCGAACCCGTGGAAGCGAGGGCCTGTTTCCATGATTCAAGGGCAAAGCAGGGTTGTCCAAAGAGTGTATAACAGAGAATATCTTCCAGCTCCATAGGTGGAGAACTCTCGTATTTGAATTGGGGATCCTCGACATTCCCTTCAATGATATACCAGATTTTTACCTCCTCTTCCGGCTGCACCGGTTCAAAAATGGTACGAATATTCAGGTTCGGATTCGTCGGATTACCCGAGAAGGTTATAATACCCTCCTCCAGTTCAAATCGTTTGCCAAGCGGACGCGCGTAACCGTTGACCGCTTCCAGGCTTCCAAACATTTGAAGGTCGCTGCCTGCATCTTTCAGCATATCCACCGCCCCGTCAAGTTCTACTTCCATCTCAAGGTATCGCTGGTTACGAATGTAAAACCTTCGGTTGAAGGCTATATCCATATCTATGGAGAGAGAATCATAAAGGGCTACGTTGTTATCTGATTGTTCTGTGGAATCAAGCTGTACATCTTCCACAGATTTCTCTCCAAAGTTATCCAGCTGCACAAACCCGTTTAAGATGGTAAGTTTTCCGCTCACATTTGGACGGGTCATCGAACCGGTCAATTTGGTATCCAGATCAATTGATGCGTTATACTCGGAGGTATTGGCCACTCTGAAATTTCTTGCCCTCATGGAAAGATTCAAATCTCCCGGTATCAACTCTTCCAGTGCAACGCTGCCGTTCATAGTCAGCGATCCGCTTCCACTTCTAGCCGTGAAATCGGTTACTGTTATGAGATCAGGTTCAAATACAATTCCGGTCGTAATGTTATCCACCGTGATGCCTGTCTCTACAATCCGCATTGCACCTTCACTGATCTTCAGCGTTCCATCAGTTAGCAGGTCAGCCGGCGTACCGGTTGCCTGTATCCTTCCATTAAGCTTACCCCTGATATTTCTGATGACCTCCCGGTCCACAAAATCATTCACCGCTGACAGATTAAAGTCGTTGGTTACAATATCAACCCGAATACTGTCTTCTTCTCCGGGCGGTGAAATCTCTCCCTGTCTTAAATCAATATTGAAGGGTACCTGGCCCTTTATTTCGGCTACTTTCTGTTTCAGGCTATTAACCGTAGCATTCATCCTCACCGAAGAAAGTTGGTGTGAATAATCAAGGTTGGCCGTAATGGAATCTATTTTAACTCCGGAAACCGAGGCACTGTCTAATGAGAATCTGGCCTTAAATTCCGGTATGCCTGCAGTTCCTGAGAGATCCGCCTCAACATGCAGAATTCCATCGGTATCTCTCATACCCATCTCGTTTAAAAGATTCCGGAAGCGATTTAATGCGACCCGTTTAACCCTAAGTGACCCGTCAATTTGATGCTCAAAAAATGACTCGTCAAACTCCTGTGGGTCACCCAACCTGAAAGGTACATTCAACCTACCGCTCAACAGTTCGTCTCCCTGATCCCTTACCGATATAAAGCTTTTAAGCTGCTCTTCTTCCAAATCCAGTTCCAAAGTGACAGAATCCATGGGTACCCCACGGTACGATACTTCCGATACCGACAGGTTACCTAAAGCTTTCAGGCTGGTATCTGAATTCGCGACAGAAACTTTACCGGTTAGCATACCATCGAAATACGATTCACCAAGCAGAGTATTTTGTAGAACCGACAAGTTTATATTGTTGCCACGTAAATATCCCCGTTGGCGTAGCGAATCGGCATAAGGTACAGCAAGCTCCAGCGAGGTTCCATCGGCAGAAGAGAGGCGCAGAGTATCCATGCGAACTGTATTGGCTACAATGCTGACGTCAAAGGGTTGCTGCAAGGATAGTGTATTCACTGAGCTGACCACATCCAGACGGTTTGTCAATATTTTGATGCTATCTGGCGAGATGTGATACCCTCCGGCATGAATGAGCTCGCTCTGTTCCGGACCGACAAATTTAAGACTGAAGGTCCCGTCTGTGACATCCTCAACCACCCTACCACCGGTATTCATCACTAAATCCTGCAGTCTGACAGTCGAAAATCTGGGCGAATCTAAGAAAAGATCAGCAGTGTACTCGGGCTCCTGTTTTAACAGTATTTCAATATTTCCGTTTGCTCCTTCTGACGCAAACAAATCATCAAGCTGTAAATTACCCAAGTCAACATTGCCGCTAAATTGAAGTTCCCTACTTTCTGCCGGCACCAACTTGCCGGTTACCGAACCCTCCGCTTGCAAATTTTCAGCGCCTACCAATGGAGCTACAGATTGAAGGTCTTTTAGAACGAGGTCCAGATCTAACCTGTTCGCGGTATCATACCAATCGTTTAGGTTGAGCCTGGCACCAAATATTACTTCAGCAATAGTGCTCTGCATGCCGGCTTCTGTAACAGTGGCAATGGAGTTTTCCAGTTGAAGATTTGCATGCAGCTGATCAATGCGCTCACCATTCACAACCGAGGAATCAATGGCAATTGCTGAGTTTATGCTGAGGTTTGCCAAATCTGATCCGCTTCCCTCCCCTTTAACATCCAGATTCAATGAAGTTTTGAAATCATTCAGGAATACTATCTCAGAAAGATCGAATCCACGGGAACTCAGTTCGTAAGTGAAGGCCGGTGTTGCCCGATAATTAGTAAGCACAGCATTTAAACTTACCTCACTTTCGCTCAGCTTTATACGACTGTTACCGGTAATCCTTTGTGGATTAATCTTCCCGCTGAGAACTGCTTCACTATATTCCTGCTCGTATACCCTTCCTTTACTCAGATCTAACCTGTAATCCCAGGATGAGTCATCCAGGCTCAATCCGCTTCCTTTGAGCGTCCCGTTGAAGCTGATGGTACCTTTGAACTGTTCATCCTGCAGCCAGTACCCGGGATTAATACCTGATCCACGAATAGCGTAATTAACCTGCGGATCGGTAATCCAAATATCGCTGATCCCGGCTTTGGCAGTGACCCTTTGCTGTTGCCGACGAGTCGCTAGAGTGGCACTCAGTTTGCCTTTATCCGAAGAAAAATCGGTTTCCAGGGTATCCAATCTATAAGAGTTGTACAAGATGCTACCGGTATGCAGGGAACCTTTGATACTGCCATTCTCAACCGAGGTAAGAGGGACTGCGCCTTCGGAGCTAAAGTCAACTCGCGTTATATCCGGCATCGAGGAGTCATTGAAAAATGCCATTAAATTCAGCCTTTCGGCCGATATATTAGCACCTGTTAGTGTAAAAGTAGTATCTCTTTTGAATGAAGCAGAAATTTGGAGATCGTCAATACCTTTAGAACGAACACCGAGGCCTACACTAAAATCATCCAACCTGCCCTTTAGCTTCAGATCCAATCCAATATTTTGCTCCACAGCTGATTGATCTACAAAGGCGGCAATATCCCTCCATGATAGAGGCTGTGCCTGCACATCAAGACTGGCAGAAGAATCTTCTAAACTGAAGTTTCCGGAGCTCTGTATTAGAGAGCTCCCGCTTGCCAGTACCAGCTTCTGTAGACTTATTGACTGTTTATTTGCAGATAACCGGCTCTCAAAAGAGACTTTTTCATCCAAAGCCGAACGGATAACGTCAAAAGCAAACTCGCTTATCTCGACCTCATAACCCTCTTCAAGAAGTGCAAAACTGCTCCTTATCTGAAGATTTTCAACTGTAAATGCAGAGTCTTTAGGCATCGCCTCGATCATAGCATCGATTCTTCCTCCATCAACCTGAATACTTTCAAGCCTAAAAAAGAATGGGTCAGATGCGACCGTACCGGTATCAGCAGGTGACGATTTAACCCAGTGTGAAAGATTCAACTGCCCATCCTGCTGACGCACTTTTAGGTAAGGTCCTGAAATAGCAATTTTAGGAACCTCCAGCACTGAGCTAAAATAGCTGAGTAAATTATAACGAAGCCTGAGGCTATCTACCCCGGCAACCGTATCCTGATCATTTTCTTTCAATGTGATGTCTTCCAGCACAATCTCTTTCCAAAGATCACCCTTCAACCGGTTTATAGATAGCTCGACAGTCAGCTGATCATTGGCCGCAGATACAACCCGGTCTTTGACGATATTTCGTATATAATCTGTTTTCAGGGATAAGCGCAGCAGGGCAACCAAAAGTATAAGAATCACAAGGACCACCCATGGCCACCTGAATCTTCTTTTCTTTTCGTTATGTTCTGAAGCTTGTTCCGTCAAAATGCTTGTCCTATACTGAAATGAATTGCTGCTTTGTCCCAGAAACCGGGCGACCCATTATCCCCGTAGATGCCGAGATCTTCATCGGAGGGATTTAATTTATAACCCAGATCAATTCTGATGGGACCTATGGGTGACTGGTAGCGAAAGCCTCCTCCCGCACCGAACTGAATGGGCCTTTGAGAGAGTGTATTTACACTTCCCCAGACCTGTCCACCGTCGAGGAAGGCAGAAATCCCAAATCCGTCCAGTAATTTATTCAGATCCTGTCTTAACTCTATGTTAAATCCAAACTTTGCCCTTCCCCCAACCGGTACGTAACGATCAAAAGTAGATACCGTATCTCCTTCAACAACTTGAGTACGAAAATTTGCCTGTTTGGGTCCTAAAGACTGACGATACCAACCTCTCACTGAATTGGTTCCTCCTAGAAAGTAGCGAATATTACGTGGCAGAGAGTCCGATGAGGCTTTAAGGATTCCGCCGGCCTGAACCCTAGTTGCCAGGATAGTGCTCTTGGTAATCCTCGTAAATCTGCGGACGTCTATCGATGCCTTTTGAAACTTATAGGTAGCGATATTCAAAAATCCGGACAATTCCAGGTAGGGTTGAACGACCCATCCCAGTTGTTCTCTACCATATCCCTGGCTGAAATAACCATTAAACTGCAAGGAGGACAAATCGTAGCGATTGGTACTGTCAGGCAGGTCGATATTCCTTTTTTCCGATCGTTCTATATTTTTTGTGGCTTCATAAGAGATAGTACCGGTCAGATTCTGATTGTAACTGTAGATATAACTGTTAGTCAAGCCCAGAGTAAACAGTTCGAAACTTTCCTCAAGCTGATGCTCCCCGAAAGGTGAGATAACGATGCTGCTTTTGTTGTTATAGAAATAGGGAAAAAGATAATCAAGGCTTACCAGCTGCTGTATAAATGATGCCCTACCCGTAGCAGTAAAGCGATGACCTTTTCCGAAAGCATTGCGATGAATCCAGCTCAGCTGACCTCTAACCAGATCGGATGTTCCAAACCCGAGTGAGGCCTCAATGGTGCGAAGTGGGGCTTCTCGAACCCTCATTTGTAGGTTTAACGTGCTGTCCTGTTGCTGTTCGGGTATCCCGATAGTGACAAATTGAAACAGGTGATGGTTGAAGAGTTCTCGCTGCGCTTCCTGAATTTTGTCATGACTATAGGTCTGTCCGATCTTTAACCCTGACTCCCGAATTACATACCTGTCGGAAATACTCTTCATGCCTTCCACATTAATTTCAGAAATAGCAGCCTTGGGACCGGTATTGGAAATGATACTTAGGTCTGCAGACAGGCCTGCGGTGTCCACTTCTGACTCTACAGAAACCTTTGCATAGGGAAATCCCTGATTTCTGACAACATCCTTAACCTGGCCTACAACATCCGGAATCATGATTTGCTGAAACCGTTCTCCCGATTGAAAGGGAAGCCTTCTTTGCATCCGCTGAAAAGCACGTGTTTGTCTGATTTGATCCGCTTTGGCAGAATCGGTCTGGAATACAAAATTAATCTTGCCTATTCGTATAGCTGCATTCTCGTTGATCACAAAAACGAGCTTTTTTTTCCACTCTTTACCTTTTGTTTCAACCCGGTAGTCTACATTGACATTATAAAAGCCCCTGCGGCGGTAAAAATTGCCCAGACGAATCACGTCTTTCCGAACAGTGGTAATATTCAGCTCATGTCCGGTACGCTTCCAAAAACGAAGCTTGTTCCAAAATGAGTGGGCTTCTGAAGCAATTTGTTCTTTCAATACTATAGAGCTGAAAGTATCATTACCCTCTATTTCAAGTTGCCAGATTTGGTCCTCCCTGACATCCTCCTCAGAATCTGCCTGCCAGGCCAGACTACTTCCGAAAGCCAGACACCAAATACAGAGTGTTATGAAAGCTATAGTCGACTTTTTAAAATGCACTGATATTTCTCTATGGACAGGCACTGATGATTAATTATGATACGCAATGATAAGATTTTGACTGCATCCCTCAAAGAAATTGAACCCATTGCCGGTAAGCTCAATTTTATCTCCTATCTCTATTGGCCAAACAGTAAAATTGACTTATACTATCCATAAATCTGTAAAAGCTATACTTTTTATGTTATCCCATTTCAAAGCCTCCTCACATTGTGGAGTCCTTTTTATTATCGCATTGGTCGCGACTTCCTGCTCTTCCAGTGAGAAGTTTACCGGATTCTCTTATGATCCCGAGGGTGCGACTGTCACAACCGACAAGGAGATCACACCCCAGCATGAACGGACTATAGGCATCTCTTCCGACGGTGTCTGGCTTAGCAATGAGTTCGCGGGAGCCCGAATGAATGATTTTTACAAGCTCAATGACTCCCTTTACCAGGTCGTACTGGAGCCCGAAAATTACCCTATCAACAACAGTCCATGGTATGCATTCAAGGTATGGGCGGATTCGGCTAAAACCGTTCGTCTCAGGCTGAAGTATCAACATGGGGAGCATCGCTATTATCCGGAATTAAGCCATGACGGAAGCAGCTGGTCGGCCATTGACTCGGCATCTTATTCTCAGGATACTCTTCAGGGTACGGCTACACTGAAGCTTGATCTCTCTGAAAAGCCCTTGTGGGTCAGTGCTCAGGAAGTACTTACAATTGATGATTATGTAGTGTGGGCTGATTCCCTATCCCGAGAACCTTTTGTGTGGCAGGATACCGTCGGATTCTCCCACCAAAACCGACCTGTGAAGAAAATCGTAATCAATGAACTCGAAGATAAAAATAGGCCACATGGGATACTTCTGATAACCGGGAGAATGCACCCACCCGAAGTCACCGGGGCTCTGGCTAGTCTCTATTTTATTGATGAATTGACTTCCGACACTGAGACAGCCAATAAATTTCGCAGTAAATTTGAAATTCTAGCCTATCCGCTTGCCAATCCCGATGGGGTGCAAAACGGGCACTGGCGTCACAATGCGGCCGGAGTGGATCTCAATCGCGATTGGATTGCCTTTAACCAGCCCGAAACCCAAGCCATTAGGGACGATATACTGAAGCATGTACGCTCAGACTCGCAAAAAAGGATATACTACGGCATTGACTTTCACTCAACGAACGAGAATATCTTCTATCCTATTAACCGGGAAATCAAAACATTTCCGGAAGATTTTACCTATAAATGGGTAGATTCTCTGAAGAATGCCTTTCCGGATACCGAATTTTCCGTTGAACCTTTTGATACCAGTTCTCCTATTGCCAAAAACTGGATTTACCGGACCTTCGGTGCGGATGCCGTGACCTATGAGGTCAATGACAGTGAGAACCGTGATAAAATTGAGGCTATAGCAAGAACATCCGCGCGGTTGGTCATGCAAAACTTACTGGAGGAAATGAAAACCGAAATGAATAAATAAGGCTGTATATTTCATTTTTTCTAATAAATAATTAAAATATCACAAAAATATACGTCTATATGGCTCGCAAACTGAACGAAAATGAACGCATTATGCACGAACTGGTGCTCAACTGGAAGTTGAGACTGGTAGCGAGTGCCCTATTTAGCATGCTTGGACTTGCTTTTCTGACGGGCACCGTAAGCGGCTTTTTTGTGGAACTGAGTACATTGGATAAATCCATTGTAGGTGTGGCCGTTTTTGTTGTGATGATCCCCATCTATCTCATCATTGCTGACCTGCCGAAAATTGACGAGTTCACGATTGCTTCCATGCTAAATGAATCCGTTCCCGAATTTGATAAACAGGCGGAGCTGGTTCTGAATCCGGTAGAGGAACTCAGTGAACACGAAATGGAGAAGCGTAAGGAACTGGAAGAGGTACTTAAGGAGAAAAAACTCTATCGCTTTCTGCCAAACCGTCCCATCAAACAGGCAATAGCTGTGATGCTTATATCACTTTCCCTGACCGCCGGCAGCTATTTTATCATGATGTAGTTTCCAAAATCAGTCTTTCAAACACCTTTCCTGTCCATTCTTTCATAATTCTCAAGTAAAAGCATTCATATCTCCTTTATTTTAGGATTATATGCTTATCTTATTCATTTGGCTGAGTAAATTGACACTTATTTTAGCCGGTATCGATTTCTTTATACAATTACCTACTTCAAGCACTTATGGCACATTCGCATAATCATGGGCACCATCACCACCACGCTCATGGAGATGATCAGACAGAAGGACGTTTATGGATTTCAATTTTTCTGAACCTGATTATTACGCTGGCCGAATTTATTGGAGGCTTTATATCAGGTAGTTTGGCCCTTTTGTCGGATGCCCTTCATAATCTCAATGACACCACCTCTCTGGGTATCAGCCTGTTTGCCCGTAAAGTTTCAAAAAAGGAAGCAAACAAAGAGAAGACCTTTGGTTACAAAAGAGCCGAGATCATCGGAGCTTTCATCAACCTGATCACCCTGGTCATCATCGCCCTTTTTCTCATTAAGGAAGGCATTGAACGGTTCTATAACCCGCAACCCATTGACGGGTTGGTGATGTTCGTGGTTGCAATTATCGGTCTCTTGGGCAATGTAATCACTGCCGTGCTGCTATATCGCAGCTCCAAGGAAAACATAAATATTCGCAGCGCCTATGTGCATATTATGTCGGATGCCCTCTCTTCCGTAGGAGTGATCGTAGCCGGCTGGCTGATACTTAAGTATGAGTTATTTATTGTCGATACAATCCTGACGCTGATCATCGCAGGATATATTCTTTGGCAAAGCTATTATATGCTTCGTAAAACTATCGACATTCTCATGGAGAGTACCCCGAATGAGATTCAGCTCGAAGAGGTCACTCTTGCCATGCAGGAAGTTACCGGGGTACTGGATATACACCATTTGCACGTCTGGAGGCTTGATGAGAGTAATATCCTCCTGGAAAGCCATGTAGTAATTGATGAAAGTGATATGGCCAATATGGAAACCATCAAATCATCGTTGAAAGAGCTTCTCAATAACGGTTTCAATATCCAACATTCCACTCTTGAATTTGAATTTGAACCTTGCGGGGAGAAAGTGAAAAGCCCATGCCTGTAAGTTTAAACTTTGTAGCCAAGCAGTTAAATAACATTATTGTGCCGGCGGCTCTCAGCATACTGCTCCTGACTACGGCCTGTAATTCTCCTGAGGTAATTAACGACCTTAGCGATGATTCCTTTGCCCTAGTGAACCAGGACAGCACTTCGATTGCATTTCCCAAAGACTTCAGAGGTGACATTCTAGTGGTCGGATTTATTTATACCCACTGTCCCGATGTCTGTCCAATTATTACGGCGAAATTGAGCAATATAAACAGGGAACTGGAGAACAGTGAGGGAGTTCATTTTGCTGAGATCAGTTTTGATCCTGCTAGAGATACCCCATCAGTGCTGAAAAAGTATATGCAGAGTTTTAACCTGGACCCGGAAAAATTTACCATGCTTACCGGTGATTCCGTGACTGTCGATTCTGCTCTTAACAAGATGGATATACTTGCCAAGATCTCTTATGTGAAAAACAGTGAGGAGGGGCAGCAGTCATACCTCATGAATCATACCAATAGGATACTGGTAATGGATCAACAAGGCCGGGTTCGATTTGAATATCCGGGCAGCGTGGTGCCTGAGAAGAATGTTATTGAGGATATCAATAGGCTGAGGTAGATGAGGATTCAGAATACAGAATTCAGGAGTCAGAATTATTTTAGAAACATTATGAAAAATTTGTTGCTCTATGGTTCCATTTTGTTGCTGGGTGTTGCCTGCAGTTCCGGGGAGACTGACCAAGAGACTACCAAGGTTACGCTAAGCGGTACAATTGAAGTAAGTCAACTAACAGCCCGGCCGGTTTCACAAGGACAGAACAGCGCTGCTTATTTCACCATCATAAATGGACTGAAATCGGCAGATACGCTGACTACCATGGAATCGCAGTTCTTTGAAGGAGCCGAGCTGCATGAATCATATACCACTGAAGAGGGACTATCGGGCATGAGGCCGGTAGGAAATATTGTTATTCCGTCCGGTGACAGCCTGGTACTGAAACCGGGCAGCTACCATGTGATGCTGATGCGAGCGAAGAGAAATTTTGCTGCGGGCGATACCTTGCCTTTAATCTTGAACTTCTCACAGAGTGGAAAAAAGAGCTTGAACTTACCCATCAACCGGTTTTAACCATGATTAAAACACTATTACTGATCGGTACAGGCGGCTTTGCAGGCAGTGTCAGCCGTTACCTGCTTACCAAACTAATTTCTACCAAATGGCCCATGGCTTTTCCATGGGGTACCTTTGGAGTGAATATTTTGGGGTGTTTCCTGATCGGGATAGTAATGGGACTGTCTTTCCAGTCGGCGATGAGTACTCAGACCCGGCTGCTGTTAGCCACCGGTTTTTGTGGCGGTTTTACGACCTTTTCAACGTACTCACTCGAGATCTTTGAGCTCTATCAGCGAGGTGAAGCCGGAATAAGCATGCTCTACCTTTTTAGTAGTATAGTGGTAGGTTTTATGAGCGTGGGCCTAGGCTTATGGCTGGTAAAGGTGTTTTACCAAAACTGAACTTAGTGCCTTAGCGGTATAAACCACTAAGGTCACAAAGAATATAAAGTACTACTCGAAAATCAACGGTTTAGCTTCAGAGCCATTTGGTAACGGAATCTGTAAAAGTTCTGATATTGTTGGGGCCAGTTGGGTGACCACGGTCTTCTTAAATGTACCTCCCTGTGGGATGCCCCAACCGTACATCAGCATAGGTACATGGGTGTCGTAGGTGTAAGGCGAGCCGTGAGTCGTACCGGTCCGCGAAGAACTAATCAGCCATCCCGGTTTCAGCTGAATATAAACATCACCGGAACGCTGATATTGAAACCCACGCTGGTACATCCCCTGCAGGCTTTCCTCATACTTTTCTGTGGCAAAATTGGCCGCTGTATTCGTAGACAATACCCCCTCGAATTGAAGCAGAAAATTCGCAATATCTTGCTGCATTGCTTCCAAATCTATCTGTTTCTGTTTAATCAGCTCGCGGTCCAGATAAACCTGCTGGTTTGACAGTGCCCGAATCCAATTTTGCTTGCCGTATTTATCGGTTAAATAGTTTAGCAGAGCTTGCGTGGCGCGGTTGGTATTGAAATATCCACCCGGTTGTCCGGTCTCTTCCAATTGCGCAGGTACATCTACAACCCCATGATCTGAAGTTAGAAATACCATGTAATTCCCCTCACCTACTTCTTCATCCAGTGTGGCAAAGAGATCGGCAAGATCCCGATCCAGACGTATGTAGGTATCCTCTATTTCAACCGAATGCGGACCGAATTGATGACCGATATAGTCGGTGGAGGAAAAACTGATAGCCAGCAAATCAGTACTTTCATCCCCGCCCAGGTTCTCATTTTGAAGAGCACGCTTTGCCAGATCCTTCACTAGTGTATTCCCAAGAGGCGAACTCTTCACGGTCCAATAAACTGAATCTCCCTGGGCCATTGCCATTTCGTGGGGAAATACCGGACTCTCTTCCCAAGGAAAAGCCCCTTCATAGGAAGAACTATCCGGATCACTGTTGGTGTACTGATCCATGGGCAACAGGGTATTCCATGTTTGGTTGCTATAGGCACGGGCATCACCCTGCTCATTAAACGCACTAACCCATTCCGGTAACTCTTGCGTATACCAGGTGCTGCTTACAAAGTTACCACCGCTGTCGTCATACCAAAGGGCAAGGTTACCCATATGACCAACGGGTAGAATAGCACCACGATCTTTCAATGAAATCCCGATTATCTTTGAGCCACTACTCACTTTCTTCAATTCATCACCAAATGTAGAGCTCAACAGGCTTTCCGGGGACATCTGTCCAACCGCTCCGGCACCCCCAACAGTTGAT